>NZ_JABBDZ010000006.1:0-195807 GCF_012847305.1 Devosia sp. MC1541
CAGGGACAATCTTGCGCGGTTCAATCGGCGGACAAAGCGCGTCTCCAAAACAGTGCAGATGCTCGAGATTACGCTCAATCTGTTCTTCAACAGACACCTCATAAGGAGTCCCAAATGAACAGTCCCCCCTGGAGGGGGAGGGGCGATGAGCAGGGATTTTGGACGCTGTTTTGCGGAAGCTTGTCTGAGGACTTTCGCCTTATGAGAGCCCAGAAAAGTTTAGAGCCCTCTGGTCAAACCCGAGGGTGACGTGCGGTGGTGGGCTGTGAGTATGCCCCCACCCGACCTCCCACTGATAGGGGGAGGGGCGCAGGGGCGATCGTTTTGGTGGTCGTTATAGAGCTCTCGTGGGCTCACCTGAGGGCGGCACGAGCTGAGGTTACTCGGCTGCCGGGGGGTGGTCGGCTAGGGCGTCGGGGCCTGCGGGATCGCCGGGCAGGGTTTCTGCGCCGAGGTCTGGGAAGGCGACGATCCGCTGATTGCGGAAATCGGTGCGCAAGACGATCAATCCGCGTTCTTCAAACCATGTGAGCAGACGGCGTGCGCGTGAGGCCGAGTGTGTGCCGTACAGGCGCGCGAGGGTTGCGTCGGACGGGCAAGGTTGGCTGGTCAAAGCCGCTTGCGCGAGCACGAGGAAAACGCCCTGCACGTCGTCGGTGAGGGTTTCCGAGAGATCAAGGGCTTGCTGCCAGCCTTCCGACTTGGCGACATCTTCTTCGGGTGCAACGCGCGCGACGTTGAGCATGCGCTTGAACTGCGGCAGGGCCGGAGGCTCGCCGGGAACGCGACGAATGCGGCAGCGAACCAAAAAGTCCTGATAGAGCTGAGCATTGGTGCGGAAACCCGCATCCGGATCGCCCATCAGTTCTTCCATGACGGCCTTGATCAATTCATCACGCTCGGCCTGATCGATTTCAGGGAAGAGCGTTGGTGGTGGTTGATCGGCTTCTGCCTCCGCCTTTGCCTTCGCGCGCTTTTCAGCGACCTGCGCGAGCAGTTCGTTGGTTGATGGTGGTGGTGGCGGAGGCGGACGGCGCACGATTGGACGGGTGATCTCGTCTGGATCGTGGGTGAAGATCAGGTCGGCCGCATCAACGGGCGCGTCCGGCAAAGGCGTCAATTTAGGCGACGTGGATCGGGCCGAGGTTTCGACCTCACCGATGACGATCGGCAGTGGGCGGCGAGAAATGGCTGGGCCGAGGGCGACGAAGTGGCCGCGCTGCAGATCGCGGAACTGTTCGGCCTGACGGCGATCCATGCCCAAAAGATCGGCGGCGCGAGCCATGTCGATGTCGAGGAAGGTACGGCCCATGAGGAAGTTGGACGCTTCCGCAGCCACGTTCTTGGCCAGCTTGGCCAGACGCTGTGTCGCGATGACGCCCGCGAGGCCGCGCTTACGGCCACGGCACATAAGGTTGGTCATGGCGCCAAGGGAGAGTTTGCGCGCTTCGTCGGAGACTTCGCCAGCGGCTGCGGGCGCAAAGAGCTGGGCTTCGTCAACAACGACGAGCACAGGATACCAATAGTCACGGTCGGCATCGAACATGCCGCCAAGGAAGGCAGCGGCCGCGCGCATTTGCTGCTCAGCGTCGAGGCCTTCGAGATTGAGCACGACGGAGACGCGGTGCTGGCGCACGCGGTTGGCGATGCGGGTCAGCTCGGCTTCGGTGCGGGTGGCATCAACAACCAAATGGCCGAATTTGTCCGAAAGGGTGACGAAGTCCCCTTCCGGATCAATGATGCATTGTTGAACCCACGGGGCGGATTGTTCGAGCAAACGGCGCAAAAGATGCGATTTGCCCGAGCCAGAATTGCCCTGCACCAGTAGACGGGTGGCGAGCAGCTCTTCCAGATCCATTGCGGCGGAGCCTTGGCCCCGCGCCTGTCCCATGTCGATTGCGACCTGCATTGCTTCTCCAGCGGAATGCGCTCGCACTCCAGCGGAACGGGCGAACGCATTGTGACGGCTTAGGTGAGGTGACTGTTAGCACATCACTAGTCCGATTCGTCTCGCCCAGACGCGCAATGTTACCGCAGGGCCCGCGACCTGTTTAAAGGTCGCGGAGAAGGCGGGCGGGACGCGCTGTGGCTGCGCGCAATATTGTCATCGCGCCCAAGAGCGCGGTGATGGAAATGGCGAGGCCGATGACGATGGCAATGACGTCGGGACGATAGGTGAACTCTACCTCCAACATCAGGCCAGAAACGACGCGACCAACCAGCAAGCCCAAGATCACGGCTGGGATTGCCGCAAGGAGGGCCAGCAGGAAGTATTGGAGGAATGCGGTTGCCAAAAGGTCGAAGCGCGTCGCGCCCAGAACCTTGGTGATCACCGTATCGGCTTCGCGCTGACGGCGACCCGTGGAGAGGGAGCCCACAAGCACCAGCAGGCCATTGCCGACGGCAAGACCCCCGACAAGTGTCGCAGCAAAAGACAGCTGACCAAGCGCGTCTGTCACCTGCTTGAGCGTATCGCCCACGGAGATGAAGCGAATGTCGGGAAGCTCAGTGGCGAGGAGGCGCGTGATGGCTTCCTCTTGGCCGGGGTTAGCCGTGACCGAGGCAAAGAGCGTGGTTGGATAGGCTTCCAGAACGCCGGGTGCGAAGGAGGCGAGGAAGTCGATGCCGCCTTGCCAAGAGTAGTCACGGAAGTTGGCAATGGTGGCCGTGACGGGCTCGCCAAAGATTTCGAAGGTGAGGGTGTCGCCAATGTCGACGCCCAAACCATTGCGCAGGCTTTGGTGGAGGCTAACGAGCGGTTCGCCTGTATAGTCTTCGGGCCACCAATTGCCAGCGACGAGGCGAGAGCTCGACGGCATCTCCTCGCGATAGGTGAGAGGGACTTCGCCGGACAGCAGGAAGCTGGCCTCAGGACCGCGCGTGCGGATCTGATCGGCGGGTGTTCCCTTGATCTGGGTGAGCGCGCCGCGCAGCATTGGCGTGGCGACGAAGCGGCCGATGCCGCGTTCCTCGGCAAGGGCTTCGAGATCTTCGATTTCGTCGGGGAAGAGGTCTGAGCCAACAAGCGTTGGAGCATCGAAGGCCGACGCACCCAAGAACTCGCGCTGTAGGTTCGCCTGCATGACGAGGACGACGATCAGCATGGCAAGGGCCATTCCCGCAGAGACGGCGACCGCGGCGGCATTTTGACCGGCGGCAGAGATCGAGCGCAGGGCATGGCGGATGATGCGCGGCCCGCGTTCTGGGAGCATCGAGAGGCCCCATTGCACTAGGCGAATAAAGCCCTGGAAGAGGATTGCCGCGATGGCGCTGGCCGTGCCAAAGGCGAGCACGAGCGCAATGTCTTTGGTCATCAGCCACGCCAAGAAGAAAAAGGCGAGAATGGCGAGCAGCAGTGGCACGACCTGCGGCGAGAGCAGCAAGGCTTTCCAATCGACCGGAGGCGCATCAAGGCCCTTCGAGCGGAACAGAAGCACCGGGCGGATCGCTTGGGCTTGCTGCAGCGGCAGATAGGCAAAGGCGAAGGCTGTTACGAGGCCCGCGCCTGCGGCGACCAGCAGGGGCTGGGGGTAGATGGCTGGCGTGAGAGATATGCCGACCGCCCCCGAAATGGAGGGCAGGAGCAACCAAGCAATGCCGCCACCGACGACGAGGCCGATCAGTACCCCAACAATGGCAAGCGCTGCGACCTGAGAGAAAAAGTGCAGGAACACGCGCGAGCGACCAGCACCAATGGAACGCATGACAGCGATGACGCTCGAGCGCTCGGAAATGTATGAGCGCATGCCGGTCCAGACGCTGACCCCACCAATGAGGAGGGAGCCAAGGCCGACGATGACGAGGAAGCGCATGAAAAGATCATAGTAGCGCACCATTTGACCCAGCCCGTCGCGAGCAGAGCGAACGGTCCAGCCGAAATCGGAAAACTGCTCGGTGGCGGTGGCAAGACCGGCGTCGATGTCGCCCGAGGTCAGCTTGACCTTATAGCGATACCAAGAGCCAAGACCCGGGAGGGGCGAGGTGCGGTCGGAGATGCGGTTAAAACCATCGACAGTGATGAGGATGGGAATGCCCAAGCGGAAGCCGCGGACCGCTGCATCGGGGATGCGGGTGAGGGTGCCGCGTACCGAAAACTGCGTGCCGCCAATGCCCATAATATCGCCGGGGGCGAGATTGAGCTGGTCGAGAAGCACTGGGTCGATGAGGGCGCCATAGGCATTGTCTTGGCGCTTAAGAAGCTCGTTGATGTCTTCGCCAGCCGGCAAGTGCGGGCTGACGATAGAGCCGAACATGGGGTAGCCGTGATCGACGGCGGTGACGTCGGCGAAGGCTTCGCCGTCAAAACTCTCGGCGCGCAAATTGGTGTCGACGACGTAGACGACCTGTCCGAGCTTTTCCATTTCCGCCACTTCATCGGGCGTTGCGGGACGATCGGCGCGAGACAGCTCGATGTCGCCGCCCATGATCTCGGCAGCGCCTTCATCAATGGCGTGACTGATGCTGGTGCCGACAGAGTTTACGCCGGAGATCAGAGCGGTGCCGACGGCAAGGCAGACGACGAGGAGCAGGAAGCGGCGCAGATCGCCGCGCATGTCGAGAAGGCCAATACGGATGGCCGGCCAGATCCGTCCCATTAGCGTGCTGCCGTGGTTTCGATGAGCCCGCCCGCAGTCATGGTGTAGACGCGGTCTGCCTTGGCGGCGAGGGCAGGGTCATGGGTGATGAGGACAACGGCGGTGCGGTTCTTGCGGGCCAGATCGAACATGAGATCGACAACCACGGCGCCGGTTTTTTGATCGAGATTGCCGGTTGGCTCATCGGCCAATAGCAGCGGCGGATTGGCGACAGTGGCGCGGGCTAGGCCAACGCGCTGTTGTTCGCCACCCGACATGGCCGAGGGGCGGTGGTCGAGGCGATCTTGCAGGCCGACGGCGGCGAGAGCCTTGGCCGCTTGCTCACGAACTTGCGCCATGGAGAGCTTTTCATCGGCGATTTCGAGCGCCATGCCGACATTGTCGAGAGCGGTCAGCGAAGGGATGAGGTGGAAGCTCTGGAAGACAATGCCGACGGTGTTGCGGCGGAATTTGGCCAGCTCGTCTTCGTTGAGCTTGCCGAGGTCGGTGCCATTGACGGTGACACTGCCGCCGGTGGCCTTTTCGAGGCCCGCCAGAAGCATCAGCATGGAGGTCTTGCCCGAGCCCGATGGGCCGACGATGGCGACCACTTCAGCCGGTTTTACTTGCAGGGAAACCTTGCGCAGAATGTTGAGTGGACGTCCGGCGACGTCGAGAGTGTAGTCAACATTTTGTGCGCTGATGATCGCGGCTTCGGACATGCCGGGCCTTCCCCCTAATAAACTCAGAATCGTGTCTGTGACACGTTTGGAACTCTTGTAGACGAGAGAGGTTGGCAATCGGTAACAAAGCAAGTCACACGTAAAATTTCCCACTGGCGTGAATTTGCGTCGGCTGGCAGACATAATTAAGAGCTAACTGCGAAGCTTAGATCGATTTTGACGAGGCTATTCATGCTTAAGACTTGGCTGCGGACTTCCTTTGTGGCGCTGACCATGCTGACGCCGTTTACGGCTCCTGCGCTGGCGCAGCCGGAATTAGAGAAGCTGCAGAGCTATCTCGGCGATTGGCGCGGCGAGGGCGCGCTGACCGGAGGTGGCAGAAATGAACCCTTCCGTTGCCGCTTGTCGGTGGCGCAGGGCGTACAGCTGAAAGTCAACTACACCGGGCGTTGCACGCTGGTGAATGCGACGCTCTCGATTAGCGGTACCATCGCCTACAATGCTGCGGGCAAGCAGTATGAAGCCGCGATGAGCTCGAATGCTGGTTTTACCGGCCTCGCCATCGGCCGCCAAAGCGGGGATCGGATTTCGTTCGATCTGCAGGAAAAGCAGAAGGACCGCGCCGGGAGCGATGTGCGCATCGGCTCGAAAATCAATTTGATCGGGGAAACGATCACCGTCGATTTCGAGGTGGAGTTCAACGATTCAGGTGAAGTGCTGAAGGCATCGGTGCCGTTCGCGAAGTAACCTTTCGGTTAACTTATGTTTGTGGGAAGCGGGGCCTTGTGGTCCCGCTTTTTGTTTTTGTGGCCAAGAGATGCGCGGCAAAAACGGGGAAATGAGGAGCCGTACCTCAATTTCTTTAGTGTTGGTGCGGTAAGGCGTTGACAGCGCGATGGTCTTGTTCAATCTTGTATGGAAGAGCGAACCAATTGGTTCAGGCCCCTCCTACAAGATCGACAGTTCTCAGATGAAATATGCAATTGTTGGCACGGGTGGCCGACACCAGATGTTCCGCGAAGCGATTGCCGAAACACATGCTGATACGGCGGAGCTCGTGGCGCTGTGCGACAATAACCAGAGCCGTTTAGCGCTATCGGCGTCCAAGGTTCCCAATCGCGGTGGCAATGGTATCGCCACGTATCTGGCGGAAGATTTCGACCGCATGCTGGGCGAGCAGGACCCAGATACGGTGGTCGTGACCGTGCCGGATTATCTGCATGACGAATACATCGTGCGGTCGCTGCGTGCTGGCCGCAATGTGATGACGGAAAAGCCGATGACCATTGATATGGCACGGCTGAAGCGGATTTTGGATGCGCAGCGGGAGACGGGAAAGAAGGTCACGGTGACCTTTAACTATCGTTACTCGCCGGCGCGGACGCAGCTCAAAGAAATTCTGATGAGCGGCACGATTGGCGATATTACCGCAATCGACTTCCGTTGGTATCTCGACCGGGTGCATGGGGCCGATTATTTCCGGCGCTGGCACCGCTATAAGGATAAGTCGGGTGGCCTGCTTGTGCATAAGAGCACGCACCACTTTGACCTGCTGAACTGGTGGGCGGCGTCGACGCCTAAGAGCGTTTCAGCTATCGGCAAGCGTGATTTCTACACCCCGGAAATGGCCGTAAAGCTCGGATTGGCGGATCATGGCGAGCGTTGCCACACCTGCCCGGTGGCGGACAAATGTGCGTTCAAGATGGACCTTGAGGCCGATGAACCGCTGAAGGAACTCTATCTCGATGCGGAGGATGATGACGGCTACTGGCGCGATAAATGCGTCTTTGCCGACGACATCACCATTGAAGATACTATGCAGGTGCAAGCGCAGTATCAGAACGGCACCTCGCTCAATTATACGCTTGTGGCTTATTCCCCTTGGGAAGGGCTGGAGGTGAAATTCCACGGCACGAAGGGCGAACTAACCCATCGGCACATCGAAGTGCATGGTGTTTTCGCCGGTGGTCACCGCGAGCGCGGAGGCGATGAGGTGGAACAAATGACCACTGAATTGCATCTTGCCGGGGAACTCCCCAAAAAGCTTGACGTTTGGACAGGTAAGGGCAGTCACGGCGGCGCGGACCCGATCATGCTTGGATACTTGTTTAATCCCAATGGGATGGAGGAAGATAAGTATGGCAGAGCGTCTGACCATACGGCTGGCGCTTGGTCTATTCTGACGGGCATTGCGGCAAACCGCTCCATTGCGGAAAGCGGCGCAAGAATAGACATCGACCAGATGTTACGAGACGCGGGCATTTCCCTTTAGATGGAAATGAGCAACAGCGCTCAAAACTCAGCACTCCGACCTGCGCGGGGTGCTTTTCATTTCCGGGGGGATTTGGGATACCAGTTGGCAAAAGGATGGCCAGAGATATGGGTGTAGAAATAGACAGCGTCAGTGAACAGACCATGGCCATGCGCCTTGTGCAGGCCCTGCGCGATGAAATCGTGACGCTCGTTCTCAAGCCCGGCGATGCCATTTCGGAAAGCGATATTGCCACCAAGTATGGCGTCTCCCGCCAGCCCGTGCGCGAAGCCTTTATCCGACTGTCCCAACAGGGCCTGCTGCTGATCCGCCCTAAGCGGGCGACCGTGGTGAAGAAGATTTCGCCCGATGGTGTGCGTCAGAGCCGCTTCATCCGCGAAAGCATCGAGGTCGAAACCATTCGCCGCGTCGTGGCGGAAGGCAATGGCGAAGCCAAGTCCATTCTTGACGCGATCATCGTTGATCAGGAAGCCGCGGCGGCGAAGGACGATACGCTGCAGTTCCACCTTCTCGACGAGCTGTTTCACCGTACTTTGGCGCGTATGGCGGGCGTGGAATACGCCTGGCAGATGGTTGACGACCACAAGATGCAGCTCGACCGTGTGCGCTATTTGACGCTCGATCTGAGCTCGAAGGACCGCGCGATTGCCGAGCATAAGGCCATTGTTGACGCGGTAGCGCGTGGCGATGCGGCCGCATCCGAAGAAGCGATGCGCGCGCATTTGGGCCGTGCAGAAGCTCTGCTCGACCAGACGATTTCTGAATATCCAGAATTTTTCGAATAAGCGGCTGCTCTTGCGGGAACTGAGCGCGTGTCTTTGTCTTGTCCCTTCTGTGGGTGGGCGATAGCCTGACCTAAAATAAGGGGCAGGACATGAAGACACGGCGTTTGGGGCGGACAGGCTACGAGGTGAGTGAAATTGGCCTCGGCTGCTGGCAGCTGGGGGGCGATTTCGGCCCCGTTGGTGACGACACCGCCAAAGCCATCCTTGATGCTGCGGTCAATGCCGGTATCAATTTTTGGGACACTGCGGACGTTTATGGCGGCGGACTGAGCGAAAGCCGGATTGGGGCTTTCGCCAAGGCCGGTGCCGTTAAAGTCGTTACCAAGGTTGGACGGTCCAGCACACTCTTTCCCAATCGCTACACCAAAGAGGGTGTGCGCCAAAGTCTTCTTGGATCAGCGCAGCGCCTCGGCGTTTCGACGCTTGATCTGGCGCAGCTCCATTGTGTGCCGACCAGTGTTCTGCGCGATGGGGCGATCTTCCGCTGGATGGATGAGCTGCGCGATGAGGGGCTCGTGCGCCACTGGGGCGCCAGTGTTGAGACGATTGAGGAAGCTCTTCTGTGCCTAGAGCAGCCGGGCTGCGCTACACTCCAAATCATCTTCAACCTGTTGCGTCAGGATGCGGCGACGCAATTATTGCCCAAAGCGGCTGAAAAGGATGTTGGTATAATTGTCCGACTGCCGCTGGCGAGCGGCCTCCTCACCGGCAAGTTTGATAAAACCTCGGTTTTCGAGGCGAGCGACCATCGCAATTACAATCGGGATGGTGAGGCTTTTTCGGTGGGCGAAACCTTCTCCGGCATTCCCTTTGATCGCGGCGTCGAGCTTGTTGCTGAATTGAAGGGGCTCGCGCCCGAAGGCATGCCGATGAGCCAATTTGCGCTGCGATGGATTTTGGATCATCCGCAGGTGTCGACGGTGATTGCGGGTGTGTCCAAGCCAGAGCAGATCGCAGACAATGTTGCCGCCAGCGAGCAGCGTAGCCTATTCCCTGCACTCTCCAAGCAATTGGGGGAATGGTATGAGAAAACAGTGAAGCCGGAGATCAGAGGCGGGGTCTGACCCCGCCACGGTTATTCAGGCGTACAATCGGTGGGGAGCACTGCATCGAGCGCCTTGCTCTCGACCGTCTCCAGCTTACCCTCTTCGATATGCATTGGCGCGTAAGGGGGAGCGTCCTGATTGGTTGGCAGGGCGAGCTTGAGTGTGAAACAGCCTGCGAACTGCGCCCTGGTGCCATCGTGATTTTGGGCGTCGATGGCGACGGGCAGATAGTAGTAGCTCGAGCCCGCTGCCCCCTCTTCGGTCGGTTCGCCTGTCAGAAGGGTGACGGCTTTTGTCTCTTCGTAACCGGCCTTGAAGGCCTCGTAATCTGCTGACGCGGCAGTGTCGTTCGACTGAGCGTGAGAGTTGGCGCCATAGTAGGACCAGGCGCGCAGATATTCTTCGCGATTGATGGCGTTATAAAGCGATTGCACGACAGCTTGGGGGGACGAACGATCGTCTTGATAGGCTGGGTCCGGCATGTCTTGAGCAAAGGCAGGCAGAGCCATCAGCGCGGAAAACACGGCAAAACAAAAACGCATAGTCCGACTTTCTCAGCGTGATTTTTGGGCTTTTACATAAGCGGCCAGCACATTCTGCATCCGCGTTATGTGACCTTTGCCTTGCTGTTTGAAGAACTCAAACACTTCCGGGTCAAGCTTGAGGTGAACTGATGTTGGAGTCACTGGTTCGTTTAAGACTGCGTTCTTCCAAAACTCGTCGCCAAGTTCGGGGCCTTCTGGGGCGTTTGACGAGTCGTAGAACTCCCCGCGATCTTTCATCGCTCTTAATTCTTCAAGTGTCGCTCGCCTCATAAGTTGTTCTGTCACGTTTGCTACCTTTCCAAGCCGAAATTAGCCTGGTTACACCGTTACGCTGTGTGTGAATGACAACAAAACAAATCCCGTCAGCGTACCCGATGGTGCGAAAACGTATTTCTCCGTAGTCATTTCTTCTGTCAGGGGTCGAATGTGTGATGCCCTCAAAAATGAGAGCGGCATCAAGAAAGTCGACGCCATGTTTCTCTAGATTCGAAAGTCGCTTATCTTCGTTCCACTCGAGTTCCAAAGGAGGATCCTATCTGAAAGTTAATGCAGATTATGCGGGGCATTGTCTCTCTCCTTTGTAGTCCGGAAGTGGCCTACCACTTTTTTGTACACCAAAAGTGTACACTTTCCAAGTGAGTGCTTTGTGCCTCTAGCGGATCAGTGTTGCGACACCTAGGTTAAGTGTCAGAAATTTGCTGAAGGCGTGATTTATGTCCCATCCTGCGTTCGAACTGGTTCGTGATGAAGCTATTGCCGAGATCAATTCTCAGGCGCGGCTCTATCGGCATAAAAAAACCGGCGCAGAGGTGCTTAGCCTCATAAATGACGACGAAAACAAGGTCTTCGGCATTACCTTCAAAACCCCGCCAGAAGACGCGACTGGCATTGCTCATATTCTTGAGCATTCGGTGCTGTGTGGGAGCCGGAAGTACCCTGTGAAGAAGCCGTTTGTGGAGCTGCTCAAGGGCTCCATGCATACCTTCCTCAACGCCATGACCTATCCGGACAAGACCGCTTATCCGGTCGCGAGCCAGAACCTCAAAGATTTTTACAACCTCGTGGATGTGTATCTCGACGCGGTTTTGTTCCCGATCATTTCGGAAGACACTTTCGAGCAGGAAGGCTGGCACTATGAGCTGGATAGTGCTGATGCACCGCTGGTTTATAAGGGTGTGGTCTTCAATGAGATGAAGGGCGTTTATTCGTCGCCGGACTCGGTGATGCATACCCAGAGCCAAGACGCGCTCTATCCGGACACCACTTATGGCAAAAGCTCGGGGGGCGACCCTAAGGTCATTCCTGATTTGACCTATGCGCAGTTTAAGCGCTTCCACGAAACCTATTACCACCCGTCCAATGCACGTGTGGTGTTCTCTGGTGATGATGCGCCGGAAAAGCGCCTCGACATTCTGGATGCCTATTTTGACCAGTTTGACCGTATCGCTGTTGATGCGGAGGTGAAGCTGCAGCCGCGGTGGAATGCGCCGCGCGCGGTTTCGGGCACTTATGCGGGCACGATCGACAGCGAAAAGCGTCGTGACGGGATGGTGTCCGTCAATTGGATGCTCGATGAGCCCGAGGGGCGTGAGGAAACGCTGAGCCACGGCATGCTAAGCTATTTGCTCGCTGGCAATTCGGCTGCGCCGCTGCGCAAAAAGCTCAATGAATCTGGCCTTGGTGAAGGTGTTTTGGGCGGTGGTATTTCGACCTATTTGCGCCAGCCAATGGCCGGCGTTGGCCTCAAGGGGATTGACCCAGCCAATGCCGAAAAGGTCGAAGCGCTTATTCTCGATACCTTGCGGGACCTCGCCGAAACAGGGTTTTCTGACGAGCAGATTGATGCTGCGATCAATATGTTCGAGTTCAACCTACGCGAGAACAATACGGGCTCTACCCCACGCGGCATGAGTTACATGTTCACCGCTATGGGCCCCTGGCTGCACGGTGGCGACCCGCTGGCCCAACTTTCGTTTGAGGAGGCGCTTGCGTCGGTTAAGGCCAAGGCGAAGGGCGAGCATTTCAAAAATGAAATTCGGCGTCTTTTCCTTGATAACCCGCATCGGGTGACCTCGACGCTTGAGGCTGATCCAGAGCAGGGCGCACGCGAAGCGCAGGCAGAAGTCGACAAGCTTGCCGCTGTTCGCGCCGGTTTGGACGATGAGGCGATCCAGAGTGTTGTTGCGCGCACAGAACGGCTGAAGGCTCTTCAAGAGGCGGTCGACAAGCCTGAAGACTTGGCAAAGATCCCGACGCTAAGCCGCGATGATCTGGAACGCGATATCCGCACCATCCCGACGGATGAAAGCGCGATCGACGCCGCACGCTTCTTTTATCACGACCTCGCGACGATCGGGATTTTGTATCTCGATGTCGGGTTTGATGTGACTGTGCTCGACAGTGAGCAGCTGCCCTATATGCCGCTTTTTGGTCGCGCATTGCTGCAGACCGGGACGAGCAAGGAAGACTTCGTCTCGCTGACGCAGCGGATTGGCAGAACAACAGGGGGCGTTGCCCAGCATCGCGCATTGGCGACGCGCTCTGAAGATGGGCAGACAGCAGCCTGGTTCTTCCTTTCGGGCAAGGCCGTGGCTGATAAGTTTGGCGATATGCTCGACATTATGAGCGATGTCCTGCTCGACGCACGCCTGTCAAACAAAGAACGTTTCCGCCAGATGGCGCTGGAAGAAAAGGCGGGCTTTGAGGCGCGTCTGGTGCCCGGTGGCAATGGCATTGTCGACACCCGTATCAAGGCGGCGCTGACCGAGGCGAGCTGGGTGGCCGAGCAGATGAGCGGGGTCAGCTATCACGAGTTTCTCAAGGGGCTGATTGAGCGCATCGATAGCGATTGGGCGAGTGTGGAAGCGGTACTGGTGAGCATTCGCGAAAAGCTCTTCAACCGCGGGGCGATGGTGATCAACCTGACCGCGGACGCGGACCTGTTGGATCGCGCCAAGAGCGAGTTGGGCCAATTCGTCGGCAAACTGCCGGGCGGTAAATTTGAACGCGCGACATGGCGGCAGTCGAGCTTTGCGGCGCATGAAGGGCTCATCATTCCGGCACAGGTGAATTATGTCGGTAAGGGCGCAAATTTGAAGGCGCTGGGCATCGAGTTGACGGCTTCGGCGTCGGTCGTTCTGCGTCATCTCAACACCACTTACCTTTGGGATAAGGTGCGTGTGCAGGGCGGGGCCTATGGTGGGTCGAGCCGGTTTGACCTGTCGTCCGGCAATTTCTCGTTCCTCTCCTATCGCGATCCGAACTTGCTCAAAACGCTTGAGGCTTATGACGGCGCGGCGAAGGCGTTGCGCGCGGGTATTGGCGAGCAGGATCTGACACGCTCGATCATCGGGGTGATCGGCGATCTGGATCGTCCGGAGTTTGCGGATGCGAAGGGCTATTCGGCGATGTGGCGGATTCTGAACGGCACGACGGACGCGGTGCGTCAGCAGCGCCGAGACGAAGTTCTGGCAACGTCAGCGGCAGATTTTGAGGCCATGGCAGCGGCTGTTGAAGCCGTGGCCGAAAAGGGCCGTATCGTTGTGCTCGGCGGGGAGGCTGCGATCACCGCGGCCAATGCAGAGCGCGATGGTCTGCTGACGGTCCAGAAGGTGGTGTGAGGCTCGTTACCCCACCCTTAATCCCTCCCCACAAGGGGGAGGGAGACGGCTTCGCGTTCGCAATGGCGGGCAGGGGCCAGACTATTTGTTCAATGCGTCGACGAGGTAGGGCAGGCTAATGTCCATGCGGTAGTCGACGCCGGAGTGGTTGTCGGGGAATTCCTCGTAGCGGTGCTCAATGCCACGCTCGCTCAGGATCTTCTGGATGCGGCGGGAGCCATAGAGGATGTTGTACTGATCCTCGGTGCCGCAGTCGAAATAGAAGGCTTTCAGCTTAGAGAGCTCCTGCGCGTGGGTTCTGACCATTTCTGCAGGGTCCCACTTGAGCCAATTGGCCCAGCGTTCTTCGATGATGTCGCAGGTGTCATACGTCACCGGCAGACGTAGGCCGAGGAAGGTCTCCTCGCTTGGATCGGGATCAAAGCTTGCGGCTTGCGCAAGGATCATGAGCGTCAGGGTGTCCTTGCCATCGATTTTCACCTTGCTTTCAAAAGCGGTGAGCCACTGCTCAATGGAATTTTCGGTCTTGGCGAGCGCGCGCAGCGTGTTGGGGAATTCGCCGAGATAGAGCAGGTCAAAGCCGGCGTCGCCAGAATGGCTGGCAGCTGCGGACCACACATCGGGATGGCGCATGGCGTGAATATGGGCGCCAAAACCGCCTGAGGACTTTCCGAAAACCCCACGACGTCCGGTGCCGCCGCAGGCGAATTTTTGCTCAACCGCTGGGAGCATCTCAGCGATGAGGAAATCCTCGTAATTGCCGACGACGGGCGAATTTACATATTGGTTGCCGCCGAGGCGTGAGTAGCAATCGGGGAAGGCCACTACGACCGGGGCGAGTGTGCCTTCGCCGATCAGGCGATCCAAGCGCTCGGGGACGTTTTCGGAAAAGGCTTTCCAGGCTGTGTGGGCAGGACCACCGGCCGTGTAGCCAACAAGGTCGACGAGAAGCGGTAGGTCTTTGCCGTCATGGCCGTGCGGGACGTAGACGTCGACGATGCGCGCGGTGTCATCACCCAAACGGTTGCCAATGAGCGCCTTGCTCTCAACGATCAGACGATGGACTGTGCCTTGTGGGTGCTTGCTGCGACGCATGTCGGGCTCCTTGTGTTGCGGTATGGTTTTAGGCCAACGCGAAGACAAGGCAAGAGGTTGAACCTGTCACGCGGGCGAGCGTTAGGGGACTATGGGTCATATCTTAAACCGAGATCTTTACGTCCCTTCCATCGACGCTTGGATTGATCCGAGCGTGCCACGTCCGCGTGCGGTGATCACCCATGGCCATGCCGACCATGCGCGGTCAGGGCATGGGGCGGTGTTGGCGACGCCAAAAACCATAGAGATTATGAAGGTGCGGTATGGCGTGGATTGCGCGGGCACGTTCCAAGGGCTCGATTTTGGCGAGAAACTCACGATCAACGACGCGGTGGTGAGCCTCTATCCGGCGGGGCACATTTTGGGCTCCGCGCAGGTTCTTATTGAAGCCCAAGGCCAAAGGGCGGTGGTGACCGGGGACTATAAGCGTTTGCCGGATCGGACAGCGGAAGCGTTTGAGCCGGTGGCCTGTGATCTGATGGTCACTGAGGCGACGTTTGGCTTGCCCGTGTTTCAGCATCCCAAGCCGCAGAGCGAGATCGCGCGGCTCTTAAAGTCTGTGCAGGATCAGCCAGAGCGCTGCCATTTGGTGGGGTCCTATGCGCTGGGCAAGGCGCAGCGGGTGATCGCGCTGCTGCGCGATGCGGGCTGGGACAAGCCAATCTATTTGCATGGCGCAATGATTAGGCTTTGCGAGCTTTATGAGCAGTTGGGCGTGCCACTGGGAAACCTTATTCCGGCGACGGGGACGAGCAAGGCAGAAATGGCCGGGCAGATCGTCATCGCGCCGCCTTCGGCCATTCGGGACAAATGGAGCCGACGCTTCCCCGACCCGGTGGTGTGTCAGGCTTCCGGCTGGATGAGTGTCAAACAGCGGGCGAGACAGGCCTTGGTTGAACTGCCGCTGATTATCTCTGACCATTGCGATTGGGGTGAGCTGAACCAATCCATCCACGATAGTGGTGCTTCGACCATTTGGGTGACGCATGGGCGCGAGGATGCGCTGGTTTATTGGTGCAAGAAGCAGGGGCTTGAGGCAGAGCCGCTGGCGCTGCCCGGTCTTGATGATGACGGCGGGGAGGGCGTGGAATGAAGCGTTTCGCGGACCTGCTCGATCTCTTGGCGCTGACGCCATCGCGCACGCGAAAGATTGCGGCGCTGGCACAGTATTTTGCTGAGGTGCCCGACCCAGACCGGGGGCTGGCGTTGGCCGTTCTGACCGGCGAATTGGATATCCGCAATGTGAAGCCGCAATTGCTGCGGCAGACGGTGTTGGCGGAGGTCGATGAGACCCTTTTTGCGCTTTCCTATGATTATGTTGGCGATCTGGGCGAGACTATCGCGCTGATCTGGCCACACCACGGCACCGGTGTGCTGCCGAGCGTGAGTGCGGTGGTCGATATTCTCAATCAGACAAGCAAAGCCGAATTGCCCAAGGTGATTGGCGATTTGCTGACCAATGCCGCTATCCATGAACGTTGGGCCTTGGTGAAGCTGGCGACGGGGGCGCTGCGGATTGGCGTTTCGGCACGGCTGGCCAAGACGGCGCTGGCGGAAATGAGCGGGGTGCCACTGCAAGAGATTGAGGAGGTCTGGCATGGGCTCAAACCGCCCTATGCCAATCTTTTTGCGTGGTTAGAGGGCAGGACCGAGCGACCGGACATTGATCACACAGCGCGGTTTCATCCGTTGATGCTGTCGACGCCGATAGAGCTCAGCGATTTTGAAAAACTCGACCCCAAGGAGCACTCGGTTGAGTGGAAATGGGACGGCATCAGAGTTCAGTTGGTGCTGAATGGCGAAAGTAGTTCGCTATTTTCGCGCACAGGGGACGATATCGCGGGAAGCTTTCCAGATGTGGTGGAGGCGGCTCGAGGGCGGGCGGTGCTCGATGGGGAATTGCTGGTCGGCAAGGATTTCGAGCCGGGAAGCTTTAACGATCTGCAGCAGCGGCTGAACCGGAAGGTGGCGACGGGCAAGCAGATGGCAGAGCTGCCGGGCTTTGTGCGTGTCTACGACATGCTGTTTGACGGCGATGAAGACATTCGGCCCCTGCCTTGGCAAGAGCGACGAGCTCGACTTGAGGCTTGGTTCGCACGCAATCCGCAGACTCGGCTTGATCTATCGCCGGTTCTGGACTTTGCCGATTGGGAGGAATTGGCCAAGCTCCGCCGCATGGGCGCAGATGAGCATGGGCACGAAGGAGTGATGATCAAACTCAAAAGCTCGCCCTATGTGCCGGGGCGGCCAAAGGGGTATTGGTTCAAGTGGAAGCGCGACCCTAATGTGGTCGATGCTGTGCTGATGTATGCCCAGCGCGGGCATGGCAAGCGCAGCTCATATTATTCCGACTACACATTTGGCGTGTGGAAGGGCAATGAGATTGTGCCAATCGGAAAAGCCTATTTTGGTTTTACCGACGAGGAGTTGAAACAGCTCGATAAGTGGATCCGCGCCAATACAACGGCGGCGTTTGGGCCCGTGCGTGAGGTCAAAAAAGAGCTTGTGTTTGAGGTGGCGTTTGACAGTGCGCAACGGTCCACACGGCACAAATCTGGCGTCGCCCTACGCTTTCCGCGCATCAGCCGCGTTCGATGGGACAAGCCTGCGCAAGAGGCGAATAGGCTTGAAGATATGGACGCATTCTTATGAGCGGGATGAAGATCGAACCGAGGGACTAAAGATGTCATCGCGAACGAATTTGCAGCGCTTACAAGCGCTCGAAAAGGAAATGGACGCAGCGGCGGCCGATTTCGATTTTGAGAAAGCCGCAGCCCTGCGCGATGAAATTGCGCGCCTCAAGGGGGAAGCTGATGGCATTGTTGGGCGCGCACCACCGGGCCAGATCGGGCTGGGCACGGATCAGCCTGTTCGAGAGCCGCCCAAGAATTGGGTGAAACCCAAGAAGCCGGATTTTCTGATCGGGGCGAATAAGAAGAAGCGTTAGGTTTTGACCAGCCGATCCTGCGCCAGGTTCTTGATCTCACGCAGCTCGCGGATCGTCGTCTCGAGGTCATCGCGTTGCCGCTCCAACAGGGCAATGCGCTCATCGACTTTCTCGGCGAGCAGGTTCACCTGTTGACTGCGGTTGGCGTCATAAAGGCTGAGGTAATCGGAAATATCGCGCAGCGAAAAGCCGAGGCGTTTGCCGCGCAAAATCAGGATCAATCGGGCGCGGTCGCGACGCCGAAAGACGCGGGTTGCACCAACGCGCTCCGGATTGAGTAGGCCCTTGGTTTCATAAAAACGGATTGCACGCGTTGAAATGCCGAACTCTTTGGCAAGGTCGGCAATGGCGAAGAGATCTTTTGTCTCGCTGGCCTCTTCGGTCACTTTTGCGCTTTCCGCTGTGTGTATTCTTCACGGAGCTCTTTCTTGGAGAGCTTTCCGATCAAGGTCTTAGGCAAACTATCCTTAAAGATAAACTCTTTTGGCATTTCGAGTTTGTTGATTTTCTCAGCCAAGAAGGACTTTAGGGCGGGGCCGTCTGTGGACATGCCTTCGCGCAATTTGATGAAGGCGACCGGGGCTTCGCCGCGGTATTCGTCAGGCACACCAATGACGTTCACCTCTTCGACGGCTTCGTGCGTCGCGAGCGCCTCTTCGATGGTGCGCGGGTAGACGTTAAAGCCTGAGCAGATGATCAGATCTTTGATGCGGTCAACAAGGAAGACATAGCCGTCTTCGTCCATGTGGCCGACGTCGCCGGTGCGCAGCCAGCCATCCATGAACACATCGGCATTGGCTTCATCATTGTTGAAATAACCGGCCATGACCTGCGGGCCCTTGAGCTGCAACTCGCCATCTTCGCCGAGACCGACAACTTGTTTGGTGTCGATATTGACGAAGCGAACGTCAGTGGCCGGGAGCGGCAGGCCAATGGACATGGGCTTGTTGACGCCCGAGAAGGGGCCGCAGCAGACGACCGGCGAGGCTTCAGTGAGGCCATAGCCTTCAACGAGGCGGCCGCTGGATTTTTGCGCAAACAGACCGCGCAACTCATTTGGCAATGGTGCGCCGCCGGAGACGATGAGTTCGAGGCTGGCGAGGTTTTCGCGGGTGAAGCTAGAATTGTTGACCAAGGCTGCGATGAGGGTCGGCACTGCGGGCATCAAATCGGGCTTGGCGCGTTTGAGCAGGGCCAAGAAGCCCTTGGGCTCAAAACGCGGCATCATAAACACCGACATGCCGCAAATGAGCGGCATGTTGAGACAGGTCGTCATGGCAAAGATATGGAAGAAAGGCAGTACCGCCACGGCCTTGTTGCCAGTCTTGAACACTGGAGAAAACCACAGGCGCGCCTGGTCTGCGTTGGCGGAAATATTGGCGTGCGTGAGGAGGGCCCCCTTGGGAATGCCAGTGGTGCCGCCGGTATATTGCTGCACCGCGATATCACTGCCATTGATCTGTACCGGTGTCGGCGTGTGGCGTTTCGCCAGAAGGACCTCGAAAGAGAACAGCGCTGCGCCCTCGTTGCTGCGCGGAATTTTAGTCAGCTCTTTGGCCTTCACAACACTGAACAAGATTTTCTTGACCAGCGGGAGCGCATTGGGGAAGTGCGCGACAATCAGCTTTTTGATGTGACCCGCGTCGACAAGGGCTTGGCCCTTTTCGCAGATATTGGCGAGGTTGAGCGTCACCATGATATCGGCACCCGCATTGCGCGTGATGTGCGTCAGCTCAGGGATGGTGTAGAGTGGGTTGCAATTCACCACCGTACCACCAGCCAATAGCGTGCCGTAATAGGCGATGGGGTAGAACGGGGTGTTGGGGAGCATGAGCGCCACACGCGTGCCCTTGGTGACCCCGAATTCTTTTTGCAGCGCACCGGCAAAGGCGCGGATTTGCTCAGCAAGCGAGGCAAAGCTGGTTTTTCCGCCTAGGAAGTCGAGAGCCAGACGATTGGGTTCGCGCGCGCAAGTGGCGAGGATTTGCTCATGGACTGGGGTCGTGTCGATCTCTGCGTCCCAAGCAATCGTTTCAGGATAGCTGTGGAGCCATGGGCGCGACTGCTTAGAGGTATCCAAAGAAGTGTCCAAGAGAAAATCCTCTAATAGTACTGCGCTGCGCGGAGCAGCTTGTCCCCCTCGCGTGTTGAATGAACTTTGTGTTCGGCTCTTTGGTCGATTTTTCCAACACGTATTGGAAACTATTCCACGGGTTTACGTTAGCGTCAATTGAGCGCTTGTGACTGCTCAGGGCACCAAATCAAGGTTTGCGTTACCACTGGCGATGAACCTATTGGTGTGTAAGTTGACGTATACGTAAACTTGAGTAAATTAAGTGGGCGTCGCGCTTGAGTTCTGAATAGGCCTTGGGTGCGCGCTGAGGAGTAGCCGCGGCAAGTATTCGCGGGCGAGGAGACAATGGCGATCCAACCCCTGGGGTGTGGCGCGCTTGTGGAGGATAGGGGCATGACCCTGTTGCTGATCGTGATCAGTTTGATCGTTTTTGCCGCTTTGGCCGTGCGCGAAAGTGCGCTTTGGCAATGGGGAGCGGCAGTGGTGGTCATCGGCCTTGCCTCCGGTTTCCATTTTACAGCGGAGGGGGCCAATTATGCTCTGGGCTTCGGGGGCTGGCTCCTGCTTGTTTTCGGCGCGCTGCTGTTGCTGCTGGCGATAAAGCCACTGCGCCTCGCGGTGCTGACGACGCCCGTTTATGGCGCTGTGAAATCCATTCTTCCCAAGGTGAGCCGCACTGAGCAGGAAGCGCTGGACGCGGGTACTGTCGGTTGGGATGCCGAGCTCTTTTCCGGGCGTCCGAACTGGGACAAACTGACCCAAATCCGCCCGCTGACCCTCTCGGCTGAAGAGCAAGCTTTTTTGGATGGCCCGACCGAGCAGGCATGCCAGATGCTCGACGATTGGGATATTCGCCATAACCGCGCGGACCTGTCGCCTGAGTTGTGGCAGTTCCTGCGCGACAAGGGATTTCTGGGCATGCTGATTGCCAAGGAACACGGTGGCCTTGGGTTTTCGGCGCAGGCACAGTCGATGATTGTGTCCAAGATTGCCAGCCGCTCGGTGGCGGCGGGGATCACCGTTATGGTGCCCAACTCGCTCGGACCAGGCGAGCTGCTGGAGAAATACGGCACACCGGCACAAAAGGAAAAATATCTCCATCGTCTGGCAACCGGTCAGGATGTGCCGTGCTTTGCGCTGACGGGCATTCACTCCGGCTCTGACGCAGGCGGCATGCGCGATATTGGTGTTGTGACCAAGGGCATGTGGAATGGCGAGGAAGTGCTTGGGGTCAAGCTGTCGTTCGACAAGCGCTATATTACGCTTGCCCCAGTGGCGACGCTGGTTGGTTTGGCGTTTCTTCTCAAAGATCCGGACAATCTGCTTGGCCGTGGGGCTGACGTTGGCATCACGCTGGCGCTGGTGCCGCGCGACCATCCGGGCCTTGATATTGGTCGTCGCCACTTCCCATCGCGCCAGGCCTTCATGAATGGTCCGGTGCGGGGCAAGGACATGTTCGTGCCCCTCGATTATCTGATCGGTGGTGTGGATTATGCCGGTCAGGGCTGGCGCATGCTGATGGAGTGTCTCTCCACAGGCCGCGCGATTTCACTGCCTGCGATCGGCACGACGTCGATCAAACAAACCCTGCGCACGACTTCGGCCTATGCGCGTATCCGTCGCCAGTTTGGGATTCCGGTTGGGATCATGGAAGGCGTGGCGGAGCCTCTCGGGGAGATGGTCAAGCGCGCCTATATGTATGAAGCAGCGCGGCGGTTGACGGCGTCGATGGTTGACGAGGGGCAGCGTCCGGCGGTTATCGCGGGGCTGCTTAAATATACAACCACGGAAGCCATGCGCGACAGCATGGACGAGGCCTTCGACATTCAAGGCGGGCGCGCTATTCAGGATGGTCCGAAGAACTATCTGTTTGGCGGGTATATGGCGATCCCGGTGGCGATCACCGTGGAAGGGGCCAATATTCTCACTCGTACGCTGATGACCTTTGCGCAGGGCGTGCTGCGGGCGCACCCTTATTTGCTCAAAGAAATTCAGGCGGTTCAGAACAAGGACCGCAAGGCGGGCCTCGACGCGTTCGATCTCGCTTTTGGTGGGCACACCAAATTTATGCTGCGCAATATTGTGGCGAGTTTCCTGCACGGGGTGAGCAATGGCGCTTTCGCCTCGTCTCCCAATGAAGGGCCGATGGCGGGGCATTATCGCAAGCTGCACCGCTACTCGCAGGCCTTTGCGCTGGTGGCGGATTGGACCACAGTGGTGCTCGGGGGGGCGCTCAAGCAGAAGCAGAAAATCTCGGGCCGCATGGCTGACCTGTTGGGCGAGCTTTATCTGATGTCGGCAACGCTCAAGCGTTTTGACGAGGAAGCGCGCATTGAGGAAGATAAGGCACTGGTCGACAGCATCATCGCCGACCGCATTGCCAATATCGAAAAAACCTTCGGCGAGGTGTTCGATAATTTCCCGAACCCCGTCTTTGCCTGGGCGATGCGTATCCTCTGCTTCCCCTTTGGCCGCCACGCAAAGCGCGCGTCCGACAGGGCCAACTATCGCCTGGCTAAGGCTGTGTTGGTGCCGGGTGGGTTCCGCGATCGCCTGACGACGGGTGTCTATATCTCCAATGATCCTGACGATGTGACCGGGGTGTTGGAGGATGCGTTCAAGAAGGTCGTCGACGCCGAAGAGATCGAAACGCGCTTCATCAAGGCATCGCGTAAGGGTGTTATCGAGCGTCGTCTTGATCGTGACGCGATTGCTGACGCGGTTGTCGCTGGCGTGCTCAACGACAATGAAGCGGGCATCATGCGGGCGGCCGACGAGGCGACCGAGCGCGCCGTGCAGGTTGATGATTTTGCGATGACCGTGTTGGATAAGACCGCGCCACGGTCGGCGGCGGAATAGGGATCGGAGGAAAGAATGGCAACTGCAATCGCAGAGACCAAGTTCTGGAATTTCACTATCGATCTCGAAAAGATTGGTTGGCTGACGATCAATACTCCAGACGCGCCGGTCAACACGCTGAGCCGTGCGGCGCTGATGGAATTGGAAACACTGGTTGCCCATTTTGAGGAGATGCAGACGACCGGCGAGTTGATCGGCGTTGTTCTGCTCTCCGGCAAAGACAGCGGTTTTATCGCGGGCGCTGATGTCGCCGAGTTTGATAGTCTGAGTGACTTCTCTGTTCTGCCCGACGCGCTGCGTCGCACCCACACGATCTTCCAGCGCTTGGAGAGCCTCAAGATTCCGGTTGTGGCCGGTATTCATGGGTTCTGCTTGGGCGGAGGGCTAGAGCTAGCACTGGCCTGTCACTACCGTATTGCCGTCAATGACGAGAAAACTCGTATTGGCTTCCCTGAGGTCAACCTTGGGATTTTCCCCGGGTTTGGCGGGACTGGACGCTTTATTCGGCAGGCCGGGCCGGTTGATGCCATGCAGATCATGCTCACGGGAAAAATGCTGCGCGCCGGGGCAGCGCGTGGGCTCAACCTTGTCGATAAGCTGGTGCGGCATCGCGATATGCTGGCCTGGGAAGGCCGCAAGGCTGTGCTGCAAAAGCGCAAATCCGAGCAAGCCGCGCCGTATAAGAAGGCCATGGCTCTGCCCGGTGTTCGTGGATTTATCGCCAATAAGATGCGCGAGCAGGCGGCCAAAAAGGCGCCAAAGGCGAATTATCCGGCTCCCTATGCGCTCATCGATTTGTTCGAGGAGCATGGCAATGATTGGCGCGCGATGGCACGCGGCGAAATCGAAGCTATCACCCCACTGATGGGTGGCCCGACCGCGAGCAATTTGCGTCGTGTGTTCTTTCTCTCTGAAAAGCTCAAAAAGCAGGGATTGAAGGGCGCGAAATTTGCGCGTGTTCACGTCATCGGGGCAGGCGTCATGGGCGGCGATATTGCCGCGTGGTGCGCTTATCGCGGGATGAGTGTGACGCTTCAGGATCTCGATTTAGAGCGCATTCAGCCGGCGCTGGATCGAGCCAAGAAGCTCTTCAAAAAACGCTATAAGAAAAAACACGAGGTCGATGCGGCGATGCTGCGCCTCACGCCTGATCCGCATGGCACAGGCGTGCCGCGCGCCGATGTGATCATCGAGGCGGTGGTGGAAAAGCTTGAGGTCAAGCAGAGCATTTTCTCTGGCGTCGAAGGCAAGTTGAAACCGGGTGCGATCCTCGCGACGAACACCTCGTCGATTGAGCTTGAACGCATCGCGGAAGCGCTCAAGGACCCCAGCCGCTTGATCGGCTTGCACTTCTTTAATCCAGTGGCGCAACTGCCATTGGTTGAGGTGATCCGCTCGACCTTTAACGACGATGAAGCCATTGGTAAGGGCGCAGCTTTTGCGCTCGCTATCGGCAAATCGCCAGTGGTGGTGAAGTCTGCACCGGGCTTTCTCGTGAACCGTGTGCTCATGCCTTACATGCTGGGCGCGGTGGAGCGCGTTGAAGCGGGCGAAAGCAAGGAATTGCTCGACGCGGCAGCAGTTGCCTTTGGCATGCCGATGGGGCCGATCGAGTTGATGGATACGGTTGGGCTGGATGTGGGCAAGTCGGTTGCGATTGAGCTCGGGCATGCGGTGCCGGAAAACAGCATTTTTGCCAAGCTGATTGCGCAAGGCAAGCTCGGGCGGAAGTCCGGCGAGGGCTTCTATTCGTGGAAGGACGGCAAAGCGGTCAAAGATGCAGCGCCAGAGCATCCTGATCTCGTCGGGCTGGGCCGCGAGCTGGTCAAGCCACTGGTTGATATGACCGAAGTTGTGGTCCGTGAAGGCGTGGTGGCCTCGCCTGAGCTGGCCGATATCGGTGTGATTTTCGGCACGGGTTTTGCGCCATTTATGGGTGGGCCGATGAAGGCCCGTGCAGACGGCCGGGCGTGAGGGGAAAGACAATGACTGAAGTGAAACGCGTTGCCATTGTCGGTTCTGCCCGCATTCCGTTCGCGCGCGGCGGTACGGCATATGTCGAGGAAAGCAACCTCTCGATGTTGGCGGGGACGCTGCGCGGGCTTTCCGACAAATACGGGCTTAAGGGCGAAAAGATTGATGAGGTTATCGCCGGGGCAGTGATCAATCATTCGCGCGATTTCAATATCGCGCGAGAAGCCTTGCTCGACGCCGGGCTGTCGCCGCGCACGCCGGGAACGACCATGCAGATTGCCTGCGGTACCAGTTTGCAGGCGGCCTTGGTTTTGGCCGGTAAGATTGCTTCTGGCCAAATCGATAGCGGTATTGCGGCGGGCTCAGACTGCGTGTCAGACAGTCCAATTGTTTTCGGGCCGAAGTTTCAGCATCGCCTTCTCAATGTGAATGCTGAGAAAACTCCGGGCGACAAGTTCAAGGCTTTCAAAGGGTTTTCGTTTGGCGAGCTGACGCCGGTTGCGCCCTCGGTCAACGAACCGCGCACGGGCCTATCGATGGGTCAACATTGCGAGCTCATGGCGCGCGAATGGAACATTGCGCGGGCCGATCAAGATGCGCTGGCTGTTGCCAGCCATCGCAACGCCAGCGCTGCCTATGAAGAGGGCTTCCACGACGATCTCGTGGTGCAGCATGCGGGCCTTGTGCGGGACAATAACGTGCGGGCCGACGCCAATCTTGAAAAAATGGCGACGCTCAAACCGGCCTTTGACAAAACCTCTGGCTACGGCACGTTGACCGCGGGCAATTCGACCCCGCTCACCGATGGCGCGGCCAGCGTGCTTTTGGCGAGTGAAGACTGGGCTAAAGCGCGGGGTCTGCCGATTCTTGCTTATCTCACCACAGGGCGGGTGGCGGGCAATGACTTCGCACATGGCGAAGGGCTGTTGATGGCACCGACGATTGCGGCAAGCGACATGCTCGATCGGGCGGGGCTGAGCTTTGCCGATATCGATTACTTCGAGCTTCATGAGGCGTTCGCAGCGCAGGTCTTGTGTACGCTTAAGGCTTGGAATGATCCCGAATATTGCCGCACCGTTCTTGGGCGTAACGACGTTCTTGGCCCGATTGATCGCGCAAAGATCAATGTGAAGGGCTCGAGCCTTGCCTATGGGCACCCATTTGCAGCGACGGGGGCGCGTATTTTGGGACTGACGGCAAAGCTGGTTTCGGGGCAGGCTGGTAAGAAAGCCTTGATCTCGGTGTGCACTGCCGGTGGCATGGGCGTGACTGCTCTGGTAGAGGGAGCGGCATGAGTGATAACGTCGTAAAATTCCGTCGCCCTGAGAAGAAGCCAGAACCAAAAGCGCCCAAGCCTAAACAGACTTGGCCGAGTTGGTTACCTTTCGCTGTGCTCCTTGCTGTGGCTGTAGTGATCTATCTTTTTCAAATGTGATGTCCGCTTAGACATGCTGAACAATAGCGGGCGCGCCTTGATTTTCGAGGGTGCGCCCGCTTTGTATTCACAAACCTGTTTGCCGCGCGAAATCAGGCTGTTGTGGCACCACATAGTTCAAGCCTAACTGTTCGTATGAACAGATATTTCATAGTTGTTTTGAGTTCTGGCAAGTTTCACTTGTCAGTAGACGGATTTGCACGATACCGTCCAATGATCTTGGCAAAGGAACTGCCAAGCTGAGTTGAAGTTGGGCAATGAACAACTTCCCCCAAGGGATAATTATAGGAGATGGGACCATATGAAGTTCACGACAGCTTTTAAGGCAGTCGCGACCGCCGGCGTTATGGCGTTGTTGATGAGCACGGCAGCTTCTGCTGTGACACTGCAGTTGCACAACGGTGGTGATCCGGGAACTCTGGACCCGCATAAGGCGTCGGGCGACTGGGAAAACCGCGTTATCGGCGACTACATCGAAGGTCTGCTCACCGAAAGCCCAAGCGCTGAAGCTATTCCGGGCCAGGCCGAGTCCTGGGATATTTCGGAAGACGGCACAGTCTATACCTTCCACCTGCGTGACGGTATTGCTTGGTCGGACGGCACCCCAGTGACCGCTGGCGACTTCGTGTTCGCATTCCAGCGCTTGTTTGATCCAAAGACTGCTGCCGACTACGCCTATCTGCAGTTCCCGATCAAGAACGCTGAAAAGATCAACTCGGGCACAATCGCTGATTTGAACGAACTTGGCGTCAAGGCAATCGACGACAAGACGCTCGAAATCACGCTGGAAGCTTCGACCCCATTCTTCCTTGAAGCGCTGACGCACTACACCGCTTACCCAGTGCCAAAGCACTTGGTTGAGAAGGTTGGCGACGATTGGACCAAGGTCGAAAACATCATCGGCAACGGCCCATACCTGATCAAGGAATGGCTGCCAGGTTCGTATGTTCGCTCTGAAAAGAACGCTGACTATTACGACGCTTCGAACGTGAAGATCGACGAAGTCTTCTACCACGTTCTGGAAGATCAGGCTGCAGCGCTTAACCGCTACCGCGCTGGCGAATTCGACATTCTGACCGACTTCCCATCTGACCAGTATCAGTGGCTGCAGGACAACATGCCTGGCCAGGCACACGTCACGCCATTCCTGGGCATCTATTACTACGTGCTGAACCAGGAAGAAGGCGAAGTTCTTTCCGACGTTCGTATCCGTGAAGCGCTCTCGACCACCGTCGTTCGCGACGTGATCGGGCCAGATATTCTGGGTACGGGCGAGCTGCCAGCTTATGGTTGGGTCCCACCGGGCACTTCCAACTATGTTGAAAATGCTTACCATCCAGCTTGGGCTGACACGCCATATGAAGAGCGCGTCGAAAAGGCCAAGGCACTGATGACTGAAGCCGGTTACGGCCCAGACAAGCCTCTGACCCTGCAGCTGCGTTACAACACCAACGACAACCACCAGCGTATCGCTGTGGCACTTGCTGCCATGTGGGAACCGCTGGGTGTTAAGATCGAGCTGTTCAACGCTGAAACCGCAGTGCACTACGACGCTCTGCGCGCAGGCGATTTCCAGGTTGGCCGCGCTGGCTGGCTGCTCGACTACAACGATCCATCCAACACGCTCGACCTTCTCAAGGACGGCGTTGATCAGGCCGGTACGATCAACTGGGGCAATAACTACGGTCGCTATTCGAACGACGAGTTCAATGCGCTGATGGTCCAGGCTTCGACCGAACTTGATCTGGTAAAGCGTGGCGAACTGCTCGCTGCAGCTGAAAAGATCGCCATGGATGAGTTCGCTGCAATCCCGATCTACTGGTACGTGTCTAAGGACGTCGTCTCGCCAAAGATTTCGGGCTTTGAAGCCAATCCGAAGAACATCTTCCGTACCCGCTGGCTGTCTAAGTCCGAGTAACCGAAGTTAAGTTTTTTGAGACCGTGGGGGCCAAAAGGCCCCCACGGCGCTTTTGTCCGGGAGAGGTGCTTCGCCTCTTCGGCCAAGGAGTTCGCTATAAATGCTGGCATATGCCTTTCGGCGTGTCTTGTCGGCGATCCCTATCGCTTTGATCGCTGTGACCGCCTGCTTCTTCATTCTCCGCCTAGCTCCCGGTGGTCCGTTCGACGGTGAGCGGGCGCTCCCGCCAACAGTGCTCGCCAATCTCAGAGCGCACTACAATCTCGATCAGCCGTTGATCGTTCAGTATTTCCTCTACGTGTGGCGTTTGCTGCAGGGCGACCTTGGCCCATCGATGGTGATCGACGGGTTCAACGTTAGCGAACTCATCTCGATCGGCTTTCCCTTCACCCTCACCATGGCTTTGTCGGCATTTGTGATCGCGACGATTGTCGGCATGATCGCGGGCATGGTTGCTGCCGCTTATCAGAATAAGTGGCCCGACTATGTGTTGGTGCTGGGCGTGATGATCGGCGTGCTGATCCCGAACTTCCTGATGGCGGCACTGCTCCAGCTCTGGTTCGGCGTTTATCTGAAATGGGTGCCTGCGGGCGGTTGGGTCAGCGGCTCCTGGATCCACTTGGTTCTGCCTGTCACCGTTTTGGCTTGGCCGCACGCTGGGCGTATCTCGCGCCTGATGCGCGGCTCGATGATCGAAACACTCGGTACAAATTATGTCCGCACGGCACGTGCGAAAGGGCTTGGCGAGCGTCTGGTGCTGATGCGCCATGCGATCAAGCCGGCACTGCTGCCCGTCGTGTCCTATCTTGGACCTGGCCTTTCCTATCTCCTCACCGGCTCTCTCGCCGTTGAGCAGGTGTTCGGCCTGCCGGGTATCGGCAAATATTTCGTCACAGCCGCGCTTAACCGCGACTATGGCGTCGTTCTGGGGACCACCATCCTCTACATGTTCATTATTCTCGCGCTCAATCTGCTCGTGGACCTCGTCTACGCTTGGCTTGACCCAAGGGTGAGGTACCGCTGATGGCTGGTTTTACCGGTAAAGACCACGTTCTCACCGCCTATGCTGAAAAGCTGGCCACCGAAGCGCCAAAGGGTCGCTCGCTGGGGCAGGACGCGTTCAATCGCTTGAAAAAGAATAAGATGGCGGTGATCTCCATCTTCATTCTCGTAACAATTATCCTCGTCGCCTTCATCGGGCCGTATCTCGTGCCATGGGGCTATTCTCAGGTCGACTGGAGCAATATTCGCAAGCCGCCTGATTTTGACGCTGGCCACTATCTCGGCACAGACCAGAACGGGCGCGACATGCTCGCTCGTGTGCTGCAAGGCACGCAGATGAGCTTGGTCGTGGCCTTTGTGGCGACGCTGGTTTCGGTAACCATCGGTGTCGTCTACGGAGCCGTCGCAGGCTATTATGGTGGCCGCGTTGATGCCATCATGATGCGCTTTGTCGATATTATGTATGCGCTGCCGTACATCCTCTTCGTCATCATTTTGGTGGTGATGTTTGGTCGTAACCCGGTGCTGCTGTTTATTGGCATTGGTGCGATCGAATGGCTCACCATGGCGCGTATTGTGCGTGGGCAAACGCTCTCCATTAAGGAGAAAGAGTTTGTCGAGGCCGCGCGCGCTGGTGGGGTCAAGCCTTTCACCATCATCATGCGTCACATCGTACCGAACCTGACCGGTCCGGTGGTGATCTATGCGACGCTGACCATTCCAGAAATCATTATCGCGGAGAGCTTCCTCTCCTATCTCGGTCTGGGTGTGCAGGAACCGCAAACCTCGCTCGGTACGCTGATCTCGGCTGGTGCGCCAGTTGCCGAAGTGATGCCGTGGTTGATGCTTGCGCCAGCCGCTGTGCTGATCACGTTGCTGTTCTGTCTCACCTATATCGGTGACGGTCTGCGTGACGCGCTCGACCCCAAGGACCGATAGGAGGCTGACCATGGCACTACTAGAAGTCAAAAACCTCAAGGTCGAGTTCGAAACCCCCGATGGCATCATCGAGGGCGTGCGGGACCTATCCTATACGCTCGAGAAGGGCAAAACACTGGCCATCGTTGGCGAGTCGGGATCTGGTAAAACGCAGGGCGCTTTCGCCATTATGGGCCTTTTGCCCAAAAATGGTCATGCCTCTGGTTCGGTGAAGTTTGACGGCAAGGAGATTCTCAATCTCCCCCGCAAGCAGCTCAACGAATATCGCGCCAAGCGTATTGGTATCATCTTCCAAGACCCGATGACGTCGCTGAACCCTTATCTGCGCATCTCGCGGCAGATGACTGAGGTTCTCCAGCTCCACAAGGGCATGAGCTATAATGCGGCGCTCGCGGAAAGCGTGCGCCTGCTTGAGGCAGTGCGGATTACCGATGCGAAGAATCGCATCCACCTTTATCCGCATGAGTTTTCGGGCGGCATGCGTCAGCGTGTGATGATCGCAATGTCGCTGCTGTGTAGCCCGGAATTGCTCATCGCAGACGAACCAACGACCGCGCTCGACGTGACAGTTCAAGCCGAAATCATCGATCTTCTCGTGGATCTGCAAGAGGATTTCGGGACGTCGATCATCCTGATTACCCACGATCTTGGGATTGTCGCAGGCACGTGCGAGGACACGCTGGTGATGTTTGGGGGTAAGGTGATGGAATATCGCAAGACCGCCGATATTTTCGCCAGTCCCGAGCATCCCTATACCAAGGGCCTGTTGGCGGCATTGCCGCGCTTGGACAAGCGAGTCGAGCGTCTTTCCACCGTCTCCTATGACTTCATGACAGGGGCGCGCCAAGCATGAGTGACCGCGAACCAATTCTGAAAGTCCGCGATATCAGCGTGGACTTTAGTCTTCCGCCAAGCACGCTCTTCGGCAAGAAACGCGTCCTGCATGCGGTCAAGAATGTCTCGTTCGACCTCTATGCGGGCGAGACACTGGGCATTGTCGGCGAGTCGGGTTCTGGAAAGTCGACGCTCGCGCGAGCCGTGTCGCGGCTGGTGCAGGCAACCGGGGGCACATCGCACTATTTGGGTAAAGACATCCAGACCATGTCCAGCAACGAGCTTCTGGCTCTGCGCAAGGACATTCAGATGGTGTTTCAGGACCCACTGGCGTCGCTGAATCCGCGCATGACGGCAGGGGCGATCATCGCCGAGCCGTTGCAGACCCATGAGCCGCGTGTGACCAAGGCCGAGCGCACAGCGCGCGTGATCCATATGATGGAGAAGGTTGGGCTGCAGGGCTCGATGATCAACAAATACCCGCACGAATTCTCGGGCGGGCAATGTCAGCGTATCGGTATTGCGCGCGCCTTGATCACCAACCCCAAGCTGGTGGTGTGTGACGAGGCGGTATCAGCGCTCGACGTCTCGATCCGGGCGCAGGTGATCAACCTTCTCATGGACCTCCAGAAAGAGTTGGGCATCTCCATGCTCTTCATCTCGCACGACATCGCCGTGGTCCGGCACATCGCGCAGCGCGTGATGGTGCTCTATCTCGGGGAAGTGGTGGAAATTGGCGACGTGGCGCAGGTGGTGGAAGATCCGAAGCACGCCTATACCAAGAAGTTGATCACGGCCGTTCCGGTTCCTGATCCGGTCGTTGAGATGGAGCGGCGTGAAGAGCGGCGTCGTCTCCGCAAGGCTGCGCAGTCGGCCGCGTAAAGCGTCCGGAAGGCTTAAATGGAGCGGGGGTGAGTCTCAGACTCGCCCCCGCTCCTTTGTAATTGATGTCTTGTTGACGCCGCGCACAGGGTGCCGATTGCGCAAAATGGCGCGAAATCCACGCCTGATGGCCTGTAATTGCTCGGGATTTCCACAGGACAGGGCCAGAATAGGCAAGAGTCTAGAGTTTAGGATTTCTGCGCGTCTGCCGCGTTGACAGGCTCCGACGTATTCCCTATGAAGGGGCAAGTTTCCGGGCGCCTAGGCGCCTCTTTTGTTTGACCGAGGATACCAAGATGAAGATCCGCAACTCGCTCAAGGCGTTGATGACGCGCCATCGCGCGAATAAACTCGTCCGCCGTCGCGGCCGGGTTTACATCATTAACAAGGTGGACAAGCGCTTCAAGGCCCGTCAGGGCTAATACGCTTTCCAGCAAGAATTGCTTGACAAGGCCCGCATAAACATGCGGGCCTTGTTTTTTATTGGGCTGGTGAAGGTTGGGGGACCTGATGCCGCTATCGCACACGCTTACGGTGACTGTGGACAGGCCGTATCGCCAAGTTGATACGTTCATGTCTGACCCAAAGAACTTCGGCAAATGGGCCGCCGTGGTTCCCGGGACGTATAGAAAGCAAGAGGGTGGGGACTGGGTGGCCGAAGTGACCTTCGGAAGGATCAGGCATGTCCGCTTCGTGCCCGGCCTTGGAAACGGCATTTATGACCATGCGGTGTTCCGGCCCGGAGAGATACCGTTGTTTATGCCGATGCGCGCTATGCGCTATGGCGAAAAGACGGAGGTGCGGTTCACCTTCGTTCAGCGATCCGATATGTCGGTTGATTCTTTTCACGACACCATCGCCTGAATTACCCGCGATCTGATGCGCCTTAAGGAGGCGATTGAAGCGGACTATTATTCCACCGATCAAGTGAGCAATGTTTTCGCTTTCAGAGCGTGAGTTTTAGCGTTCTCAAACTGCGCTCGCATGGGTTTGGGATGAATATTTGCGCGTAACTGCATCTTAACTATAAATGTTCATGCTCCTCCGTAATTTCGGAGGGGTTATGCGTAAGCTTTTAGGGTCAATTGTTTTAGTTTTTTCAGTAACACCGGTTGTTGCTGCCGACTTGTATCTGCCAGGTTTTGGCAATTCTGCGATTGCCTATGCAGGTCCGGCACATGACTGGACAGGGTTTTATGCTGGTGTGTACGGCGCCTACACGGGCGGCATAACCAGTACGACAAATACGAGTAGCGGTGTTGTGACAGACGTTACAATGCGCGGCGCAGGGCTCGGCATCACTGTTGGTGCTAACTATCAATATGAGCAGCTGGTTTTTGGTGCTGAAGCCGATCTGGGCTGGTCCGGTGCTACCGGCACAACCGCATGCGTAATCCTGACGACTTCCGATTGCTCGGCAGATATTCGCTGGTCCGCGACGCTGCGGGCTCGCGCCGGCATCGCCTTAGACTCGGTGTTGCTGTTTGGTACAGCTGGTCTTGCTGTCGCTGAGGGCGTGGGTAAGACAACGCCAGCACTCACCGGTACCGATGGTATATATTCTGCCGGATTTGTCGGCTGGACGGCAGGCGTTGGCGCCGAGGTCAAGGTGACCGAGGCGATTTCGCTCAAGGCCGAATACAATTATGTCGATTACGGCAAAAAGACCGCGCCGGTCGGCGCGCTGGGTAACGACCCCTATGATATTCACGCCAAGGCGCATGTCGGTAAGCTTGGGATCAACTACCACTTTTAATACGGGCTCCTTCCTGAGGCCCAAAGAAAAGCCCGCCGAAAGGCGGGCTTTTCATATTCATACTAGGCTTGCAGCGTTTAGCTGGAGCCAGCGCCATCCTGACGGACGAAGGCGATGCGCAGCATATTGGTGGCCCCAGGAGTGCCCAGTGGCACACCAGCGGTGATGGCAATGCGGTCGCCTGGGCGGGCAAAGCCTTCCTGGTAAGCGATGACGCAAGCGCGATCGACCATGTCTTCAAGGTTCACTGCGTCTTCAGTTTGAACGCAATGGATGCCCCAGACCACCGACAGGCGGCGAATGGTACGAAGGTTCGGCGACAGTGCGATGATTGGCTTGGAGGGGCGCTCACGGGCTGCACGGATCGCGGTCGAGCCGGATGCGGTGTAGGTGAGAATTGCGGCCAGATCGAGCGTTTCAGCGACCTGACGGGTTGCCGCGGAAATCGCATCCGCGGCAGTTGCTTCTGGCTCGGTCTGAGCGGCGCGGATAATGCCACGGTAGTTTGCATCGCTTTCAACGGCGATGGCCACCTTGTTCATGGTCGCGACAGCTTCGATCGGGTACTGGCCCGATGCGGATTCTGCCGAGAGCATGACAGCGTCAGCGCCTTCGAACACTGCGATGGAGACGTCCGAAACTTCTGCACGGGTCGGGACCGGTGCAGTGATCATCGATTCCAGCATCTGGGTGGCGACGACCACTGGCTTGCCGTAGCGACGGCACATGCGGATCATGCGCTTCTGAAGGCCAGGGACCGTTTCCAGCGGCAATTCAACGCCGAGATCGCCACGGGCAACCATGATGGCGTCAGACAGCTTGACGATGTCCTCAAGGCGCTCGATTGCCTGTGGCTTTTCGATCTTGGCCATAACGCCAGCACGACCCTGAACGATCTTGCGGACGTCGATAATGTCTTCTGGGCGCTGCACGAAGGAGAGCGCGATCCAATCGACTTCAGCCTTGAGGGCTTCGAGAAGGTCAGCGTGATCTTTTTCGGTCAGTGCGCCGGTGGGGAGCAGGGTGTCCGGAAGGGATACGCCCTTTTTGTCCGAGAGCTTGCCGCCATAGACGACTTCGGTCTCAATGGCGCCGCCTCCGACTTTAGTAGCCTTGAGCTGCAGCTTGCCATCGTCTAGCAGGAGACGGTCGCCGACCGAGACGCTTTCGATGATTTCTGGATGCGGCAGGTAAACGCGCTGTTCGTTGCCCTGATCGTCATTGTGACTATCGAGCGTAAACTTTTGGCCTGCGACGAGATTGATAGAGCCCTGTGCGAATTTCCAGACGCGCAGCTTGGGGCCCTGCAAATCGGCGAGAATGCCGATGGGGTGCTTGAGACGCGCTTCGACATTGCGGATCCGCTTGACAGTCTGATGCAGAACCTCGTGGCTCGCATGGCTCATATTGATCCGGAAGACGTCGGCACCGGCCTTGGCCAGCTCCTCGATCATAGTCTCCTCGTGACTTGCTGGCCCGAGGGTTGCGAGGATCTTCGCGCGTCTGATCCGTCTCATTGCGTGTCCGTGTCTTCTGAAGTTAGAGGTGCGTCGGGGTCTACCAGAAAAGCTGGCTCTTCAAGATCTTCGCCCAAGTCCGGGCCGACAACGCTTGGTAGACCATCGCTTTCGGTCAATTGTAGCGTCCAGTCGGTACGGTTCTGCGTGTCAATTTCAAAGAACCCGGTGCGCTCATACCCGCGGGCGAGGCAATCCTCAACCCCGAATATCGTGAAGGTCTCGTCTCTGGTACACATGAAGACTTCGCCATCCCAAGATCCGCCGCCGACATCATCAACAGCGTAGAGATAGAAAAAGCGTTGTTGTAGGTCGCCTTGGTAGAGAACGCGGCAGTCGCCAGGAGGGGCCTGCCACCAACCTTCACTCATCCAGCCACGCTCTGCACGATAGCCGAGCGAGACTGATATGAGGTTTCCAGTTTCGTTACAAATGCGGAGGTCTGCCTTGGCGGGCACAGCCAGGGCAAAAAAGCCACCAAAACTCGCAAGCAAAATTGCAGATCCGAGGCGGATGCGGCGCACGTGCGATCCCGAATTCATTGAAAAATGTACTACCGTTTTGACCCTAAGCGGAAGGTGAGGTCAACTGGTAACGCTTGGATATGACGGAAACATGGAGTTGTTATCACAAGCGGTGGCGCGCTGTGTGAATCCGCGCACAAAGGGGTTGAACCCAAACCGCCCTTGGGGTTGATGGGGAACAAGACTATTTATTCATTTCTCCGAGTCAAAACAGGCGCCAAGCCGCCAGTTTCGGCAGCGATCTACAAGAGGTTATCATGGCCGTCGAAGACAGCGTCGCACAGGACCAGCTGCGTGCGTTCATCGAACGCATCGAGCGTATGGAAGAAGAAAAGGCGGCAATTGCCGCTGATATCAAGGAAATTTATGCCGAAGCCAAGGGCAATGGCTTTGACACCAAGATCCTGCGCAAGATCGTGACGATCCGTAAGCAGGATCACAACGAGCGCATGGAGCAGGAAGCGATTCTCGAGCTCTACATGAGCGCGCTGGGCATGGTGGACGCTCCGTCCGACGATTAAGAATTGCCCTGCCGTTAAACAAAACTCCCGCCCTGGTGCGGGAGTTTTTTTATGTGCCTAGGCCAAGATGTCGATCAGCGATTTTGTCATGTTTTGCGCGGCGTTAGCGACTTTAACATTGGCCTTGAAGTCGGTTTCTGCGGTCATGGCGCTAATGAGCTCATTGCCGATGTCGACCTCGGCGCCGGGAATGCCACTGCGCGCAATCTGATTGGCACTGTGCTGAAGTTGGCTGGTCGCACGCGCCATGCCGTGGGTGGCGGTTGATAGGGCGGAAATTGTCATGGCGTATCTCAGCTGATCTCTCTGAATTCTGCGCCTGCCGGATGAACAACATCCTAATTTGATCGCAATGCTTTGATCATCACTAGGCAATCATAAAGTCTTCGAAAGCGATGTCCTTGCCGATGGTCATATGACAATTGGCAGGGACGGCGTGCCACTCATTCTCATTGCTGACGAAAGGCTCGGACGCCACGGCTATGCCGCCGGACATGTGGCGCCAGTAAAGGCTGGGGGGCCTATCGTCACTGGCGCAGCGGAAGGCATGGAGATTTTCGCCGTCGCTCAAAATGGCGGTGAAACGCAGCGCTTCGGTGATCCCCTCATTGATCTGAAGGCGGTGACAGGCTTCGAGCGTTCTGGCGATGGCACGGGCAGGGTCTGTATCCAGCCCTTGTCCGAGCGCGGAGAGGAAAATCGCCTCGCTGTCAGAATTGCCGCGACGGCGACCATAGATCGGATCGGGAATGAGGGCTTCGACCGAGCGGCGAATGGCTGGATAGCCGCCGATCTGGCCATTGTGCATGAAGAGATGTTTGCCCGCCGAGAAGGGATGGCAATTGGAGAAGGAGACTTCCCCCGATGTGGCCGAACGCACATGGGCAAGAAAAAGCCTCGCCTCCACCGACCGGCAGAGCGAGGCTAGGTTGGCATCGGACCAAGCAGGGAGGGTGCCGCGGTAAACACCCGGCTCGGGCCGGGCGCCATACCATCCAATGCCACATCCGTCCCCATTAACGACGGTTTTGGCTTCACGCGCCGAAAGCGACTGACTGACGAGTGACGCTTCCGGCTCGATGAGCAGGGTGTCGAGATAAATCGGCTCTCCGGTATAGGCGAGGAACCGACACATAATTTAGGCCGCGATCTCGAGGTCGTTGGCGAGCGCGAAGCGGACGGCCGCATCGGCGTGAATGATGGTGGAGTCGTAGCCGGCAATACCGAGCTTGTCTGGATCGACCAGCATCGAGATTTCAGTGCAGCCCAGAATGACGCTGTCGATGCCGCGGGACTTCATCTTTTCAATAATGCCGAGGTATTTCTCGCGGCTGGTGTCGAGGATTTTGCCCTGGCACAGCTCGTCGAAGATGACGTCGTGGATGATCTGACGGTCTTCTGCGTCCGGGGTGACAATCTCGATGCCGAGCTTGGCCATGCGTTCGGCATAAAAGCCGTGTTCCATGGTGTAGCGCGTTGCCAAGAGGAGTGGGCGCTTGCGGCCGTCTGCCTTCAGCGCCTTGGCGGTTTCTTCGATGATGCAGATCAGCGGAACGCCAGCCATGTCAGCGACGGGCTTGGAGACCAGGTGCATGGTATTGGTGCAGATGAGCACACAGGCCGCGCCAGCGCGGTTGAGGCTTGCGGCGGCGTGGCCCAAGAGATTGCCAGCATCTTCCCAACGGTCGGCCTTTTGGAGGGCAACGACTGTGGTGAAATCGAGCGAGCGCATCGCGATCTCTGCTGAGGCCAACCCGCCACGCATACGGCGGATCTCCTCGTTGATACGGCGGTAGTACACAGCGGTGGATTCCCAGCTCATACCGCCGATCAAGCCAATGGTTTTCATCACACAACTCCGAAATTCTTAAAGACTAGTGTGCCTGCAAGTGGTCGCCTCAAAATTGAGTTTTTAGGCCGCTTTGGTGGTGATGACGCAAGTTAGTTGCGCAATTTAGGCGTTTTGTGCAAACTTGCGACGAATTAATGGAGTATTACGATGCTCGATGAGCGTGATCGGCAGATTCTAAGCCTGCTGCAAGCCAATGCGGATACGCCGCTCAATGAGATCGCCGAGGCGGTGTCTCTCTCCCCCAGCGCCTGTTCACGCCGTATCGCCAAGCTGAAAGAAGACGGCATTATCCGGCACAACAGGGCGGAGCTCGATCGGGGCAAGATCGGGCTGCCGTCGACGATTTTTGTGATTGTGCGTACGGGGAGCCATGCTGCGGACTGGCTCGAGAAATTTCACGCGGCGGTGGATACGATCCCTGAGATCGTCGAGGTGCACCGGCTGACGGGGAATTTCGATTACATCATGAAATTGGTGCTGCCCAATGTCGAGCATTACGACGTGATCTATAAGCAGCTGGTCGGGCGCATCGAGATGTATGACATGTCTGCCTACATCTCGATGGAGACGGTCAAGCACGCCAGCGGCGTGCCGACCCATTATGCGCGCTAGGATTAGACCTGAGCGAGTGCTGCTGTCATGGCCGCTTGGTCGTAACCGAGCGTGGTCAGAGCGGTTTTGACGATGCCTGCACGGTCGAGACCGGACTGGGCATACATGTCAGCCTGTGTCGAGTGCTCGAGGAATTCATCCGGGATCATCAGCGGGCGGAAGCGGAGCTTGCCGTCCAAGAGGCCGTTGGAGGCGAGGAAGGTCGCCACGTGAGCGCCGAAGCCGCCCTGACCGCCTTCTTCTGTGGTGATGAGGACATCGTGGGTCTGCGCTAGCTTGGCGATGAGTTCCTCATCGAGCGGCTTGAGGAAGCGCGCGTCGGCGACAGTGGGGTTGAGGCCGAGGGCCGCCAATTTATCTGCGGCTGCCAGCACTTCACCAAGACGCGTGCCGTAGGACAGCAGCGCAATCGTTGCACCCTGACGCACGATGCGGCCCTTGCCGATTTGCAGAATTTCGCCACGCGCGGGCATGTCGACGCCCATGCCGTCGCCACGTGGATAGCGGAAGCTGATCGGGCCATTGTCATAGGCCGCGGCGGTCGCGACCATATGGCGGAGCTCAGCCTCGTCGGCAGCAGCCATTTGGACGATGCCGGGGATCGCGCCGAGATAGGCGTTATCATAATTGCCCGCGTGGGTCGGACCATCGGCGCCAACATAGCCAGCGCGGTCGATAGCGAAGCGAACGGGCAGATGCTGAATGGCGACGTCGTGCACAAGCTGGTCGTAGGCGCGTTGCAGGAAGGTCGAATAGATGGCGCAGAAGGGTTTTAGCCCTTCGCTTGCCATGCCCGCGGCAAAGGTCACGGCGTGCTGCTCGGCAATGCCGACGTCAAAAATGCGGCTTGGGAAGAGCTCGGCGAATTTGTCGAGCCCGGTGCCCGAGGGCATAGCGGCGGTGACAGCGACAACGCGACTATCGGCTTCCGCTTCCTGGATGAGTGAGGAGGCAAAGACAGAGGTGTAGGACGGCGCGTTGGACGCGGCCTTGGCCTGAGCGCCCGTGACGACGTTGAACTTATTGACGCCGTGATATTTGTCGGCGGCGTTCTCAGCCGGAGCGTAGCCCTTGCCCTTTTTCGTCACCGCATGGATCAGAATTGGACCCTTGGGGAAATCGCGGGCATTTTCCAGAATGACAATGAGGTCATCAAGGTTATGGCCGTCGATTGGGCCGATGTAATAAAAGCCCAGCTCTTCAAACAGCGTGCCGCCGGTGAAGAAAGACCGAGCGAACTCTTCAGTCTTGCGTACGGGCTCGTGGAAAAACTCTGGGAGTTTTGAGACGACAGCTTTGGCGGCTTCCCGCGTGTTACGGTAAGCGGGGCCAGAGACGAGGCGCGCCAAGTGGCTGCGCAAAGCCCCGGTTGGCGGGGCGATCGACATGTCATTGTCGTTGAGAATGACGATGAGGCGCGCATCCATGGCGCCTGCATTGTTCATGGCTTCATAGGCCATGCCTGCGGACATCGAGCCGTCACCAATGACAGCGATGACGTTGCGCGGGGTGGACTGCAGCTCTGAGGCAACCGCCATGCCGAGACCGGCGGAAATGGAGGTTGAGGAGTGGCCCGCGCCAAAGGGGTCGTATTCGCTTTCGGCGCGGCGGGTGAAGCCGGACAGACCATCCTTTTGGCGCAGCGTGCGGATGCGGTCGCGGCGGCCAGTGAGGATTTTGTGCGGGTAAGCCTGGTGCCCAACGTCCCAGATGATGCGATCATGCGGGGTTTGGAACACGGCGTGCAGGGCGACGGTCAGCTCGACCACGCCAAGGCCAGCGCCCAGGTGCCCACCGGTCACCGAAACGGCGTCGATCATTTCCAGACGCAGCTCATCGGCCAGCTGGCGCAATTGCTCGCGCGGCAGCGCACGCAGTTCCGCTGGTGTCGTCACTTTGTCGAGCAGCGGTGTATCGGGCTTTTCGGCCAAGCTGGTCCCCGTCGAAAGGAAGAAAATCGCCGCCTGTTCTAGGCGGCGTCAGAAGCAATGGCAATGCGGCATGACTTGTCTGGAAAGCTTAGCGCAGGATAAGCGCAGCCGGCACGCACCGCAGATAGCAACTCCCACCGTGTTGAACGGTGGGAGGCAAGATTAGTTTCGTGCCAAAGAGAAGCGGTTGCTTGGCAGACCTTCGTCTGATTTCTGAAGGCCCAAGCTGCGGCTGCCCATCTGCGGAGCAGGGTCGAGACCAGCCTCATCGTAATCATAGATCACGGCAAAGTGGTCTGAGGTGAGCGCTTTTGGAACGGTCAGAATGTCGACCGCGTGCTCCAGATCGGGCGCGACGAAATCACGAGAATTGGTCGGAACCAAGCCTGCAACATGTGCTTCGAGCGCCTTTGCCAAAACTGTGTCTGGCACAGCGGAGGCCGTGAACGGGGTGTCAAAGAGACCGCCGTAAGCCGGGACTTCTGGCGAGAGCGCTGCTGTCTGCACAGCGCCGGTCGAGGCAACAACAGGGCGGCCCAGAGGGGGAAGCGCTGTTGGCAGAGCCGCTGGCGCGGAGGCGACCAGAGGTTGAGCCGCGGACGCGCCTTCGGTTTGCGGCATAGCCGGAGCATAGGCCGAGAGCAGCGCTGGCGCTTCCTCGCTCATATGCACACGTGGGGTCGGCATTGCTGGTGGCGCGAGAGCTGCCAGTGCCATTACCGCGTTCTCAGCATTGCCCGCGCGAAGGTCTGACGGGAGCGCTGTCGGCAAGGCAACGGCCACAGTGATGGGGCCGCGCAGCTCGTCTTCGGTCAGCGGTGCGCTGCCGACGGTCGAGAATGGCAATGTTGGGGTCGCGGCTGCGACCTGCACTGCTGGCTGCACTTCTGGCTGTGCTGCGGCCACGGCGACCGTTGGGCCCCCGAGGTCAGCAGGGCGCATCATCGGCATAACCGGGGCAATGGATGCGACGGCGAGAGGCGCTGCAGGCTGAGCCTGTGGTGTTGCGCGAGGGGCAGGCGCGGAGGCGACTTGCACTTGTGGCGCTGCTGCCTGCTGCTGATTGCCGCCGAACAGCATGTCCATGAGATTGCGACCGCCACCGGAGGCGGCTGGCGCTTCGGCAAATTGGGTGCCGCTGGAGGAGGAGCCATTGCATGGATAAGCGTGGCACTTTTTCCATTCCGCCAAGGCGACCTGATAGCCTTGTTGCGACAGCGGTTTGCCATCGTTTGGAAGGTGCATGGTGCGACCGTCGGGGAAGAGCTCATTCAGCTGCGCGCGGGTCATGCGCGGCCAAGCGCGCACCGAACCGGTATCAAGGTGAACGAAAGGGCTACCCGAGGATGGGTAATAACCGACGCCGCCCACCTGCTTGCGCATCGCTGCGGCGCGAAGGCGCGCGAGGGGTACGCCGGGGATGTAGAAATCCATAGCGGTGCCGCGCATGTGCTGGGAATTGTCGGCAACGCCAGACGAATTCTTGGCCAGCATGGCGTTGGTTTGCGGAGAACGATAAGCGGAGACAACGTGGATCGGCTGGGTGCCGCCGACGTCCTGATAGACTTCCCACACCAAATCGAACAGGCGCGGGTCCATTTTCGCTGGCTCGTTGCGGCGCCAATCGCGCAGCATAACGTTGAGCTGATTGAGACCATCCTGCACATAGCGACCGTTGCGCTTGAAGACGATGCGCTGAGTCTCTTTTGTGTGGGTGTAATGCAGATAAATGGCGCGCTCGTTAGCCGCCTGCGCCGGCAATGCCGACAGCAAGACAGGCAGGCTGAGAACAGCTACCAACGAAAGGCGCGCAAGGCGCTTCCAATTTTTCAAACCCAGTACCGTCACGCGAAACACTGCCCGGTTCTTTACAGATCAGGACGGAAGGTTAACGTTAAAAAGCAAACGAATGTCTTAACGCTAACCAGATGTGAACGAGAAAATCGCCCGTTCACATGAGTGTTATAGACCCCAAAAGCAGGCACAACCAAGGCAAAAGTGTGAACGCGCTGTTAGGGTTTATTTTCCGTTTACGGTGCCACTTCGCCCGGAATACTGGTGTCTGCCACGACATTTGGTGTGACCGGAGTGGCGCCTAAGCCCATGGCAGCAATCAAAGCTGCATGGTGACCATAAACGTCCGAAAAGTTTTGCATGGCACCAGTGCCGTCAACGCGGACGGTGAAATAGGCCAAGTGCACTGGAATCTGCTTTGTTGGATTAACCCAGCGTTCGGAGGGGCCAAACATGGCCTCAAGCGAGGTGCGTGAAATGTTGGGCTCGTTCGCCATTAGCGCATCGGCGAAAGCAAACGGATCTTCAACGCGGACGCAGCCATGGCTGAACGCACGCGAGGCGCGCGAGAAGAGGTTCTTCGATGGCGTATCGTGGAGATAAACGTCGTGCTTGTTGGGGAACAAGAACTTGATCTGGCCGAGCGAATTGCCTGGGCCAGGACGCTGACGAACGCGGAAGGGGAAATTACTCGCGGACACGGCGGACCAGTTGACCTGCCACGGGCTCACAACATCGCCGTTGTAGATGAGGTCCATGTTCTTGGCGTCGGTGTAGCCGTGGTTGTTCAAAACAGCCGGAGCGATCTCGCCCTTAATGATGGAAGTCGGGACATTCCAATATGGATTGACCACGAGATGGCGGATGCTGTCGGAGAAAACCGGCGTTTGGTTTTTGAATGTGCCGACGACGACGCGTGTGGTGTATTCTTCCTGGAAGTTGCGCTGAACAGACAGGCGGAACTCTGGGATGTTGACGAAGACGTTGAAGTCGCCGAGGTCGGACGGCATCCAGCGCCAGCGTTCCATATTGGCAATGATGTCTTCACGGCGGATTTCAGCGCCACCGTTGAGAGCGGAAATGGTCGCAGGTCCAATGACCCCGTCGACCTCTAGGCCTTGCGAGGCCTGGAAGGATTTGACCGCCTGGAAAGTGATGTCGTCATAGATGTCGGAGCCAAGGCTCGCCACCTGCAAACGCTCACGAATGGCGTGAACGCGCGGGTCTGTATTGCCGGGGCGCAGGGTCGGGCCGCCAGCGATTGGCGTCGGGCGATCCGTCGCAATTGTATTAAAGCTCGCGAGCGCCGCCTTGAGCGAGAGAAACTCGGGATGGGTTGGGCTCAACTCGTTCAGAACGGCAGCGGGGTCGGCACTGCGGGCCAAGCGTTCGAGCAGCGCCGCTTCATCAATCGACTTGGTTTTGATGTCGAGATTGGTGCTGATCGACTGCGGATTGATGCGGCCGTTGTGAAGGTGGTGGGCATAGCGCGTGGTGGCGCTGGTGAAGGCTGTTTCAAGCGTTGCCATCGCGACGGCATCGCCACCAACGCGGGTGAGGTCGATCTCGGCGGTCAGGTAGTCCTGCGGGCGCAGACCTTCGGCTTCAGCATTGCGAAACAGGGCGACGATTTTTTCAGCGGCCGGGGAGAAAGTCAGCTGGCCCGAGGTATCCTGGCTCAGCCAGATCGGCTCAAAGCTGCGTTCGCCATAAAGGAAATAGAGGCGCTGGGCCTCTTCATAGGCTGGAGTGCCTGCGCGGGCACTTGCATAGGCGGTCGAGAGACCTTCCTTGATCGTGCGGGCGAGTGGACTTTGTGCGGGGGCAATGACGATACGGGAGGTCGTCAGATTAGCGGCGGGTTGCGCCAGTGTAGGCTGGACGATGCTTGCTGCTGCCAGCAGAGCGACAAAACTTACGACGACCTTATTCATACCTGGCTCCAAGACGCACGCGGCACGGCCGACTCTGCCCCAAAACCTAGCCGCAAACTTGTCGATACTCCGTAAAGGTTAACGGGAGCAATCACTCCCGAACGTGTGAAGTCGGCCTGTTGCGATCCTGCAACGGGCCGACTTCTGATCGTATTAGAAGCGGTAGTTTACGCCAGCGCGGACAACCGAGAAACGCTGGGTGACGTCACGGGCCCCGCCAAAACCTGCATCGATGCCATAAGACTGGGTGCCCAGATCGACATAGAGGTACTCAGCCTTGAAGGAGAGGTTCTGGGTTGCCTGAGCTTCCAGACCAACACCTGCGGTCCAACCAAAGTGGTTTGCGTTGACCGTTGTGGTTGACGCACCGCTCTTAGTTTCAGCAGCGCCGCGGCCAAAGGCAACGCCGAGGGTTGCAAATGGCATAACCTGACCAACCGGGATACCGGCACGCGCGCGAACGGTCGAGAAGAATTCTGTGCGCTGTTCGAACTTGGTACCGCCCGTCAGGGTTTCCTTGTGGACCGGACCACCGAACTGGATGTCAGCTTCGCCGCCGAGGACGAAGCCGCCCATGTCCATGTTGTAGCCAGCCTGAGCGCCAAGATTGAAACCGCCGCTGTTGTGCTTGCCACCGGTAACAGCAGCACCACCGCCCGCTCCGTCAATTTCGGTCTGACCGAAGGCATAGCCCCCGTTCACGCCTGCGTAAAAGCCAGTCCATTGGGCAACGGACGTCGCAGCGAACATTGGGGAAGTGGTGTTGCTGTTCCAATTGAGGTCAGCAGCGTTGGCGGCAGCTGTGCCTGCCAGAAGTGCGAGAAGAGCGATGCCCGAAAGTCTCATGATGGCCTCGACGTTAAAAACTTCCCGCAAAATCGCGCTAATCTCTTAACGCCTCGGTAAGCAACGTGGTTAACGTCGAAGTTTGTTCATCACGTTCGTGCTGGCTTTATTAAGCAGCGTCGGTAACCAAACCTTCGGCCAAGCCATATTCATGGAGCTTGCGATAAAGGGTCGAGCGGCCAATGCCCAAGGCTCTGGCGACACGAGACATGCGACCGCCGTGGTGCTCGATGGCAAACTGGATGGCGTCACGCTCGATGGCTGCCAGGGACAGCAAGGCCCCGCTGTCGTTCAGGAACCTGTCGGGAGCGGGGGTGCTCAGGATATCCACGCGCACGCGAGATGGGGCGTCGTCGATGTGGGTTGGATTGCGCGGAACAGGGGCCAGCGCAACGCTGCGGAATGCTTCTTCGCGCCCGGCAGACTGGGCCAAGATCTGGGGGAAATCGGCAGGCTCGAGGAAGGCGCCGTCGGTGAGCACAATGGCGCGATAAACCGCGTTTTCGAGCTGACGGACATTGCCCGGCCAATCATAGCCCATAAGAAGAGCTTGCGCTTCAGCGGTGAGCCCCAAAATACGCTTGCCAGCTTCAGCTGAGAAACGGGCAATGAAGTGGCTTACCAGCGCGTTGAGGTCTTCCATTCGCTCGCGCAGCGGCGGGGTATAAATGGGGAAGACGTTAAGACGGTAATAGAGATCTTCGCGGAATTCGCCCGATTTGGCGAGATTCAACAGGCGCCGGTTGGTCGCCGATATGAAGCGAACATTGACGCGCTCAGGGCGCGTTGCGCCGATAGGCTCTATTTCGCCTTCTTGTAGGACACGCAAGAGCTTGACCTGCGTTTCGAGTGGCAGCTCGCCCACTTCATCAAGGAAGATCGTGCCGCCATTGGCTTCAGCGAACTTGCCGCTCTGGTCAGCATGCGCGCCTGTGAACGCGCCCTTCTTGTGACCAAACAGGACCGACTCGACCAAGTTCGGGGGAATGGCACCGCAATTGACGGTGACGAAAGGTTTTCCGGCGCGTTCGGACGTGCCTTGGATGATGCGGGCGACAAGTTCTTTGCCTGTACCAGTTTCGCCTTCAATGAGGACCGGGATCGCGCTCTTGGCGGCTTTGCCACAGAGGGTAATGACGCGCGCCATAGCAGGGGCCGCTGCGATCATATCCTTGTGGCTGAAGGTGCCAGATTTGCGGGCGTGCTCGGCGCGGATCGCCGATTCGAGCGCATCCAGTTTCATGGCGTTGCGCAGCGAGATGACCAGACGCTCGGGGCTTACGGGTTTGACGAAATAATCCGCCGCACCCTGACGCATGGCCGAGATAACGGTTTCAAGTGAGGCGCTTGCGGTCTGGACAATAACGGGGGTCGTCATGCCCTCGCGGCGCATCACTTCCATAACGCCCATGCCATCGAGATCTGGCATGACCAGATCGAGAATCATCGCGCCGATTTTGCGATCTTCGCGCAGGATGGAGAGCGCCTGTTCGCCACCAGTGGCGGTCAGCGGTTTGAACCCGGCACGGTTTGCAATCTCGGCGGTGAGCCGCAACTGGACCGGATCGTCATCAACCACCAGAACACGCGTCATGAACCTATTGGCCTTCCCGTCGCAGGACACACGAATCGCTGTGTGCCACTTTGGGAAGACGATGAAGGTCTGCCCTTAAGAGGGCGTTAATCCTATTGATTTTGCTTTTGTTTACTAAAATGAAAAAGGGTCCCGGCTGTGCCGTGACCCTCCAGAGAAACTCTGCCTTTCGTAGAATTTATTGCCGCGTGGCGCCCTGGAGACGGTAAAGTTCGTCCTTCACTTCGAGTTTTTTGCGTTTGAGCGAAGCAACCATCAAATCGTCTTTGAGGCGATTTTGCGTTTCAGAATGGATCTGCTTATCCAGTTCCTGATGGCGCCGCTCGAGCGCTGCGATGTGGCCTTCAGTCGTCATTAAAGAACTCCTTTCAGCGTGTTGGACTTGGGTATCGTCACAAATCTTTCATGCTTTGTCGACACCCATGCGGCAGTCCTCGAAAATGTGATGCATTTTCCATGATCATGGGCTAACCAGAGGTAACTGATATGCCCACAAAGTTGGTGCGTGAATGCTGCCCCTGACTAAGGAAATTGAGGCCCAGTTTGGTCTTGAACTGGCAACGAAACGCCAGGAACATGCCGATTTGGACGCTGCGATCCTGACTTTAACGCAGTCTCAAATGGCCGATCAAATGCTGATCCAGCGGCTCAAAAAGCGCAAACTGGCGCTCAAAGACCGCATCGCTCAGCTGGAAAATATACTCTTGCCTGACATCATCGCTTGAGGCCTTGGCTGCTTGAGTTATGGCCAAATCTGGGCTAATGCCGCGCTTTGTGGAGCGCTCTGAGGGACACGCCATGCTCAAGCCACCCGTCGCCATTGTTATGGGCAGCCAATCTGATTGGCCAACTATGCGGCTGGCCGCAGAAACCCTCGAAAGTCTCGAAGTCGAATATGAAGCGCGCATCGTTTCGGCGCATCGTACGCCTGAGCGCATGGTCGATTTTGCCACCAACGCCAAAGCTGAAGGCGTTAAGGTGATTATCGCCGGTGCGGGTGGCGCGGCGCATCTGCCGGGCATGATTGCCGCGATGACGATACTGCCGGTGTTCGGCGTGCCCGTGCGCTCCAAGGCGCTTTCGGGCGTCGATAGCCTTTATTCCATCGTGCAGATGCCGGGCGGAGTTCCTGTTGGAACTCTCGCGATTGGCGAGCCGGGCGCTATCAATGCGGCGCTGTTGGCGGCAGCTGTCTTGGCGCTGAACGATGATGAACTTTCCGATCGCCTCGAGGCGCATCGCGCCCGCCAAACGGCGTCTGTGCCCAATTTCCCTCTGATACTGAGTAGTCGTCCGTGACCCAAGATTCCGCGCTACCCGCTGGCTCCACTATTGGTATTTTGGGCGGGGGGCAGCTTGGGCGCATGTTGGCTTTGGCCGCTGCAAAGCTGGGTTTGAAAAGCCATATTTATTGCCCGGACCCACAGAGCCCGGCATTTGATGTGACGCCGTTTAAGACGGTGGCGGCTTATGACGATGTGGCTGCGCTCAAGGCTTTTGCCAGCCAAGTCGATGTCATCACCTATGAGTTTGAGAATGTGCCCGCGCAAACAGCGGAAATTCTTGCGGGGCTGAAGCCGTTGCGTCCCGGCGCTAAAGCGCTGGCGATCTCGCAGGATCGGCTGGCCGAAAAGGGCTTTTTGGCGTCCAAGAATATTCCGGTCGCGCCTTATCGCGCTATTCATTCGCTGGATGATTTGAAGGCGGCGGTGGCTGAGGTGGGACTGCCGGCCGTGCTTAAGACCACGCGTCTGGGCTATGACGGCAAAGGGCAGCGTGTGTTGCGGGACGCTTCGGAGCTTGAAGCGGCGTTTAATGCGCTCTCGCCACACCCGCTGGTGCTTGAAGGCTTTGTGCCGTTCAGCAAGGAAATCTCGGTCGTCGTTGCTCGTGGGCTGGACGGGGCGGTGAAAAGTTTTGACCCGGCGGAAAACGTCCATCGCGACCACATTCTCTACACGTCCACGGTCCCGGCCGAGTTGCCGATGATCGTCGAGCGGCAGGCGGGCATGATCGCCAAGGCGATTGTTATCGCGCTTGAATATGTGGGCGTGCTGGGGGTCGAGTTTTTCGTGGTCGAGACGGACGGCAAAACCAGCCTGATCGTCAATGAGATCGCGCCGCGGGTGCATAATTCGGGCCATTGGACCGAGGCTGTGTGCCTGACCGACCAGTTTGAGCAGCATGTGCGGGCCGTTGCAGGCTGGCCTTTGGGCAATCCGCAACGCATGGCAGACGTTGTCATGCAGAACCTTGTCGGCGATGAAGTCGACATGGTGCCCAATGGGCTTGATGGCGATACGCAACCCCACCTCTATGGCAAGGCGGAAGCGCGGCCCGGTCGCAAGATGGGCCACATCAACCGCATCGTGCGCAGCTCAGTTTAGCGGGCGAGAAGCGTCTTAAACGCCGCAATCACTGGGGCGGGGTTCTCCATAGGCGGCAGGTGCGCTGCATCAGGGAAGACCGACAATTCGGCGTGGGGAATGGCTGAAGCCATTTCCTCGGCCAAGTCCAGTGGCGTCATTTTGTCGAGCGCACCAACGCCCACCAAGGTCGGGACGGCGATAGCGGGCAGGGACGGCAGGGAGTCGATCCGGCTCAGAATGGCGTTCTGCTGACGGATATAGACATCTTGCCCGACGCGTTCGGACATGGCTTGAACCTCGCCTGCCAAGGGCGTGCCCAAATGATGGGGCGCGATGAGATTGCCCAAGAGACCACGCGACACGCCGATGAATTTGCCCTGACCAACCATGGCTATGCCCTTGCGGCGCGTGTCTTGGCGCTCTGGCGTATCGGCGCGCGCCGAGGTGTCCAGTAGGGCGAGGTGGGTGACGCGTTCAGGGGCCTGACGCATAATTTCAAGCGCCACATAGCCGCCCATGGAGAGGCCCGCCAAGGCGAATTTATCTGGCGCCGCAGAGAGTGTGCGAGCGGCCATCGCCTTGATGGTGTCATCCAGACGAAGGTCGGCGACCATTGGCGCAATCGTGTCGCTTAGCCCATCGATGACGTCCCGCCACAAACGCTGATCGCAGATAAGGCCAGGCAAGAAGACGAGTGGGCGATACATGGGGTGCACTTTCGTTTGGAGGTGGTGCTGTAACAATGCTGGATCGTTTGTAGCAAGTTGAGGGTCGCAACGCTCGGAAACTATGGACATATTTGGAGTGTTGTTGTATAGAGCCTGCCATTCAGGCCGTGCGGGCGGTGGGTTGTTTCGAGCGGCGCGCACATGTTCAACACATTAGCCAAGCATTGAAGGGGCTGGTTACCTTTGCAAGTAGTCGTTCGCGATAACAATGTTGATCAGGCGCTGCGCGCGCTCAAGAAAAAGCTGCAGCGCGAAGGCGTCTTCCGTGAAATGAAGCTGCGCAACTACTTCGAGAAGCCTTCGGAAAAGAAGGTTCGCCGTAAGGCCGAAGCTGTTCGTCGCGCCCGCAAGCTGGCTCGTAAGCGTCTACAGCGCGAAGGTCTGGTGGCTGCACCGACGCCAACGCCAAGGTAAAGCCTTACCGTTCAAGAGAATTTTGAAAGGCCGTCTCCAAGGGGAGGCGGCCTTTTCGTTTGCGCTTACGCGGCCACCTTCAGGCGCTTTTTGTCGTAAAGCGCCAGCGCGATGATGAGCACGGCGATGATGGGGAGTTCGACCATCATGGCTGTACGGGCGTCGGGAAACAGCGTGCTGCCAATGAGCGAGCCGACGAAGCCTCCGCCCATTTGGAGAAATCCGCTCATGGCGGCGGCTGCGCCCGCGATAGCGCCGAAACCGGCCATAGCGGCGGTTGTGACGCTGGGGCCGATCAGCGATAGGCCAACCATCCAGATGCCGACCGGAACCATAATCGACAGCAGGCTGGTCGGGATCAGGGTGGGGAGAATGATAAAGCTCAGGCCCGACAGACCAAATGCCACGAGGGAGAACGTGACAATCCGATCAGCCGTGGTGCGGCTGGCGAGGGCTCCGGCGACCAGATTGCCAATGGTGAAACACCCGGTTTGCACCAGCATGGCCATAGCGAATTGGAAGGGCGTGAGACCCAGATCGTTGATGAGGACGAAGGGCAAAAGTGCTGTGAAGCCGTGGAAACCGCCAAAGGTGAGCCCGAGCAAGAGCGCAGGGACCATGAAATCCTTGGAGGTCAGCAGGGTCTTGTAGTTTTTGAAAATAATCGACGGGCTGAACGGGATGCGACGCTCGGGGGGCAAAGTCTCACGGCTCGAAAAGCCCAGCAGTGCCAATATCGCCAAGCCGAAGCCCGCCATGATCACGAACATAATGTGCCACGGACCAAAAGCGAGAATGACGCTGCCCAAAGTGGGCGCGACGGCGGGCGTGACGGTGAGAATGAGATTGACCATCGTCAGAATGCGGATGGCTTCGGCACCGACGAATTGATCGCGCACCATGGCACGCGATAGCGCTACGCCGGCTGAGACGCCGAACCCCTGGACGAACCGTCCCACGAACAGCATCTCGATATTGGGCGCGAAGGTGCACAGAAGGCTGCCCAGCACATAGATGCCGAAGAACACCATGCCGATACTGCGGCGACCGAACCGGTCGGAGAGGGGGCCACAGAGGAGCTGCGCGAGGGCGAAAGAGGCGAAGTACACGGTTAGAGTGAGTTTGCCAGCGTTTTCGCTGATGGCCAGCTCTTGGACAATGGTGGGCAGAGCCGGTTGATATAGGCCTAGACTTAAGGGGCCGGTCGCCACCATGAGACCGCCGATAATGGCGGTACGGCGGGCAGACATGCCCGCCAGTTTGGTTTCACTCACTTGGTAAGTGCTCTTTCAAAAAACGGTTCGGCTTGCCCCCAAATCCCTGCGGCCCAGAGGTCGCTGTGGTCAGCGCCGGGGACGATCCAGAGTTCATCCGGATTGGGTGCGAGGGCATAAAGGCGTTCGCCGTTGCTCACGTCGATAGTTTTGTCTGCGGTTCCATGTGCCACAAGCACCGGAGCGGAAACAGTTCTGATCCACTCATTGCTGGGATACTTATCTTGCATGACTAGGGCGACAGGCAGGATGGGATACCATTCAGCGGCGACGGTGACCGCCGAAAGGAATGGCGTCTCTAAGAGCAAGGCTTGGGGTTGGCGTAAGCTCGAAACATAATTGGCAGGGCCTGTGCCGATGGAGCGCCCCCATACCATGATCGGGTCGCCCTTGGCGGCAGCCCAATCGTAGACGGCCAGGGAGTCCGCCAAAATATTGGTCTGGTTGATCTCGCCTGGCGAGGCCGGGAAGCCGCGATAGTCAAAGGCTAAAAACCCGTAGCCAGCCTCAACCCAAGTTTCGTAGCGCTCGTATTCTTCCGAGAAGCTGCCGGTATTGCCCTTGTAGAACAGGATGAGGGGCTTGCCCTCTGCGGGTGGCTGATACCAGCCGTTGACGAGAGTGTCGGCATCGCCAATGGAAATGGTTTGTGCCTCGGTTAGCGCTGTGTCCGAAAGCGGGATCAGAGTGCCGACAGGGTCGTACTGAAAATTGCGCTGGTTGAAATACATATAGGCCGTGGCGCTGAGGTAGGCCAACGCCGCAAGGGAGACCAGAGCAATTGCCGCAACGCGAATGATCTTCATCGGAGACGTCCTTGGCTGAGCTGCTCTGGTCTATAATACGATCAGAGTTCCGAAATGGTTTTTTCGAGCGCCTGAGCGAAGACTTCTGCAGGTTGTGCGCCGGAGAGCGCGTATTTTTCACCAAAGACAAAGAATGGCACGCCGCGAATGCCCTGCTCAGCAGCGCTGGTGGCCAGTTGAGCGGTGATGGCGAGCTCGTTCTCGTCATTGATGGCGTCGAGGACATCGCCGCGATCCCAGCCAAATTCGACAGCAATATCGGCTAGGACATTGTCGTCATTGATCTGACGGTGTTCGAGGAAATAAGCGTCAGCTATGGCATTGGCCAGCTCGTGCTGATTGCCATTGGGCTTGGACAGACGCGTGATGGTGTGCGCCTTGGCCGTGTTGAACATGCGCGGTTGCTTGCTCAAATCGAGATCGACGCCGGCTTTTTTCGCTTCACTCTCGACCCGCTCCCACATTTCCTTGGGATCCTTGCCGTATTTTTCGGCGAGCATTTTGCCCACGTCCACACCTTCGGGCGGCACGGTAGGATCGAGGTAAAACGGGTGATTTTCGACGATAACTTCAACGTCGTCTGGAAGCGCTGCAAGGGCTGAGTCGAGACGCAGAGAGCCGACCAAGCACCATGGGCAGACCACATCAGTGAAGACGTCTATTTTGAGTTGTTTAGCCATGGTGGCTCCTCTTGCGTTTGAGCGTTTCAAATGAGCCTTCATATGAGCTCTTGCAAGAGGGAACTTCTGAGTAACTGTCAGACCGCGGCAGAGTGGGTCTGCACATAGATCGGCGCGAAGGGTGGAAGGTATGAGGCTGCGAGCAGCAGGCCCATGACCGTCGCCAGCCCGACCATCACGAGGGCCGGCGTCATGAACCAGACCGCGCCCTGCGAGTGCGGAGCTACGCGCAAAAGCGTGCCGACGGTGAGCAGGAACAGGCTCGTGCCAGCCAGTGTGAGTTGAAACGGATCGAGCGCGGACGTGGCAAAGGGGAGGGCGATGAAGCCTGCGGTGGTGAGCATGACCCAGAACCCGGCAGAGTGCGAGCTGCCCGCGCGTGTGATCGCCGCATAGGCTGCGCCAAGGCAGGCGAGCTGGCTGAGATGGAAAATGGCTCCGATCCAGCCCGGCATTCCGAAGGGTGAAAAGAAGAGCGGCTGCATGCCCAGTGGGTCGGCCAAAAAATTGACCAAGCCAAAGACCCCGAGCGGGAAGAGGACGGATACAAAGGTGCGCAACCACTGCGCGGGGGTCAGGTGCAGGCTCTGTACTTTGTCAAAGGCTTGGGAGATAGCCATCGCAACCGCTCCAGAAGGTTCGGGTATCAACAGCGATTGGCGTTGCTAGGTTCCGTATAGGTAAACTTGCGCTCTTTAACGTGATCTCTTGTGAACGGCTGTGGCTCAGCCTATGTCGGGCGGAGACATGAGGTATGAAGGTGAACAGCATGGATACCAATGAGCGGATCGACGCGCTCGAAATGCGGATCGCCTATCAGGACCAGACGATCGAAGAGCTGAACGCAACAATTACCGAGCAGTGGCGCGTGATCGATTTGATGCGCAAAAAACTCGGCATGCTGGAGGAGCAAGTGCGTTCGGGCAGCTTTATCGCAGACCCATCCACTGAACGTCCGCCGCCGCATTATTGATCAAAGAAAAGGCCCGCCGAAGCGGGCCTTTGATTTTTGCTAGTGACCGAGCGCTTTGACGATGTCCTCGGTGACTTTTTTGGCGTCGCCAAACAACATCAAGGTGTTGTCACGGAAGAACAATTCGTTCTGAACGCCAGCATAGCCCGCTGCCATGCCGCGCTTGATGAACAGCACTGTGCCTGCGTCCTCAACATTCAAAACCGGCATGCCATAGATCGGCGATGTTTTGTCGGTCTTGGCCGCTGGATTGGTGACGTCGTTGGCGCCAATGACGAAGGCAACGTCGGATTGCGCGAACTCTGAGTTGATGTCTTCAAGCTCGAACACTTCGTCGTAAGGCACATTGGCTTCGGCGAGCAGCACGTTCATGTGGCCCGGCATACGACCTGCCACAGGATGAATGGCGTATTTGACCTCAACCCCTGCAGCCTTGAGTTGGTCGGCCATTTCACGCAGCGCGTGTTGGGCCTGCGCGACGGCCATGCCGTAGCCGGGGACGATGATAACCTTGCCCGCGTTTTTCATAAGGAAGGCGGCATCGTCGGCCGCACCTTGTTTTACGGGACGATCATCTTCCGCGCCCGTACCCGATGCCGCAGTGTCCCCACCAAAACCGCCTAGGATGACGGAGATGAAGCTGCGGTTCATCGCCTTGCACATAATGTAGGAGAGGATCGCGCCCGAGGAGCCGACAAGCGCGCCCGTGATGATGAGGGCGGTGTTGCCGAGGGTAAAGCCGATGCCTGCTGCGGCCCAACCCGAATAGGAGTTGAGCATGGATACCACCACCGGCATGTCCGCGCCGCCGATGGGGATGATCATCAAGCCACCGAGGATGAGCGCCAAAATGGTGATGCCCCAGAAGAGCCACGGATCGCCATTGGTGGAGAAGACCCAGACCAGCGCGACGATGGCGATGCCAAAGGCGATGTGAATGGCGTGGCGATAGGGCAGGATGATCGGCTTGCCGCTCATATTGCCGTTGAGCTTGGCAAAGGCGATGACCGAACCGGTGAAGGTGAAAGCGCCAATGGCAGTGCCAATCGACATTTCGATGAGCGCCTGCATGTGGATGTGTTTGGCTGTGCCGATGTTGAAGGCTTCCGGCGCGTAAAGCGCGGCGGCGGCCACAAAGACCGCAGCAAGGCCGACCAGCGAGTGGAAGGCGGCGACAAGCTGAGGCATGTCGGTCATCTTCACCGCTTTGGCGACGTAAGCCCCTATGCCCCCACCAATGGCGAGGCCGCCGATGATGAGGAGCCAGCTGACCCAATCACTGGGGGCGGCAACGGCGAGAGTGGTGACGATGGCAATGCCCATGCCTACCATGCCGAAGAGATTGCCCTGACGGGCCGAGCGAGGGCTAGAGAGCCCGCGCAGCGCGAGAATGAAGAGCACGCCTGCGACGAGGTAGAGAATGGCAGCGATATTTGCGTTGATCATCGCTATCAGCCCTTCTTCTTATACATCGCCAGCATGCGCTGGGTGACCAGAAAGCCGCCGAAAATGTTCACGCTGGCAAAGATCAGCGCGATAAAACCGAAGGCCTTGCTGGCCCAACTGGCGTCATTGACGGAATGCACCCCGACGGCGAGGAGCGCGCCAACCACGATCACTGAGGAGATGGCATTGGTGACGCTCATGAGCGGGGTGTGCAGGGCTGGCGTCACACTCCAGACGACGAAGTAGCCGACAAAAATCGCCAGCACGAAAATGGCCAGACGGAAGGTAAACGGGTCGATGGCAGAGACGTCCATTACTTGTCCCCCTTGGACGCAGTGGCGGTCTTTCTGGTGCGTTTTGGCGCTGGCTTTGCGGCTGCTGCCGCGGCTGCAATGACAGCCTCAGCTTTTTTGGTGGCAGCGGTTTTGCGCGGCGAGGGCGCTGGTTCTGCCCCTGCCGGAATGGATTGTTCCACACCAGTCTTCGCTTTCTTGGGCGTATCGGCCATGGCTGGCACATCCGCTTTGGCGGCGCGCTTGGGCTTGACCGGCTCAGGAGTTGTGACGGGCGCAGGTGCTTTCGCAGCCTTGGTCTTAGCAGCAGGCTTGGCTGGTGCTTGGTCAGCCTTGGCGGCTTTGGGTTTGGACCCCTGGGGCTGTTCGGCGGGGGCGGCGAAATTGGGATGAACAATCGCGCCGTCGCGGGTCAGCAGGGTCGCTTTGACCAGTTCGTCATCCCAATTGATGGTGAGCCGCTGTTCCTTTTTGTCGACCAGCGTCTCAATGAAGGCGAGTAGATTGCGCGCATAGAGCTGGCTCGATGTGGTGGGGATACGGCCCTGCATATTGGTGTAGCCAACGAGGGTGACGCCCTTGTGCTCGATAATTTTGTCGGCCTGCGTCAGCTCAACATTGCCGCCGCGTTCTGCGGCGAGGTCAACGATCACCGAGCCGGGGGCCATGCTCTCGACCATGGCTTTGGTTATTAGCAGTGGGGCCGGACGTCCTGGGATGAGCGCTGTGGTGATGACAATGTCTTGCTTGGCGATGTGCTGGGCGGTGAGTTCGGCCTGTTTGGCTTGATAGTCCGCGCTCATTTGCTTGGCATAACCGCCAGCGGTTTCAGCCTGTTTGAACTCGTCGTCCTCAACAGCGATGAATTTTGCGCCGAGCGATTCGACTTGTTCTTTGGCGGCGGGGCGCACGTCGGTGCCCGACACAACAGCGCCTAAGCGACGCGCGGTGGCGATGGCTTGAAGACCGGCAACACCTGCGCCCATGACGAAGACCTTGGCGGGGCGGACGGTGCCTGCGGCGGTCATCATCATCGGGAAAGCGCGCTCAAACACGGCTGCCGCTTCGATAACGGATTGATAGCCAGCAAGGTTAGCCTGAGAGGACAGGATATCCATGACCTGAGCGCGGGTAATGCGCGGCATGAACTCCATAACAAAAGCGCTCACACCGGACCGGGCGAGCGCTGAAACGTCTTTTTCATTTCCGTAGGGGTCGAGTGCACCAATAAGCAGTGCGCCGGGATTGGTACCGGCTAAGGCGTCGGCCGCTGGGCGACGGACGCAGAGCACAATATCGGCGGACTTAACGGTGTCCTTTGTGCTTTTGGCGATGGTAGCGCCCGCTTGGGCGTAGTGTTCATCGCTTATGCGGGATAAGGTCCCCGCGCCTTGTTCGACAACAACTTCTGCCCCGAGGGCAATAAATTTGCTCACGGTCTCGGGGGTTGCCGCAACGCGGCTTTCCCCCCCGATACGTTCACGCAATACGGCAATCTTCATGAAGGTCCTCCTGCCCCGCCTGCGCGAAGCAGGCCGTTTTCATGCGCCTGCGTAGTTTTGGTCTGACTAGTGGATAATCAGGAAGTAGAGAATGATCATCAGCGCAGCGCCGCCATAGCAGCTCCACTTAACGCCGGTGATGAAACCGCTGTAGGTGCGGTTGTGTTCTGGGTAGTCCATTCCATTTGCAGGAGCTGGGTGATGGTCGGCGGTCTTGCTGGCCATGGTGTCCTCTGAAACTAGGAGCGTCAAACTTATAGATGAAAGGACCTCAAGGCGAGGTCGCCTCCAATTCGTCGATCAGGCCTTCGATCATCGAGAGACCGAGCGACCAGAACTGGGGATCTTTGGCATCCAGACCAAACGGCGCGAGCAGCTCGGAGTGGTGCTTACTTCCCCCGGCCTTAAGGAGCTCAAAGTAGCGCTCCGCAAAGCCTTCGTTGGACTTCTCATACTGCGCGTAAAGCGAGTTCACAAGACAGTCGCCGAAGGCATAGGCATAGACATAGAAGGGGGAGTGGATGAAATGTGGGATATAGGTCCAGAACACCTCGTAGCCATCGTTGGAAATGATGGCGTCGCCTAGCGATTCCGCTTGGACTTCAAGCCACATAGCGTTGATTTCTTCGGTGCGCAGTTCGCCCTGACGGCGGGCAGTGTGAACCTTGCGCTCGAAGGTGTAGAAGGCGATTTGCCGCACGACAGTGTTGAGCATGTCTTCGACCTTGGAAGACAAAAGCGCAAAACGCTGTTTCGGATCGGTGGTTTTGGCCAGAAGCGCACGGAAGGTGAGCATTTCGCCAAAGACGGAAGCCGTTTCTGCCAGCGTGAGCGGGGTGTTCGAGAGGATCGGGCCCTGAGCGGCGGCCATGCGCTGGTGAACGCCATGACCCAGCTCGTGCGCCAAGGTCATGATATCGCGCGTGCGACCGAGGTAGTTGAGCATCAAATAGGGATGTGCGCTTGGCACGGTTGGGTGCGCAAAGGCGCCCGAACGCTTGCCATTGCCCGCTGGGGCATCGATCCAACCCGAATTAAAGAATGGCTTGGCCCACTCGGCCAGTTCTGGCGAGAAACGGCCATAGGCGTCTAGAACGGTGTCGACAGCGCTATCCCAGCCCCAAATGCGTTCATCGCTGGTTGGTAGAGGCGCGTTACGATCCCAGGCGTTGAGCTTTTCCTGACCGAACCACTTGGCCTTGAGCTTGTAGTAGCGGTGGGACAGGCGCGGATAGGCGGCCTGAACAGCGGTTTGCAACGCGTCGACGACTTCGCGCTCGACCGAATTGGACATGTGACGGCTGTCAGCAATGTCGCCATAGCCGCGCCAGCGATCGGATATTTCTTTATCTTTCGCCAGCACATTGGTGATGTGGGTGAAAAGACGGGTGTTATTTTTGAAGGTCTCGGCCAGTGCCTTAAAGCCTGCTTCGCGCTTGGCTGGGTCTTTGTCGGACAGCAGGTTTAGCGTTGCTTCAAGGCCGAGCGTTTCGCCAGCGACGGTGAATTCGAGGCTGGAGAGGGTTTCGTCATAGAGACGATTCCATGCGGAAAAGCCGGTGACGGACTTTTCGTTGAACAGCTCTTCGAGCTTGTCATCGAGCTGGTGTGGCTTGGCTTTGCGCAGTTCGGCGAACCAGACCTTGTAGCGTGCCAGCTCTTCGCTTTGCGCGAGGGCGGCGTCGAGATCAGCGTCTTCGATGCGGTTCAGCTCGAGCTCGAAGAAGAGGGTTTTGATGGAGAGCTGAGTGAGAACTTCGTTGATGTCGCCCATGAACTTGGCGCGATCCTGATCAACGGTATTCTGCGCATATTGCAGAAACGCGAAGGAGCCAACGCGACCGCCGATGTCCGACAGGGTCTCGCTGTCTTTGATGGCCTCAATGAGCTTGCCGGCCTTGGTCAGCTCAACCAGCTTACCTTTGTATTTGGCTTCGAATGCGTCGGAAAGCGTGCGCAATTGATCGAGCGCTGTCTTGAACTCTGGGCTGTCCTTGCCGGGGTAGAGATCATTGAGATCCCAGACGGGAAGGGTACCAAACTGGTTGTGGCTCGATTGTGGGGCGGCGCTCATGGTCGAATTCGACTCCTGATCGTTTTCTTTGCGGCGGACCTTAGCCAGCGGCTCGCAAAGTGTGAAGTCGATTAGGCCAAGCAAGAGCCGCTTTGATGCAGATTAACTGCCTGCGAGAATGCCGGTCACACCATCCCAGATGAGTTTGAAGGACAGCAGGAACACCAGCCAATAGGCGATGGTGTAGAAGAGTTTTGCGGAAATCTTGCGCACCAGAATGACGCCGATGAGAACGCCGAGCATGCCAATGGGGGCAAAGAGCGCCGCCAATTGCAGATTGCTCACATTGAGCTGACCGAGGAAGAAATAAGGGATCAGCTTGGAGGTGTTGACGATGGCGAAGAACACCGCGCTGGTACCCGCATAAATCGCCGGTGTGAGCTTTTGTGGCAGCGCGTAGATTTGGAAAGGGGGGCCACCCGTGTGGGAGATGAAGCTGGTAAAGCCAGCGATCACGCCCCAAAAACGCCCCCAGCCGGTCGAGGGCGGAAGGCTCTCAAGCTTTTTACGTAGGGGCAAAAGGGCGTCGAGGACGAAGAGCAGCGTTACGACACCAACGATGAGGATGACCACAGCATCACTGACGAAGGCCCAGAGCACCCAGCCAAGCAGGGTCCCGACCATGGCGCCGGGTATCATGATCTTGAGGAGGTCGCGGCTGAACTCCTTGCGGTACATCCAGACAGCAACGGCATCCATGCACAACAGGATGGGCAACATCATGCCCGCCGCGTCTCGCGCAGGCATGTAGAGGGTAAGCAGGGGAACCCCAATAACGCCCAATCCACCGAGAAGCCCGGCCTTTGACAGGCCAACGATGAGCATGGCGAGCGACGCCACAGCGAAGAACACGGGGTCAATCATCTCGGGAACCGATAGGGCGCGGGAAGGAGAAAAGGCAGGATAAAAAAATCCCCGCCGGAGCGGGGATTGAAAGCTTATTCTTCGTCGTCTGCTGTCGACTTGAGGCTCTTGAGCTTAGCGAAAACAGAATCAGCGTCGATTTCGTCTTCGACCACTGGAGCGGGTGCGCCGCCCATGTCTTCAGCGCCAAAGCTCAGACCCAGATCGATAGTACCGATTTGAGCGCGGCTCTGCGCACGGGCAAGAGCTTCTTCAGCGGTGAGAAGGGTGGTGCCTTCACTGTATTCACGCTCAGTTGGAGCATCCTTGGAGGCGCGCTTCACTTCCATATCGAGATCGATCTGGCTGCAGAGACCCAGAGTAACCGGGTCCATCGCTGTGAGGTTCGCTGCGTTCCAGTGATTGTTGTCACGAACGGATTCAATTGTGGTCTTGGTGGTGCCAACCAGACGCATGATCTGTGCGTCCTTGAGCTCAGGGTGGTTACGCACGAGCCACTTAATGGCGTTCGGGCGTTCGTTACGACGCGAGATCGGGGTGTAACGTGGACCCTTACGCTTTGGTGCAGCAACGCGAACCTTTGGATCGCTTACCTTCATCCGGTAGTTCGAATCGGCCTCAGCCTTTTCAATTTCCGAACGCTCGAGCTGGCCATTCTGAACTGGGTTGACGCCCATAATGCCGCCGGCGACGTCGCCATCGGCAATGCCTTGCACTTCAAGCGGGTGCAGCGTGCAGAAAGCGGCGATCTGTTCGAACGACAGAGCAGTATTGTCCACGAGCCAGACGGCAGTTGCCTTCGGCATCAAAAGGGGCTGGGACATGATAAACTTCTCCTGTTGGCGCGGCCGGTATTCCTCCGGGCCGCTCCGCCTCACGGACAAATCTGAGGGGGAACTGGAGCGCAATATAATGCGCAGGACGCTAATCCGCAATCCTTAACTACTCTGTCGGGAATGATCTGGTTCTGGTCGAAGCTGTTGTGCGGGCGTTGGGGAGTGAAAGTGGCGCTTGTGCATAGAGTTAGCGACCGCAGTGCGTGCGGGAGCAAGCGGGTTAACGGTTTTCTCTCGCGATGGGCTGAGTTAGGCTCGGTAGGCAAGGCGAAAGGGTGTCGACATGATGGATGAGGAATTTGCCAAGAAGGCCAAGACACACGAGCTTGGAATGGTGCTCGATAGCCTCTCTGTGAGCGAACTGGAGGAGCGCATTCGTTTGCTCGAAGGTGAGATCGGGCGGCTAAAAGCGGCAATCCTGGCCAAAGGGGACAGTCGCGCGGCTGCCGAAGCGGCCTTCAAATTTTGATTTTTAGCAGGTGTTTAGGCGGCCAATGACGCCAAGTTTAACCCTTTACCAACGAGCAAGGTTAAGCAATTTCAACCTGTTAAGTGGCAATTAATCTTTGCTCGTTAAGGTCTGGTTATTCAGAGTTCTTCTGGATTCTGCAGAGCGAATTTTCTCTCTGTTTGACGCCTCCCTGTTAACTTCGAGAGCCGTTTTCATACGGCTCTTTTTTTCTGCCGGGCGTCCAAAATCCTAACGCTATCGACCGGATTTTAAGCATATCGTTCAGCTTGTGATGACACATGCGCGCGTGAGACATTAAATAAGTGCTCAGCGCTTAGGAGTCCTCGTGTCCGAATCCCTTAATGATCGATCTGCCGTTTCCATTGGCCCGCGTATCGTCGCGTCCGCTGGATTTGACGTGCTCTATCGTGAAGGGATGACATTGATCGAACAGGTCGCTGCCTATCTCGACACAGATGGGCGCATTGAAAGCCGCATCCTGTCACGGGAAGCGAGCTTTATGTACGCCACAGAATCGATGCGCCTGACCACGCGCTTGATGCAGTTGGCCTCGTGGCTCTTGCTCCAGCGCGCAGTCAACGAAGGTGAAATTAGCCGAGAAAACGCACGCTCTGAAAAAGAGAAGGTGAAGTTTTCGGCGACCCCTTCAGAGCGCGGTGGCCCCGGCTATGACGACCTTCCAGGCGCCTTGCGTGACTTTATCGATAAGGGTGATCGGCTGTTTGATCGCGTGATGCAGCTGGACCTGCTGGAGCGAGGCGCAGTGCCGGACGCTATCGAGATCCACAGCAATGGGATTGTCGACCAGATGACGCGCCTGCAGTCCGCCTTTAAGCGCTAACCGTCACGCGCCTCTTGGGGCAAAGTAGATGACGGCGGCGCCTGCAAGGGCGAGACCGGCTCCCAGCATGTCCCAATGATCAAGGCGAACGCCTTCGACGCTTCCCATGAAGATGAGGGAGGCGAGGATGTAGATGCCGCCATAGATCGCAAAGGCCCGACCGGCGCTGGCTGTGTCGGTGAGTGTCAATATCCAAGCAAAGAGCGCGAGTGCGACAAGAGCTGGGGCCCAGAGCCAGAGCTGGCCTGTGCGTAGCGCCTGCCAAACGAGATAACAGCCAGCAATCTCAAAAACGGCCGCGCCGAAAAATATGGCAAAGCCCATAATTTCAAGCTCCAGATAAACAAAAGCCCGACACGAGGCCGGGCTTTCAAAATTCCTGTAGGAATGAGCTTAGATGCCCAGGCCCTTGAAGCGTTCCTTAAAGCGGGAAACGCGACCACCACGGTCCATCAGCTGGCCCTGAGTACCGGTCCAAGCTGGATGGGACAGCGGGTCGATGTCGAGCTGCATCGTGTCGCCATCCTTGCCCCAAGTCGAGCGGGTCTGGTAGGTCGTGCCGTCGGTCATGACGACGTTGATGGTGTGGTAATCCGGGTGGATATCGGTCTTCATGTTGGCCTCAAATCAAACGGGCGCAGAAGCGCCCGGAGAGCAGGAATTGGTTCTTGGGCCGCTTCCTACAACATGAACTTAGCTTCTGCAAGGGCATGGAGGGCGGTTCTCAGCGTCAAAAGCGCGGCAATTGGGCTGAGAAGTGGTTGTTGCGAGCGAAACGGCCAGCGCCTATATGGACGATATACTTCCGCAATATAGACGGCGTATTCTTTCCATGACAGATCAGGCCGTCTCGGCTGAGACCGATCCGCAGAAGCTTACTGACCAGGTTACCTCGGCACCTAAGCGTCTGCAGCCCCTCAAGCGGCTTTTGCCCTTTTTGCTGCGCTATCCGCTGCGTCTTCTGCTGACGGTTCTGTTTCTGCTTACGTCTGCAGTGACGTCTCTGGCGATTCCCGCTCTTTTGGGGGGCGCAATTGACGAAGGCTTTATCGCGCAAAACCTCGATATGGTGGGGCGCTATGGCTGGCTGATCCTTGGGGTCGCGGCGATTATGGCGTTTGCCAGCGGCGCGCGCTTCTATTTTATCTCCGTTATTGGTGAGCGCGTGGTCGCCGATCTGCGCGGTGACTTATTCATCCACCTGCTCAAGCTCGAAACGCGCTATTTCGATACCAATCGTGTGGGTGAGCTCACGAGCCGCCTCAACACCGACACGTCGATTATTCGCGGCGCTATTGGCTCGAGTTTCTCGCTGGCGCTGCGTTCGATGGTGACGATTGTCGGCGCGCTGATCATGATGATCCTGACCAGCCCGGTCCTGACCGTGGCTGTCGTTGTGGCGATTCCCGCAATCGTGCTGCCGGTTTTGGCCTTCTCCAAGCGACTGCGGAAAATGAGCCGTACAACGCAGGATGCGATGGCTGAGCTTTCGGCAATGGCGACCGAAATGTTGGGCTCGAACCGCACCGTGAAGGCTTTCACGCAGGAAGGCATTCAGGACAAGATTTATCGCGCTCGCAATGCAGAGTCTTATGACGCTGAAGTGCGCCGTCTTGGGGCCCGCGCTTTCCTCGTCGGCATGGTGATTTTCCTCGGCACTGCGGCTCTTGTTGGCCTTGTGTGGTGGGGCGCGCGCTCGGTCTTTGAAGGTTCGGTATCAGCAGGCCAGCTGGCGCAATTCCTCGTTTATGCTTTGATGGCGTCGGGGGCTTTGACTAATTTCGCTGAGGTGATGGGATCGCTGCAGAACGTTGCAGGGTCGACCGAGCGGATTATTGAAATTCTCGATACTGAGCCGCAGATCATCGATCCAGTCGCGCCTAAGGCCCTGCCTGTGCCGTCGCTGGGCACTGTGGCCTTCAACAATGTGACCTTTACCTACGGTTCTGAAGAGCCGGTGATCTCCAAGCTTAGCTTTGAGGTGGGTAAGGGGCAGACTGTTGCGCTGGTGGGTCCTTCGGGCTCGGGCAAGTCGACAACGCTCTCTTTGCTGCAGCGTTTCTATGATGTGACCGGCGGCGCGATCAGCGTCGATGGCGTCGATATTCGTGATGTGAAGACGTCCGATCTGCGTCAGCGTTTCGCTTATGTCGAGCAGGAGCCGACCATTTTTGCGGGCACGATTGCGGACAATATCCGCTTCGGCAAGCCGGGGGCGAGTGATGCTGATGTCGTTGAAGCGGCTAAGGCTGCTCTGGTTGATGACTTCGTTGCCGACCTGCCGCTGGGCTATCAGACAATTGTCGGCGAACGCGGGGTGATGCTCTCGGGCGGGCAGAAGCAGCGGTTGGCGATAGCGCGCGCTATTTTGAAGGACGCACCGATTCTGCTTCTCGATGAGGCGACCTCGGCGCTGGACGCGCAAAGCGAGCGCTTCGTGCAGATGGCTCTTGAGCATCTGATGAACGGGCGCACAACCTTGGTGATCGCGCACCGCTTGGCCACTATTCGGGATGCGGATCGCATTCTGGTTATGGAAGCTGGCAAGGTTGTCGATGCGGGTACGCATGATGAGCTGGTCGCGGCCGGTGGGCGCTATGCCGATCTGGCGGCGTTGCAGTTCCGGAGCGATGACGCAGGGCTGTAAGACTTCCAGCCAAAAGCAAATGTGAGCCGTCGAGAGCAATCTCGGCGGCTTTTTTGTGCGCCGTTATGTTTGGCCTAGTGACACGCTGTGAAGGCGGCAACCAAGTCCCAAAGACGCTCGCGCGGAAGGAGAAGGAGCCACGGCGTTAGCGTTTCAGGAACGATCTGTACCGGCCCGCCGAGGGCGGCATTGGACGTGCCGAGAAGCCCGGTCGGTTCCAGCGTGAGGCCGTTGAGCGGATAAAACAGCCCATCGGAATGGGTAAAGGTGATGGGCAGCAGGGGGTGGATGGAGACGCGCTCGCCTTTCGTTGCCGTAAAGTTGAAGGCGCCCGATACGGCCAAGGCAACGTCGACCTCGTCGACCAAGAGAACATGGCGATTGCGCGCGACTTGAAGCACGGCGCTAAGGGCCGCGAGCGTGTGGTCGAGGCGGCCGCCGGTCATGCCCAGCGCCAGGGTGACGGGCGCTTGCGTGGAATACAGCGTCTTTTGGAAATCGGTGGTGATCTGCTCAGGGATGTGGATCACGCGGGTCTTTTGCTCCCAGGCCGCGCGGTCGGAAACAGAATCAAGATCACCAATAATGGCGTCGGGAATGATCCCGGCCGCGCCGATAATGTCAGCGCCGCCGTCGGCGCCAATCAATGGCACGCCGCGCTTGGCAAGATCGCGCAGAAGAGCAGGATCAGTGGTGCCGCCACCAACTATTGCGATGGGTTGATCGAAGACAAGCGGGGTGGTCGTTTCAGTCAAACCGGGGGATTGCACTCTTGGCTCACTCTCAATATGGTCCACGACGTCTCGCTGGGGTGTTCCGGTTGCTGCCGGAGCTGAGAGTTACCCATTGAACCTGAACCAGGTCATGCTGGCGGAGGAAGTTCGAGATGGCAAGGGTGCCTCTACGGACATCCTCACCATTGACACCCCTTCACACATGGCCGCAACTGATTGAAGGGATGACCAATATGGTCAAGTTCACCTCCATTGCGCTTGCGGTCCTACTTTCCGGAGTTTCCGGCACTGTGATCGCTCAAGATAAGCCCTCTTTGACCGTTTATACCTATGACGGTTTTGCCAGTGAATGGGGCCCGGGTGTGCCTCTTAAAGACGGTTTCGAGAAGACCTGCGGCTGCACCATCGATTTTGTCGCGGCCGATAGCTCGATTGGCGCGCTCCGTCGTGCGCAGCTTGAGGGGACGAGTACAGAAGCCGATATTATCCTCGGGCTTGATACAGCCATCGCCGGGGAAGCGCGGGCGACGGGCTTGTTTGCCGACCACGGTCTCGACCTGTCCGGCCTCGATACGCCAGAGCCTTGGGTCGATGCGCAATTTGCGCCGTTCGACTATTCGCACTTCGCGTTTATGTACGACACCGACAAAACCACAACGCCTCCCGCCTCGTTTGAGGAGATGATCGCACTGCCCGATGACACCAAGATTGTCATCCAGGATCCACGATCTTCGACGCCGGGCATGGGCGTTATGCTTTGGGTCAAGGCAGCTTATGGGGATCGTGCGGCTGAGATCTGGCAGGGGCTGAAGCCCAAGATTTTGACCATCACGCGGGACTGGTCGGAAGCCTATGCGCTGTTCCTCGATGGGGAAGCGGACATGGTGCTCTCCTACACCACGTCGCCCGCCTACCATATCTTTGATGAAGGTGATCACACCATCAAGGCAGCTTTGTTTGACGAAGGGCACTTCCCGCAGATCGAAGTTGCGGGCGTTTTGAAATCGTCGCCGCATCAGGACTTGGCGAAGTCGTTCCTTGCCTATCTGACCTCACCGGAGGGGCAGGCTGTGATCCCGACGACCAATTGGATGTTCCCGGTGGTGGATTTGGGTGACGCGCTCGATGCCTCCTTTAAGGACCTGCCGCAGCCAACCAAGACGCTGACGCTGCCGGAAGCCGAGGTGATCGCCAATTCGCCCGCGTGGATCGATGAGATGCTCGGGGCATTGCAATAGCGATTGTGCTTTGGACCCGCGCGGGCGCAGCGCCTGCGTGGGCTTTGGCTAAGGATTAGGTGGTGAATTCTCTTCCCTTTCGCCCTTATCGCATCGCGGGGGCAGCGCTCTTGGCGTTGGCAGTGGCGGGACTGATCGTTTCCGTTCTGCTCGCCATTGCTGCTGCTGCCGATGATGCTGGTGGCACCAGCCGTGTCGACATCTGGCATTTGGTGCGGATGACCAGCGTGCAGGCCGGTCTGACAACGGTGCTGTCGCTGACCGTCGGCGTGGCTGTGGCCTGGTCGCTCAATCGCCTGCGCTTTGTCGGGCGGAATCTCGTTGTGGCGCTTTTTGCCTCGGCCATTGTGACGCCCGGCATGGTGGTGGCCTTTGGTATTCTCTCGATTTGGGGACGGAACGGCTGGATCAACCAGACGCTTCAATCCCTTTTCGGTTTTACGATTGATAGTCCTGCCTACGGGCTTTCGGGGATTTTGCTCGCCCATGTCATTCTTGATGGCGCGTTTGCCGCTCGTATTCTGCTCGCGCGGCTCGATGCTGTGCCTGCTACACGGCTTAAAGTCGGGCAGTCCTTGGGTCTTTCGGCCTGGACGCGGTTTCGTTTGATCGACTGGCCAGCGCTCAAGGGGAGTTTGCCGGGCTTGGGGGCGATCATTTTCTTGCTCGCCTTTACCAGCTTTCCGATTGTGTTGTTGCTCGGCGGTGGACCGGCCAATCAGACGTTGGAAGTCGCGATCTATTCTGCGGTGCGACTGAATTTTGATCTGGTTGGGGCGGTATGGCTGGCGATGACGCAGATTGGTGTTTGCGCGGTGATCATCCTCCTCGCGTCGGCATTTGCCCCAGTCCCGGCAGCACTGGGACTGTCCGCGCAGCCCCGCTGGCAGGATAGTATCTGCGTTAGGGTGGTGCAGTGGGCCATACTGTTGACCGCTGCCATCGGCTTTGCATTGCCGCTGGTGTCGGTGCTTTGGGACGGTTTGGCGACTGGATTGCCGCGCGTTTTGGAACAGCCAAAGTTTTGGCAGGCGAGTGCGACCAGCCTCATTATTGGTGCGGCCTCGGCCGTGCTCACCTTGGTGTTCGCTCTGATCATTGCTTTGGGGCGTGCAGCCGTCGCCAATCCGATTTGGCGGACAATCTTGGGCGCACCAGCCTATGCTTATCTGGCTGTGCCTGCGGTGGTTCTATCGCTGGGGTTCTTCTTGATCGTGCGGACGCTGGGGATGGGTATCAATTTTGCGGCGCCCATCGTTGTCGTCGTCGCCAACAGTCTTTTGGCGCTGCCGTTTGCCATAGCGACACTAGGGCCGCCACTCGACGGCATTGTCCGCAATCGTGGGAAGCTGATCCGGTCGCTCGGAATGGGCGGGTGGAGGCAGTTTGCTGCGGTCGAATACCCCCTTTTAGGTCGGGATATCGGCTTAATGCTCGCGCTCGCCTTCTGCTTTTCGCTGGGCGACCTCGGCGTTATCGCCCTGTTTGGCACGCAGGACTTTGAAACTCTGCCCCTAATGATGTTCCGTGCCCTTGGGGCTTACCGGTCCAATGATGCCGCAGCTATCGCTGCGCTCTTGCTCATTGGGACAATCCTAGCCTTTATCGTGCTTCCGCGCGCCTTGGAAAGAATCGCTCATGCTCATCGCCACTGATCTGGTTTTTAGCTATCCCGGTCAGACCGAGCCCTATCGCTTCTCGCTCGAGGCCGAAGCGGGGGAGGTGACGGCCGTTTCGGGGGCAAGCGGGTCGGGGAAATCGACGCTGCTTGATCTCTTGTCAGGATTTCTGACCCCGGTATACGGCTCGCTCACGGTCTATGGTGAACCGCTTTTGCATCTGCCGCCCGAGACGCGCCCAATATCCCTGCTGTTGCAGGCGGATAATCTCTTTGACCACCTGAGCGCGGCGGAGAATGCTGTTCTGGGCATTCCTAAAGGCCGCGACAAGGCAGAGCGCACTCAGCTGGTGGCGCAGGCTTTGGCTGAGGTTGGCCTTGGTGGGATGGATGAGCAAATTACATCGACGCTGTCAGGCGGGCAAAAGCAGCGCGTTGCTCTCGCGCGGACTCTTCTGCGCGCTCGGCCGGTGCTTCTGCTCGATGAGCCGTTTTCGGCGCTCGACGATACAACGCGCGCGTCCGTCCGGGACCTTGTTGCTTCCTTGACCAAGAAACACGGCTGGCACACTGTTTTGGTGAGCCATCACAGCGATGATATCGCTGCGCTCGCAAGCCGCCACTATCAGATCGTTGAAAAGAAATTGGAGCGCATTTAGCGCTCCAATTTTATTCAGCCCATTCTGCCATGACGCGATCAAAGACCGCTTGCGCTTCGTCGTCTTTTTCCAGTGTCAGGATGGCATTGCGCCCTGAGCCATAGACCATGGCAAGGTCGAGCCAACGACGGTTCTGGAGGAGATCGATATTGGACTCAACGTCAGATGGTGAGGCGCTGAGGGCAAAGAGGAATGTGTTCCCCAATACGCGTGCGCCAGCGCCGACCAGAGCGGTGCCCGGAACGAGCTCACTATCCTTGAGCAGGACAGCTGCAAGGGTCGCTATATTGCCACCTGCAAAAGTGTCTGGGACGTTGAAGGTGATTTCCATCAAGTGACTCGCTGGCAGCACAGGATCTGTGTTGCGGCGGATGATCAGGTTCACAGCAAGGTTTCGGGCCGGGATGCTGGCCGTGCCGACCAGAGTAGGCATGCCAAGTTCATCAACGCTCTCGGTCCATTCCACCGATCCCGAATAGGGAACTGCACCGGATTGACCAGTGGCGGAAGCTTCAAGCAAGAGAGACTGATTGCCCGCGAGTACCGAAGGATCAACCGTTGCTGAAGGGTCGCTCGTGCCCGAAATTTGGGTGTCGAGACCGGTCAGGCGCTCTTCGATTTTTCCTTCGCCGTTGAGAGAAGGAAGCGCTGTGGGCGCAGATGGGGTGGCGGCCAGACGATCTTCGGCTGTGCCTTCGAGACTGCTCGTTGGTTCAGACGGAGCCGTTGTTGCAGTGTTCCCGGGACCGGTATTGGCACCGTCTTCGCTGACCACTGGGTCAGACACGGTGGTATCGAGGCTTGGGCCCGGAGTTGGTTCCGGGGAAGGGGTTTGAACCGCAGCAACTTCGGTGCGGCCGAACATCTGGTCGAGATTGACGTAGCCTTCGCGCCACGCCCAGAAACCAGCGCCGCCAGCGCCAACAAGCAACATGGCAAAGACAATCAAGAAAATTGTCAGGCCAGTGCCGGAGTGCGTCTCAGTACGGATGGGTACAAAATTAGGGTCGTCTTCTGTGTGGCCAATGGCGGCCTTGAGCGACGCATCCCGATCCGGCAGCGGCTCGGTGGTCTCACCACGGGCTTCACGATCCAAAGTCTCGATGGCGCGTTCGATAGCGCCTTCAGCTTCTTTGGTGTCGCCCTCAAGCTCGACTTCGCTCACGCTCGACAGAGCTGGCTCAACAGGGAGCGGCGGCTCGATGATGACCGGAACGGTCTCTGGCTGATTACCGAGCGCAGTGCTGGTCATAACCGGCGGAGCGGTGTCCTCAGCAGATTTGCGGGGGGCAAAGAAGAACGGCTTGGGCTGCGGACGCTCAATTGGCGCAATGAAGGCTGGCGCGGCCACTGGAGCGTCGGCCTTATCGGTCTGCGCATCTTGGACGACTGCAACACCAGTGGTGCTGGCCGCTTCAGCGATAATTTCTTCGATGGAAGCCACGGGCGCGGGGGCAGGGGCAAGCGGATTAGGCTCGCTCACGATAGTCGGCGCAGGCGCAGCCGGAGGCGCTTCCGGCACTGCTGAAGAAGAGGCTTCAACCGGGCGCGGTACGAATTGTGGCTCGGGTTGCGGCTCAGGCTCCGGCAGCTTTTCGGGCGCTGGTGGAGGCGTTGATTCGGTTTTTGGCGGCGTCGGCTCGGGAGCCGGCGCCACAGGGGCGGGGGCAGGAGTTGGACGTGGCGTCGGTGGGACCGGGCGAGAGAATACAGTATCGCGACCAAGGCTGATGACAGCCTCGCTCGCTTCCTGTTCCACCTGCCGAATGCAGTCTTCCAACTGCAGTCGGTGCTGGGTGATTTCCCTTGCTGGCAATGGGGGCTCGATGGCCCGTAGCTGAGCTACGAGCGCTGAACGTGCCTTCTCATAGACTGCGCGTCGCGCAGCCCCATTGTTCTCCGGAAGCGCCGAGATAGCTCGACGGAGCAGCTCCTTGTAATCCGCCATAGGTTACTTGGTACTCACTATTGCTGCGAAGACTTGTAGCAAAAAAACTTAGTCTTGGAATGGGTCTACTACAAGGATCGTATCGGCACGTTCGGGGCTGGTCGACAACAAAGCGACCGGTGCACCAATGAGCTCTTCGATGTAGCGAACATACTTGACGGCCTGCGCTGGCAATTCTGCCCAGCTGCGCGCACCTGCAGTCGTGTCAGTCCAACCTTCGAGGGTCTCGTAGATCGGCTTAACGCGCGCTTGTGCTCCCATTGAGGCAGGCAAGTAATCAATGCGTTCGCCGTCGAGTTCGTAGCCGACGCAAACCTTGATTTCCTTGAGGCCATCAAGAACGTCGAGCTTGGTCAGGGCAATACCGGTGATGCCGGACGTCTTGACGGTCTGGCGTACGAGAACCGCATCGAACCAACCGCAACGACGTGGACGGCCGGTGTTGACGCCGACTTCGCGACCAACGGTGGCCAGGTGATGGCCGACGTCGTCGTTGAGTTCGCAGGGGAATGGACCTTCACCCACGCGGGTGGTGTAGGCCTTGGTAATGCCAAGCACGTAGTCGATAGCGGTTGGGCCAAGGCCCGAACCGGCAGCAGCCTGACCAGCAACAGTGTTCGACGAGGTCACGAACGGATAGGTGCCGTGGTCATTGTCGAGCAGAGCGCCTTGTGCACCTTCAAAAAGGATGCGTGCGCCAGCGCGACGCTTCGTGTCGAGGATTTCCCAGACGCGATCCATGAACGGCAGGATCTCTGCGGCGACCGAGGTCAATTCTTCGTAGATTGCATCAGCACTGATTTCGGTGAGGCCGAGACCGCGACGCAGAACGTTGTGGTGACCGAGCAGACGCTCGATCTTTGGCATGAGAGTTTCTGGCTCGCTCAGATCGATGAGGCGGATCGCGCGGCGGCCGACCTTGTCTTCATAAGCAGGGCCGATACCACGGCGGGTCGTGCCGATCTTGAGACCGGAATTGGCGTCTTCACGGATGCCGTCGAGTTCACGATGGACCGAAAGGATCAGCGGAGCATTGTCCGCGATACGCAGGATTTCGGGGGTGATTTTAACGCCCTGGGCACGCAGCTTGCTCATTTCCTGAACAAAGTGGTGAGGGTCGACGACGACGCCGTTGCCGATAACCGAAAGCTTGCCCTGCACGAGGCCAGACGGCAGCAGAGCCAGCTTATAGCTGACGCCGTCGATGACCAGCGTGTGGCCGGCGTTGTGACCACCGTGGAAGCGCACGACAACGTCGGCGCGGTCCGCTAGCCAGTCCACAATCTTGCCCTTGCCCTCGTCGCCCCACTGAGAGCCGACGACAACCACATTCGCCATAATCAGTCTTCCTCTAGAATGCGCGTCCGGGTGTCGGACACGTCAAAAACCCGACGCTGCTGTGTCGAGCTACCAGATCAGGACTTACCCATCCGCGCGATATTGTCAGTTCATATACCGACGGATAACTCTAAGTCGGAATGTCCTTACATCACATGGCGTCAATGACAAAGCCGCAAGAACACCAAAACAGCGCCTTATCGTCCCAGATTCTCAATCAGCCCTATCTTCTGCTTGTATTGGCTCCTCTTTTTTGGGGCGGAAACGTCGTCGCAGCCAAATTGGTAGCCGATGAAATCGACCCATTTTTGCTGCTGGCGAGTCGGTGTGTTTTGGCGACCTTGTTCATTCTGCCGTTTGCATGGACGGCGTTGAAACGAGATTGGTCGGTTGTGCGGAAGTATTGGCCTGTGCTCATGGCCTTTGGCGCTGTGGGCTACGCGCTCTTTAACGTGCTGCTGTATTTGGGTCTTCAAACCACGACAGGGGTGAATGCCGCGATTGTCCAGGCAGCGCTGCCAATGCTCATTCTGGCGGCAAATTTCTTCGTGTTCCGGGTGCGTGTCCGGCCCCTACAGGTATTGGGTGTGGTTCTCGCCATTCTCGGCGTCGTCTATACGGCCACACATGGCGACATTAGTCGTTTGCTGACGTTGAACGTGAACCCCGGTGACGGCTTTGTGATCCTCGCTTGCCTCGCCTACACCGCCTACACCCTCGCGCTAAAATATCGGCCGAAGATGGACATCATGAGCTTTATGGCTGTGACGTTTACGGGAGCGGCGATCACCGGAGTGGTGATGTTGGCGCTTTTCGGGGGAGGTCTCGGGCAGGTCGCCAAGCTTGCCGATATGTCTGGCGCCGTGTGGCTGGTGATCGCTTACGTGGCGATTTTCCCGTCGATGTTCTCACAGGTCGCCTATGCCCGTGGGGTGGAACTGGTCGGGGCAAACCGCGCGGCGCCAAGCCACAATCTCATTCCAGTTTTTGGGGCTTTGGGTTCGCTGCTTCTCTTGGGTGAGGCGCTACAGCTTTACCACGTCATTGCTGCGCTCATTATTGTCGGCGGGATTATCCTCGCTGAAGTCGCTGCGCGCAAAACCAGAGCCTAAACAAAAACGGCGCTCCGAAGAGCGCCGTTTCGTTGTCGTCGAATGTGGCTTGATTAGAAGCGAAGGGCCTTGGCCTGCTTGACGCCTTCCAAAGCGGCGATCTGAGCGAGCTGTTCTTCGGTCAGTGTGCCGTCGATGGAGACCAGAGCAATCGCGTCGCCGCCAATGTCGGCACGGCCGAGATTGAAGTTGGCGATGTTGATGCCCAGCGTGCCGAGGAGCGTGCCCAGACGACCGATGTGGCCTGGCTTGTCTTCGTTGGTGACATAGAGCATCGAGTCGGAAAGCTCGGCTTCCATGTTGATGTTCTTGACCTGAATGACGCGTGGCTTGCCGTTGGCGAAGATGGTGCCGGCGATGGCGCGTTCCTGCTCAGCGGTGATCACTGTCAGGCGGATGTAGCCTTCATAAGAACCCTGCTGGTCGCGGTTGGTGGTTTCCACCACGATCGCGCGATCCTTAGCAATTTGCGGAGCCGAGACCATGTTGATGTCGCCAAGCGATGGCTTGAGAACGCCGTTGATGGCGGCGGCGATCATTGGCTTGGTATTGAGCTGAGCGACGGAGCCTTCGAACTCAATACGGATGCCCTTGATGGCGGTTTCGGTCAGCTGACCAGCAAAGCCGCCCAGAGTTTCAGCAAGCTTGACCCATGGGGTCAGGCGCGGTGCTTCTTCTGCCGAGATCGATGGGAAGTTCAGCGCATTGGTGATTTCGCCGGTCATCAGGTAAGCCGAAATCTGTTCAGCAACCTGAAGGGCGACGTTTTCCTGAGCTTCGGTGGTCGACGCGCCAAGGTGTGGCGTGCAGATGACGTTTGGAAGTTCGAACAGCGGGTTGTTTTCGGCTGGTTCTTCGAGGAACACGTCGAGAGCGGCACCAGCAACGTGGCCGGACTTGAGAGCGTCGTAAAGGGCCGCTTCGTCGATGAGACCGCCGCGCGCGCAGTTGATGATGCGAACACCCTTCTTGGTCTTCGCGATGGTTTCCGCATTGAGGATATTGCGGGTCGCGTCGATCAGCGGGGTGTGCAGGGTGATGAAATCGGCACGAGCGAGGAGGTCTTCAAGCTCAACCTTTTCAACGCCCATGGTCTGTGCGCGTTCTGGGGTCAGGAATGGGTCGAAAGCAACGACCTTCATCTTGAGACCCTGTGCGCGGTCGGCCACGATCGAGCCGATGTTGCCCGCGCCAATGAGGCCGAGGGTCTTGTTGGTGACTTCAACACCCATGAAGCGGTTCTTTTCCCACTTCGACGCGCGGGTCGATGCGTCCGCTTCTGGAAGCTGGCGGGCCAGAGCCATCATCATAGCAATGGCGTGTTCTGCCGTGGTGATCGAGTTGCCGAAGGGGGTGTTCATCACAATGATGCCCTTCTTGGTCGCAGCCGGAATGTCGACGTTGTCGACACCGATACCGGCGCGGCCAACAACCTTCAAATTGGTTGCTGCAGCGATGATCTTTTCGGTGACCTTGGTGGCCGAACGGATGGCAAGGCCATCGTAGTTGCCGATGACTTCAAGGAGCTTTTCCTTGTCCTTGCCGAGGTCTGGCAGGTAGTCAACTTCAACACCGTTGTCCTTAAAGATCTGGACGGCGGTTGGGCTCAGCTTATCGGAAACGAGAACTTTTGGCATTTGGGGAACGTCCCTGAATTTGGTGTGCTTGCGGTGAACCACCCCCACCTAACCTCCCCCGAGAGCGGGGGAGGGATGGCTCCGAGTTTGGCAAATGTGTTGGTGCCAACTCGATCAGCCCCTCCCCCGCGGGCGGGGGAGGAAAGGGAGGGGGAAGCGAGAACTTAAGCGGCGGCCTTGAGGGCGGCCTTTTCTTCAGCGAAGGCCCAATCGAGCCATGGAGTCAGAGCTTCAAGATCGGAAGCTTCAATGGTCGAACCTGCCCAGATGCGCAGGCCAGCCGGAGCGTCCTTATAGGAACCGAAGTCGTAAGCGACATTGAGCTTATCGAGGCGGGCAACGATGGCCTTTGCAAAGGCTGCCTGAGCGTCGGCGTCGAGCGCTGCGATTTCTGGATCAACGATCGAGAGGCACACTGAAGTGTTCGAGCGCTGGTCTTCGTTCTTGGCGAGGAAGTCGACCCAATCGGTCTTGGCAACCCAATCGGCCAGAACCTTGTAGTTCGCATTGGCGCGGGCCTGCATGGCCGGAAGACCACCGATCTCAAGGCCCCACTGCATCGCATCAATCGCGTCTTCGATGCAAAGCATGGAGACGGTGTTGATGGTTTCGGCCTTGAAGATACCTTCGATCAGCTTGCCGCCCTTGGTCATGCGGAAAATCTTCGGCAGAGGACGGTTTGGCTTGTAGGATTCGAGGCGTTCGACAGCGCGTGGCGACAGGATCAGAATGCCGTGGGCTGCTTCACCGCCGAGGGCCTTCTGCCAGGAGAAGGTGACAACGTCGAGTTTGGCGAAATCGAGGTTCTGGGCAAATGCGGCAGATGTGGCGTCGCAAATGGTCAGGCCTTCGCGGTCCGCTGGGATCCAGTCTGCGTTTGGTACGCGAACGCCCGCCGTGGTGCCGTTCCAGGTGAAGACAACGTCACGGGTGAAGTCGACCTGGGTGAGGTCTGGCAGTTCACCATATGGAGCTTCGAGCGTGCGGACGTCTTCAAGCTTGAGCTGCTTGGTCACGTCGGTGACCCAACCAGCGCCGAAGGATTCCCAAGCGAGCATGTCAACGCCGCGAGCGCCCAGAGCGCTCCAGAGGAACATTTCGACCGCGCCGGTGTCGGACGCAGGAACAATACCGATACGGTAGTCAGCCGGAACCTGAAGCAGTTCACGGGTCAGGTCGATGGATTGCTGGATGCGAGCCTTAGCGATCTTTGCGCGGTGCGAACGACCGGTCAGCGCGCCTTCAAGGGCAGCGATGGTCCAACCTGGACGCTTCGAGCACGGGCCCGACGAAAAATTTGGGTTTGCCGGTTTTACTGCCGGTGCAGTCAGGGGCGAATTAGCCATCTTCTAGCGGCCCTCCCAGGCCTATGGTCTCGCGTTAGGGCGAGATGTCCTGAGGCCGCCAATACGCCTTGCATGGCAGAGTCGTCAAACAGAATTTTAGAGGCGCGTCGATTTCCTAGCGAATGTGGCTGGACTGAGCAGTTCTGGCTTAAGCGCTTGGACTACCGTCCAATTGCACGATGTTGGGTGCTGGGGAGCCCGCAATGGTGTCGGCAACATAAGCCCCACGTGAACCCAGAGGGCGCGCGGGGCCCAGGGTCGAGTCTCGGCCGGTTTGTAACTCAATGGATGCGTTCAAGACTGCGCCGACAATGACGATGGTGCTCGAGAGCCAAATCCACGTCATGAGGCCGATGACGGCGCCCAGTGAGCCGGAAGCTGCGTTGTGCTGCGGGAAATTGGTAACGTACCAAGAAAACCCGACCGAGGTCGCGGCGAGAAGGATCAGCGATATGAGCACGCCCGGCATGATCCAGCGCCACTTCGCCTGACGGCGACTTGGGCCCCAGCGATAGAAGGCTGACACCATAAAGGCGAGCGTGGCGAGCATGACAGCATAACTGCCGAGCCGTACGGCCCAATCGAGACCGAATGCTGGAGAAAATTGCAGCACCGCAGGCATGACGAGAACAACGGTGAGCACGACGACGGTGACGATTGCGCCAGCGAAGGTGAAAAACAGCCCCAGCGCGTTGACCGCTATGAAGGAGCGCCGTTCTTTCTCTTTGTAGGCCACGTTCATCGCTTCAAAGAGGGCTTTTACCCCCGCGCTGGCGCTCCACAGGGCGATGACGAGCGAGAGTAAAAACGTCCAACCTAGGCTGTCATTTGATGCGGAAATGAGGCGTGTGAGTTGATCGTTCAAAAGGTCCAGCGCGCTTGGAGGCATGAAGCCGGACAGCAACTGGATGTGATTGAGAACGCTGTTGCTGTCGTTAAACAGGCCATAAAGCGTGACCACGGCCGAGAGTGTGGGAACGAGCGAAAGCAGCACGAAGAAGGTTACGCCTGCTGCGGTGAGCAAGATGCGGTTCTCGAGAAAGTCGCTGACGACACGGAAAATAATCTCTTTCCAGCCCGACAATGGAATGTGCCAAGGCGCGTTGGCATGACGGCCCAGTGCTGCCCCTGATGTTGTTTCCGCAGCGTCCATTAAGTGCCCCACCAGTCAGCTGTGTCGTGTTGGGGTCAATGTGGAACGCTGGTCGCTGGTTCCGTGCGGTGGGCGGGAGCTTGGATGACAGTTAATCGACAAAACCACACCTCTTGGCGTGCTAGCGCTTGCCTGCCCGGCGGGTGGGTGACAAAAGAATGGTCACTGCCCCAATAGAGGTGCTCCATGATCAAGCAAGCCTTTGCCCAAGTCGTTGCCGTTATCGGCGCAACCGCGATTTCGCTGCGTCACCGTAACGACAATCTGACCACACGTTCGTTCGGCCTCAATCCCGCTATCCCAACCGCAAAGGCGCAGGGCACTGTGCCGACGCTCAAAATGCCGACCGGCAAAGGCTGGATTGGGGACCATAAGCCGACTGCAGCTGCTGGGCTGAAGGTCAATGCGTTTGCAACTGGTCTTGATCACCCGCGCAACATGCTGGTGCTGCCCAATGGCGACGTTCTGGTCGCAGAATCCATGGGTGAGGCTGGTAAGCCGTCCAACATTTTTGACTGGGCAATGCATGTAACCATGGAGCGCGCTAAGGCCTCTGGTTCAAGCGCCAACCGTGTGACGCTGTTGCGTGATGCTGATGGCGACGGCGTTGCTGAAGAGCGCCATGTGCTCGTTGACAATGTCCGCCAGCCCTATGGCTTGGTTTATCTCGATGGCACGCTGTACGTTGGTGCCAGTGACAAGGTTTTGGCCTTCCCCTATGAGCTTGGACAGACCAAGATAACTGGTGCTGGCCAGGTTTTGATGACGATGAAGGCGGGCGGTCACTGGACCCGCAATCTCATCGCCAGCGCTGATGGCAAGAAGCTCTATGTCGCTGTCGGTTCGCTCAGCAATATTGCCGACGCCGGCATGGAAGTTGAAGAAGACCGCGCGGCGATCCACGAGCTGGATCTTGTCACAGGTCAATCCCGTATTTTTGGTGCCGGTCTGCGCAATCCAGTTGGCATGGCTTGGGAGCCGCAGACCAATCAGCTTTGGACTGTGGTCAACGAACGTGACGGTCTGGGCGATGAAACGCCACCGGACTATCTGACCTCGGTGGTTGATGGCGGCTTTTACGGCTGGCCCTATTGCTATTGGGATCGCGTGGTCGATGAGCGCGTGCCGCAGAATGCAGATCTCGTGGCGCGTGCACTGCAGCCTGATTATGCCCTCGGTGGGCATACGGCGTCGCTGGGTCTGTGCTGGTTGCCGGAAGGCACCTTGCCTGGGTATACGCAGGGTATGGCTATCGGCCAGCATGGTTCGTGGAACCGATCCAAGTTGTCTGGCTATAAGCTGACTTTTGTTGCTTTTGAAAACGGTAAGCCTGTCGGCATGCCGCGCGATATTCTCACCGATTTCCTGTCGGCTGATGAGAAGTACACGTATGGCCGTCCGGTGGGCGTGGCATTGGCTGCTGATGGCGCGGTGCTGATGGCGGATGACGTTGGTGACGTGATCTGGCGCGTAACAGGCGCCTAAGCGTTACAGCTGCTCATATGAAAGGACCGGTGCTGCGAGGCGCCGGTCTTTTTTATTTCCGATGCGGTGTGGCAGCCGCGATCGGATTATTTTTTAGTTGAAACGATAACGAACAGTTCCGCGAACCTCATGGGTCCAGCTGTCGTCTATGCGATAGGGATTGGTCGTCGCTGTGTTTTCAATGCGGTTGATGTAGACCGCGCGGTAACCAACGTCTGCGACCACCTGGCCGAAGTCATAGCCAAGGCCGACCATGCCTGCTGCGGCAAAGCTGGTGTTGCCACCCCAGGCGTCGGGGAGACCTGGACCTTCGGTGATCAGGCGGTTGATCGCCACACCGGCACCGGCACCAACATAACCGAACGTGCCGCCAGCCGCGCCAAAGCCATCGCCGAAGCCAAAGTCGTAATAGGCGTTGGCAAGCAGAAGCGTCGAACGCAGCTTCAGCTTGTGGTCGCCCGCGGCAAGGGTTGCATGACCCGCTGGGACAGTGATGCCCAAGCCGTCGTTATGCAGGTAATCGGCCGTGACGTCCATGCGTAGGCCTCTGCCGGTTTCGTAACCCACACCGGCGCCTGCCGAGAAACCAAACCCGGTTTTGTTCGTTTCATAGCGACTGTTAGGCAGGGTGTAGTGATCGGCATTGCGCGCCCAAAGGAAATTGCCGGCTAAGCTGCCGCGCAAATACATCGAGCCAGCATAGCCGTAGTCAACATCCGGGATGTCGATGCCCGCGCTTGGGGGCGGAATAAAAATATCGGCGGCATTGGCTGGTGCCGCCATGCCAAAGGCAGCTGCTGAGAGCAGCGCAGCGGTTAGGGTACGCATCATAAGTTCCTCGGTTGCCACGAGACCAGTTGTCTCCTGCAATATGCGCAGAACTCATTAAAGCGCTCTTAACCTAACCGCTTAACTATGCAAAATTATAAAGTGCTGGGGCTCAACAAAAATACAAATACTTTCTAAGCCACTCTTAAATGCTTTAGGCGACTTGTTTGATTGCTGTCTCAATTTGGCTGACGACGGTTTCGACGAGTGAGGCGTCATCGGCTTCGCCCATAACGCGAATGACCGGTTCTGTGCCGGAGGCGCGAACGATCACTCGGCCACCTTCACCCAACGTCGCCTGACCATCTGCAATGGCCTGAATTACCTGCTTGTTTTCGAGCGGCTTGCCGGACTTGAATTTGACGCTGCGCAAGAGCTGCGGGACTTTTTCAAAGCGTGCGCAGATCGAGGAAATGCTGCCACCTTCTTCCTTGAGGACCGCCAACAGCTGGAGCGCGGCAACGAGGCCATCACCCGTCGTGGTGAAATCGGACAGGATGATATGCCCGGACTGTTCGCCACCGACGTTGTAGCCCTTGGAGCGCATGGTCTCGAGAACGTACCGATCGCCCACCTGAGTGCGTTCAAGCTTGAGGCCGAGCTTGGCTAGGTGGCGTTCTAGGCCAAGGTTGGACATGATGGTGGCCACAATGCCGCCGCCGACAAGCATATCGCGCTTTGCCCAGCTTTCAGCGATGACGGCCATGAACTGATCGCCATCGACGACGCGGCCCTTCTCGTCAATGATGATCACGCGATCGGCGTCGCCGTCGAGAGCGATGCCGATGTCAGCGCGGACTTCTTTGACCTTGGCGGCAACAGCGTCTGGCGCGGTCGAGCCCACCTTGTGATTGATGTTAAAACCATCGGGTTCGGCACCGATGGTGAAAACTTCTGCACCCAGCTCCCAAAGGGCGACCGGGGCGACCTTGTAGGCAGCGCCATTGGCGCAGTCGACGACGATCCGCAGACCTGACAGATCCATGCTGCGGGGCAGGGTACGCTTTGCGTATTCGATGTAGCGCGTGCGCGCTTCTTCGTCACGATGCGCGCGGCCGATGTCACGCCCCTTGGCGAGGTGACGGGACATGTCGCTGTCGATCAATGCTTCGATTTCTTTTTCAAGCTCGTCGGAGAGCTTGTAGCCGTCGGGGCGGAAAAGCTTGATGCCGTTGTCGTCATAGGGGTTGTGTGAGGCCGAGATCATCACGCCCAAGTCGGCGCGCAGGGATCGGGTCAGCATGGCAACAGCAGGTGTGGGCATTGGGCCCAGCAAATAGACGTCCATGCCGACAGCCGTAAAGCCCGCGGTCAGAGCCTGTTCGATCATATAGCCGGAGCGGCGCGTGTCTTTGCCGATAACGACGCGATTGCGGTGATCGCCGCGCACGAACTTGGTGCCCGCGGCCATGCCGACTTTGAGCGCGAGTTCAGGAGTGAGCTTGTCGCCATTGGCTAAACCGCGGATGCCGTCGGTACCAAAATATTTGCGCGCCATGTTTCGCTCCCGATTCACTGGTGTTGTTTTTAGAATACCACTTGGAGTGGAATAGCCGAGACGGCCACAAAGAGAAAGGGCCACCCTTAGGTGACCCTTTTAAGGCGTAGAGATTAAGCGTTAGCTTTCAGGCTGCGGTTCCATGCCTGGTTCTTCGCCGCCGTCATTGTGCTTTTTTGCACCCTTGCCAGCTGCGGGGACGCCGGAAGCCTTTGGAGCCGATGGGCCATCATCTGGACGGACGGGCTGCTTGCCATCCATGAGGGCACGGAGTTCGTCGCCGGTGAGGGTTTCGAATTCCAGAAGGGCCTGTGCAATCGCTTCCCACTGGTCGTGGTAGGTCGTGAGAATGTCACGAGCAGACGCTTCACCGTCTTCGATGAGCTTGCGTACTTCCTGATCGATCAACTTGGCGGTTTCGTCCGACATATTGGTCGACTGGGTGACCGAGTGACCGAGGAAGACTTCCTGATCATTGGACTTGTAGCGCACACGGCCGAGGCGTTCGCTCATGCCCCATTCCATAACCATGGAACGCGCTAGGCTTGTTGCCATCTGAATATCGCCAGATGCACCCGATGTAACCTTTTCAGGACCGAACTTGATGATTTCCGCTTCACGCCCACCGAACAGCATGGTCAGACGCGCAAGCGCCTTTTCACGGCTGAAGGAATAGGTGTCGTTTTCCGGAAGGGTCATCACCATCCCCAGCGCGCGACCGCGTGGGATGATGGTCGCCTTGTGGATCGGATCGATGCCAGCAACCTTGAGAGCGATGATGGCGTGGCCAGCTTCGTGATAGGCGGTCAGCTTCTTTTCGTCGTCGGTCATGGCCATGGTGCGGCGCTCTGCACCCATCATGATCTTGTCCTTAGCGTCTTCGAATTCTTGATGGGTGACGAAGCGCTTGTTCTTACGAGCGGCCATAAGGGCAGCTTCGTTGACGAGGTTCATCAGATCCGCACCCGAGAAGCCCGGAGTACCGCGTGCGAGCACCTTGAGGTCGACGTCTGGAGCCAGTGGCACCTTGCGGACGTGAACCTTGAGGACCTTTTCACGGCCCGAAACGTCTGGGTTTGGTACAACGACCTGACGGTCAAAGCGGCCTGGACGCAGAAGTGCAGGATCGAGAACGTCCGGACGGTTGGTCGCTGCGATCAGGATGATGCCTTCATTGGCTTCAAAGCCGTCCATCTCGACGAGGAGCTGGTTGAGGGTCTGTTCGCGTTCATCGTTACCGCCGCCAAGACCAGCGCCACGCTGGCGACCGACGGCGTCGATTTCGTCGATGAAGATAATGCACGGCGCATTCTTCTTGGCCTGCTCGAACATGTCGCGAACGCGCGATGCGCCCACGCCGACGAACATTTCAACGAAGTCAGAGCCGGAAATGGTGAAGAACGGCACATTGGCTTCACCTGCCACAGAACGGGCGAGCAGTGTCTTACCGGTACCAGGTGGGCCGACAAGCAGTACGCCGCGCGGAATTCGACCGCCCAGACGCTGGAACTTGCCTGGATCGCGCAGGAATTCGACGATTTCTTCGAGGTCCTGCTTGGCTTCATCAACGCCAGCGACGTCTTCGAAGGTGATCTTGCCCTGGGTTTCGGTCAAGAGCTTGGCGCGCGACTTACCAAAGCCCATCGCGCCGCCACGACCGCCGCCCTGCATCTGGCGAATAAAGAAGAACCACACGCCAATGATGACGATGAACGGCAGCCAGCTGGACAGGAGGATGGACCAGAATGGGCTCGATTCAGGGGCGCGAGCAGTGATGCCGACATTGCGTTCTTCGAGGCGCGTCACGAGGTCTGCGCCCTGAGGAATGATCGTCTCAAAGCGCGTGCCATCATTCAAAACGCCGGAAACGACGTTATTTGTGATGGTCACATTGGTGACACGGCCCGCATCAACATCCGAGACGAACTGGCTGTAGCTCTTTTCGCCGACGTTCGAAGTCCGCGATGTCGATTGAAAGACCTGAAATAGGCCCATCAACATGAAGAGTACGACCAGCCAGATGGCAAAGTTGCGGAAATTTCCGTTCATTAATCCTGTCCCGGAGAGGCCGACGCGGAGAGCGCCGGGTATTGGGCAAATGTAAGTCCCCGCGTGGGGTGTTACAAGGGTGATGCCTGTTCCGTTCTGGACGAGATGTCCAGTCTTTTTGTAGCGAGAGCGTTAATGAAAATCGCAACTCGCCGGTATTTCGGATCGTGCACCCTTGTTGATCAGTGCCCCAAAGCGAGGGGCACTGCTTATTATTGGGTTCGAGCGGCCTGTTGAACTGCTTCTTGCACTTTTTCAAATGCACGCACTTCGATCTGGCGAATACGCTCGCGGCTCACGTCGTACTGCTGGGCCAATTCCTCGAGCGTTGAGGGGCTCTCCTTAAGTCGACGGGCCTGGAAAATGGCGCGTTCGCGATCGTTAAGGACTTCCATCGCCTGGTTCAAATAGCCCATGCGTTCGGTGTATTCCTCGGTCTCGCCAAGCGTGGTTTCCTGATCTGGCGTGTCGTCGACAAGCCAATCCTGCCACTCCGAAGAACCTTCGTCAGCGCGCATCGGCGAGTTCAGCGACGCATCACCGGAAAGGCGAGCGTTCATCTGGACCACATCGGCTTCAGTGACCTTGAGCGTTGTTGCGATTTGCTTGATCTGATCAGGGTGGAGTGCGCCATCTTCGAGCGCCGCAATTTGGCCCTTCACCTTGCGAAGGTTGAAGAACAAGCGCTTCTGCGCAGCGGTCGTGCCGATTTTGACCAAGCTCCAAGAGCGCAGGACATATTCTTGGATCGCAGCTCTGATCCACCACATGGCATAGGTGGCCAAGCGGAACCCCTTTTCGGGCTCAAAACGCTTAACCGCATGCATCAGACCGACATTGCCCTCTGAAATTACTTCCGAAATTGGCAAGCCGTAGCCGCGGTAACCCATGGCAATTTTGGCGACGAGGCGCAAATGGCTGGTGATCAGCTTTTGCGCCGCGGCAGGATCTGTGTGTTCTTTATAGCGTTTGGCGAGCATGTATTCTTCATCGGGTTCCAACATTGGGAACTTCCGAATTTCTTGAAGATAGCGGCTCAAGCCTCCCTCAGACGAGAGTACAGGCAAATTGGTCTGGGCCATTTATACGCACCCCTTTCAGCATCCCCCACTTATCGCGGGCAGAAATACCACTCCCATCCAGGTCGGCACAGAAGTGGATGTAGCCTCAATATAGGACACAGTTTGGCAAATTTAAGAGGACTGAACGCGATGCCGCGCACAATCCTCTCAATGCGAACCGAACTTTGCCGACTAGGCAGAACTCCTAGTGTTTGGATATTGTTCCGACACAGTCTGGTGACTATCGCGCTAGCGCCTTGTCATAGACTTGCAGCGCTTCTTCCAGTTCAGCCAAATCATCAGGGAGTTCGGCATCGAACATCATTTCCTCGCCAGTGGCGGGATGTTCAAAGCCCAACTCGGCCGCGTGAAGCGCCTGTCGACCTAAATTGCGGACGATATCTGCCAACTCTTCGGGCAAACGATTGACTTTGGTCGCGTAGCCGGGCGCGTAAAGCTGATCGGCCACGAGGGGATGGCCGATGTGGGCCATGTGCACACGGATCTGATGGGTGCGGCCCGTTTCAAGCTGACACTGAATGCGTGTCACATCCCAGCCCTCGCCGCCATAGCGCGCTTCCACAGCGTAATGGGTGATCGCTCCGCGCCCGCTCTTCAACACCGCCTGTTTCAGTCGATTGCCCGGATCGCGGCCCAATGGAGCATCGACGGTGCCCAGACCTGATTGGGTGGTGCCCCAAGCGAAGGCGATATAGGCACGGTGCAGGGGACCGGTGCGCCCATGGTCCGCAAACTGAGCGGAAAGGTGCTTGTGCGCCTTCTCGGTTTTTGCGGCGACCATGACGCCGGACGTGTCTTTGTCCAGACGGTGGACAATGCCGGGCCGTTTGACGCCGCCAATGCCTTTGAGACTGTCTCCGCAATGGTAGATCAGCGCGTTGACAAGCGTGCCGTTCGGCGAGCCGGGCGCTGGGTGCACAACCATGCCAACTGGCTTGTTAATGACGATGAGGTGATTGTCCTCATACAGGATTTCGAGCGGGATATTTTCGCCCTGTGGCTCTGGATCTTCCGGAGGCGGGGCCTGAAGCACAATAGTTTCACCGGCCTTTAGCCGATAATTGGGTTGGCTTACGGGCTTGCCGTCGATAGAAACAGCGCCGCCGAGAATGAGTTCTTTGATGCGGCTACGGCTAAGGACGTCATGTTCCTTGGCCAGAACAGCGTCGAGGCGACCACCGGCAAGTGTTTCGTCTATAGAAATTTCTACGGGCTCGCCCTCAACCTCGAAATCGGTATCGTCAGCCATGAGTAATCCTGATCAGAACCAGCCCGATAATGCCGACATGGAATTGTCGCCAGAAGCCAAGGCTGCGTTTGGCAAAGCACGCCGATCGTTCGCATGGTCGATCAGCATAATGTTGTTGGGCTTTATGGCGATTGGCTTTGCAATTGTCTATCGCGTGATGCGCGACGCACCGCCGCCTGCCACCGTCGCCACTGTCAGCGTGCCTGTCGGCAGCGAAGTTCTCTCTTCACTTAATATCGACGGCACAGTTCAGGTGACCTATCGCGCAGGCGAAAGCACGCTGCTCAATGTTTACGATTCGAGCACTGGCACACTGCTGCGCACGATCGAGATCGCAAAGCTCTAAGGTTTAGTTGCCGCGCAGCTCGCGCAGTGCGGCCAGCCGATCTGTCACTGTTCCGCGCTGGGTGACAGCTGGTGCGGGCAGGAGATCTTCGGTTTCGCCATCGTCGGCAAAGCGTTTGATACGATCAAACAGGCTTTCTTCGATGATGGTGGCAGCTGGTTTTTCTTCGGCGGCATAGACCAAGCGGCTGATGCCGCTGGCAACATCCATCAATTCGCGGCGAAGCACCGCTTCATCGAAATCATCGCTCGCCCAAGTTTCGTTAATGCTGGTTTCGAGTGCCAAGACCTGCTTGCGCAATGCGTCGGACGCCTCAAGGCTAGACAATTCGTCCGCCAGCAGACTTTGCCCTGTTTCGACTTCGTCGGCCTTTGAGGGCTTGGTCAAAATCGCGTTCAGGCGCATTTCTGCGCGATTCAAGCTGGCCTCGGCTTCGCTCAGCTCAATGGGCGTGGCTTGCTCACGGGGCTCAGTTTCGCCACGGCTAAAGCGTCTAAGATCAAGATTGAGGCTTGCGACTTCTTTTTCCAGCTCGGCGACGCGCGCCCGCAGCAGGGACTCCCGCTTTTCGCCTTCAGCGCTAAAGGCGGCGTGTTGCTCGCGTTCCGTCCTGATCTGAACTGCGTCAACACGCGCTTGAGCAACGTCGCCCAATTGTTCAGAAAGACGCTGGCGCAGACTTTCGATTGTGAGTTCAAGGCGGCGCGTTTGTAGGGCGAAGTCGGCGCGCAAATGATCTTTATCAGCCCGAAACTCGGCCATGGAGATTGGCGTGGCAGCTTCAATTCGGCGCTTGGTCAGGCGTACTGCGCGGCGCCAGACTGCGGGCATGATGACCAAGGCCATCAACCCTGCAATCAGCAGGCCTAAAACGAAGTACATAATATTCTCGACCAACATAAAGCCAACCCTCCGGCTGCGCTGAGAGCTCGAGGTGCACCCGGACACAGCAATTCTACAAGGCGTTATAGCCTTTGGCGTTCCCCAATCTTAGCGAGAATTTGAGCCGCCGTCACGATCAAGCCAAAGCGCGCTTCGGCTTGATTAAAGGGGAGGGGCCTATTTAGAAGGGATTCCAGGTGGGTTGGGCTGTGAAGTTCAGATAGCCAACGTTAATTCCAAGGCGCGCACCGACACCGGAGCGGATTGGAACGATCACAACATTGTCGCGCTTGGTGACAGTCATGCCAAAGCCACCAAAAACATAGGCGGAGCCATCGACGCCCGGATAACGTCCAAGAATTTCCTGAACATTATTGAGGTTATAGACCAGCATCATGACCTTGGAGCCATCGCCGCCAATGTCGAAGCCGATGCTTGGGCCTTGCCAATAGATTTGGAACTGACCGGCATTGCGGGTGTGAACGACACCCTCGCCATATTTGGCGCCGAGGAACAGCGCGCCGCCAGCTTCCTCGCCGAGAACGTAGCCATTTGGCAGGCCGAACTGGCTCACTGCCTTCTCAACAACCGAGGCGAGACCCTGGGCGGCACTGCCAAAGAATTGCTGTCCGCTCTCGACAAGTTCCTGACCAGAGTAAGTATCGCTGAGAGAACCCTGTGCATAAGTGGGAGCGGGGGACAGCGCCACTGCGGCTAAAAACGCTGCCAGCTGGGTTAGGCGCTTGAACATACATAAAACTCCCTTATTCGAGGCATGCGTCTTACGAAGACTTTAAGGTCTTGCCGCCACACTGGAGATGCGCCGGCCTGCCACTCGATCGTCCTCATGATGAAGCAAACCTCTAAACAAAACTTAACCATGATCGCCGCCTTCCTGCCATTCTTCTGGCTGGTTTCGGCCGTTTTTGCGCCTGCACAGGCGCAATCACTCGTCACCTATATTCTCACCGATCCCCTCACTGGCGTTGCCATTGAGGGCATGGATCCTGTCTCCTATTTTACTGATCCTGCACCATTAAAAGGTCAGCCTCAGTATGAGTACACTTGGATGGGGGTGCCCTGGCAGTTTGCCAACGAGGCAAATATGCAGGTGTTTATGGGCCATCCCGAAGTCTACTCCCCACAATATGGGGGGCATGGTGGCATGAGCATGGCACGAGGCTTCGTTTCTGATGCCGATCCCAAAATCTACACCGTTTTTAAAGGGCGGTTGTTCTTATTCTATTCGGCGGCTAATCGGGAAGCATTCCTCTTAGCCCCAGATGCAGCAGCCTTAAAAGGCGCTGAACATTGGGTCACATTGTCCAAAACGCTTTCAATACGGTAGTGCGTTCGACAAACGACCTTTATTCTTCCCCTGAACTGATTCCTCATAAAGCTTTGGAGCATAGGCGCATGGCCGATATCATTGAGCTCAATGCAACTGATCTGGCGGCTATGCTTTGCTCGCGCGTTTGCCACGATCTCATCAATCCCATTGGCGCAATTGGTAATGGCCTAGAAGTGCTCGCAGACCCTTCGCAGGGTGAAATGGCGGAAGGCGCGCGCGATTTGATCGCCAACGCGGCCACGCAGAGCCGGGCAAAGCTAGAGTTCGCTCGTTTGGCTTATGGTGCGTCGTCCACTTCGGGCACCGATATCGACACACGCGAATGCGAACGCGTTGCGCGCATTCTGTTCGAGGTCGAAAAGGCCGATCTTGAGTGGAATGTGCCGCTGATCCTACTGCCAAAGCACAAGGCAAAGCTCTTCATGAACATGCTGCTGATCGCAGCAGGTTCGGTGCCGCGCGGTGGTCAGGTGACTGCCAAGATCTCTGGCGGGACCGGCGAAGAAAAGTTTGAGTTTTATTCCAAGAGCGACACCGAAAAGCGTCAGCGCACATTGGTGCCTGCGGGCGCAGCGGGCCTGGTAATGGGCATTCCTGAAGAGGGTTATGTTGATGCGCGTGGCATTCAGCCCTTCTATACGGGCCTCCTCGCGCGCATGACCGATATGGAACTGACGATCGGTCTTGAAAATGAGCAGTTCTATTTTACTGCAACGCCAAAGATGAAATCGGCTGAGACTGCAGGAAATACGGCGCCTGAGCAGGCTTAATAACCTTTCGCCAACCAGTTAGACTGCATAGTCCCCGGAACGACATTCGTTCCGGGGCTTTTTTATGCGCACGTGCCTAATCGTTGATGACTCTAGCGTCGTCCGTAAGGTTGCCCGCAGGATCCTGGAAGATCTCGACTATATTGTCGACGAGGCCGAGGATGGTCAGGAGGCAATCGAGAAATGCCGCGAGACCATGCCTGATGTCGTGCTGGTGGACTGGCACATGCCCATCATGAGTGGCCTCGAATTCATCAAGCTTTTGCGCACCTATGTCGGTGGTGAAAAGCCTCGGGTGATATATTGCACAGTCGAGCACGACATTGGGGCCATTGCCCTCGCCCTAAAGGCGGGAGCCAATGACTACATGATGAAGCCCTTCGATCGGCAGTTCCTAGAGATCAAATTCGACCCGCAATTGCTCTCTGCTTAGAGCGGTTCTGATCTGGCAAAAGTAAGATCAGACAAGACGCAGCCCTCAGCTTGGCCAAGTGTGAAGCCATCTTCGGTTTCTGAGTAAGGGCAGGTCATCGGGAACTGGGCTGCGCCCAGCCGTCCACTGGCCTCGCTTAAGGTCAATTCTCCCTCTGCCATAACAAAGCGTCCAGAAACTTGGCGGTTGAGACTATCGGAGAGCGTGAAGCTGCCGGTATCGAGCAATGTCAGTTTGAGCCCGCTCGGTGTTTCGTATGTCGTGCCATTTAGGCTCGGCGCTATGGCCTGAGCGATATTGGTTTCGACGCTCTGCAACGCCGTTGAGCGTTGCGTAAGGTTCCGCGTCAGCTCTTCGACCTGCGGTTGGAGTGTTGTGAGCTGCTCTGAATAGGCCGCGACCTGTGTTTCAAGAGTGGTCTTTGCCTGCGTCAGATCTGCCAGTTTAGCCTGAGCCTCTTGTGCAGCCGTGTTCGCCGTTTCCGTCGCGAGCTTTGCTTGTGCTAGGCGGTCCTGAGCCTCAAGGAGCTCGGTTCGCGAGGACTGTAGTTCGGACTGAAGGTCCGCAAGAGTTGCTGAGTTCGTTGCGACCTCTTGGGCCATTTGCGCAACATTGGTTGTTGCCGTCTGCTCCTGTCGACGCGCCTCCGTTAAGCGCGTGTCTACTTCGCTGAGCTGACGTGATGCTGACTCGGTCTCTGCCTGGATAGAGGCTTGCCGCGACGCGGCTTCATTGAGCAATTGTTTGGCGGCGTCAGCCTGTTGGATCAGGCCCTGCGTTGCAGATTTGGTGTCTTCGAGGTGTGTGACGGCCTGTGCCAACTCATTCTGGCGGGCCTCGAGTTCGGTTGAAGCTGCCGTGAACGCGGTGCTCACCGAGCCCAACTGTTGTTCAACATCCAAAAGCTTGGCATTGGCTTGCGCAATTTGCCCATGGGTGCGGTCACGCTCCGCCAGGGTGGCGGATAGCTGATCGCGCTCGCTTGTGAGCAGGGCCAATGTCTCCTGCTGTTGGCGGTCCGAAAGGCCTGCGTTGATCCACATGGCTACGAAAGCAATCCAGCCAGCGACAGCTAAGACCAGTAGCACAAGGGGGAGAGGTTCGCGGAGGCGGCGCGATAGGTCGGTCATGGTTCTGCTCTCAACAGCGTCTTTGAAAGCGGAACGACATCAGACGCGCGCCAGTTCCGATGGCGGTACCCATATAAAGAAAAACCTCGCGCTGTTGAGCACGAGGTTTTTGGAACGATCTGGGGGATCAGATTTAAGCGACGTTCTCGCTGTAAACGTCTGCCTCATCGGGCTCGCGCAGCACGTAGCCACGGCCCCAAACGGTTTCGATGTAGTTCTTACCACCGGTGGCAACCGACAGCTTCTTGCGAAGCTTACAGATGAACACGTCGATGATCTTGAGTTCGGGCTCGTCCATGCCGCCGTACAGATGGTTGAGGAACATTTCCTTGGTCAGGGTCGTGCCCTTACGCAGGGAAAGGAGTTCCAGCATCTGGTATTCCTTGCCGGTCAGGTGAACGCGCTGGCCCTGAACTTCGACGGTCTTGGTGTCGAGGTTAACAAGCAGGTCACCGGTCGAGATGACCGACTGGGCATGGCCCTTGGAACGACGGACAATGGCGTGGATGCGGGCCACGAGTTCGTCTTTGTGGAAAGGCTTGGTCATGTAGTCGTCGGCGCCAAAACCGAGACCGCGGACCTTGTCTTCGATGCCAGCCAGACCCGAAAGGATCAGAATTGGCGTCTGGACCTTAGCGACGCGAAGCGTGCGCAAAACCTCATACCCGCTCATGTCGGGCAGGTTCAGGTCCAGAAGAATGATGTCGTAGTCGTAGAGTTTACCAAGATCCACGCCTTCCTCACCGAGGTCGGTGGTGTAGACGTTGAAACTTTCGGACTTCAGCATCAGTTCGATGCTCTGCGCTGTCGCGCTGTCGTCCTCAATAAGGAGTACCCGCATTATAATCCCCTTGTCATGTCGTTCCTGCTGGAACTTGCGGTAGGCAAGGCCAGATTGCCCTTTCCGCTCCAACCCTACTGGATATGACTGAACCCTAAGTGCAATTAGTTAACAAAGTTTAATTCTGATCCGCAATACGCAAAACGCGTTAGGGTGAATTAAGTTTAAATCGTTGAAAAACTTAGGAAAATTGCTCGAAAAATTCTTAAAGCATTACGTTAAGAAAGCCCTTCAACGGACTCTCTCGACTCAGGCATTTGGCGGTGAGGGTAAGGGTTTCGCCCAAGTCTGGGCAGGGGACACATATCCCCAATCATGAATGCTGATAGCGATTTTCAGTTAACGTTCAGTTACCCTCGTGAGGAATTACGCATGCCGATTCGCTCTCCCCGGTAACCTTTACCGCGCGACGGCCATATGGAGCGCATATAGGAAATATGAAGGCCCTTATCTCAGCCATAGACGCGGTCGAGGAAGTGGAGGTGTTTGGGCGGGTGAAATCCGTGCAAGGCCTGCTCATTGAGGTTGCCGGCCCTGTGCGTGAATTGCGCGTCGGTGGTCGGGTTGAGATCATCAACAGCGACGGCACAGTGCTGTTCGCTGAAATCATCGGGTTTCGGGACGGTCATGCGCTTTGCCTGCCGTTTGGAGAACTCGGTGGGGTGCGGTTGGGCTGCAAGGCGATTTTCCGGCGCCATGATGGCGCGGTAAATCCGAGTGAGGCTTGGCTCGGGCGCGTTGTGAACGCTAATGGCGAGCCGATCGACGGCAAGGGGCCTTTGCCGCGCGGGGCTATGTCCTATCCGCTGCGTCAGTCGCCGCTGGCCGCTCACGACCGTGTCCGTGTTGGTGAGCCTATCGAGCTTGGCGTGCGATGCCTCAACACCTTCACCACCATGTGTGAAGGGCAGCGCATGGGTATTTTTGCGGGCTCGGGCGTGGGCAAGTCGGTGCTCATGTCGATGTTGGCCCGCAATACGGATGTGGACGTTTCCATCATCGGTTTGATCGGTGAACGTGGGCGCGAAGTGCATGAGTTTATCGGCGAGTATCTCGGCGAAGAGGGGCTCAAGCGCGCTATCGTTGTAGTGGCAACGTCGGACGAAGCGGCGCTGATGCGGCGTCAGGCATGCTATATGTCCATGGCTCTGGCGGAGTATTTCCGCGATCAGGGCAAACGCGTCTTGTGCATGATGGACAGTCTGACACGCTTTGCTATGGCGCAGCGTGAAATCGGGCTGGCTGTTGGTGAACCGCCGACCGCGAAGGGTTATCCGCCCACAGTGTTCACAGAACTGCCTCGTTTGCTCGAAAGAGCGGGGCCAGGAACGCCTTTGACCGGTTCTATTACAGGTCTATTTACCGTTTTGGTGGAAGGTGATGATCACAACGAGCCAATTGCGGATGCCGTGCGCGGGATTCTCGATGGGCACATTGTGATGGAGCGCGGCATTGCCGAGCGGGGACGTTACCCTGCCGTCAATGTGCTCCGGTCCATCTCGCGTACAATGCCGGGGTGCGTGCCTGAAGAGGTGCGACCAACCCTGACACGAGCGCGAGAGCTCATGTCCATTTTCTCGGACATGGAGGAGCTGATCCGGCTGGGGGCTTACCGGAAAGGGTCAGATCCGCTTGTGGACCGCGCAATCGCTATCAACCCGAAGCTTGAGGCTTTTTTGAGCCAGAGACGGGATGAGGTGACATCGATCCAGGACGGTTATGCCGGGCTGGCTGAGATTATCGCTGAAGCGGATGCACGGGGCTGATGGAGCAATGCGTGTATGGCAGGGCTCCGGAACTGACTTGGTGTGTAAGGAGTACAGGTCGTGAAGTCGCGCAATGAGAGTCTGATTAGACTCAAGAAATTTCAGGTGGATGAGAAGCGTCGCCAAGTCGCCCAGATCGAAATGATGATCGCCGACTTCGAACGCATGGCCACCGAACTCGATCAGCAGATTGAGATCGAACAAAGCAAAACCGGTATTACCGATATTGCTCACTTCGCATACTCAACCTTTGCCAAGGCAGCGATGGGTCGTAGAGACAATCTGCTCGCCTCGGCAAACGATATGCGCGTGAAACTTGAAGCGGCGCAGGATGCGCTGGCTGAGGCGCTCGAGGAGCTCAAGAAGATCGAGCTGCTTGATCAGCGCGAGCACCAGCGTGAACGTGATGAGCAGAACAAGCTCGAGCAGGCTGAATACGACGAAGTCGCTCGCTTGCGCTATCGCCGCTAAATACAGGTTAAAGAATACGAATAGGCCCGCCGTAGCGGGCCTATTGCTTTTGATCTCTCGAGATCAAATTACATCGCTGGTGCTGGGGTCACTTCGGTTGCTGGAGCAACAACAGCATCGGTTTCCCAAACGAAGTCTGGGGCGCTGGTCAGCGCTTCAGCGGTTGTTGGCATGACCCAACGTTCGGTGTTGTCAAAGGCGATCGCGTGGTCGAGGGCTGTGAAATCGACAGCAACGTTCTTTTCACCGATGCCGAGGAAACCGCCAACGCCCAGAACAACGGCCTGGATCGAGCCATCAAGGCCGATCACGAGATCCTTCACTGTACCGATTTCTTCAGCAGTGTCGGTGGTGTCTGAGTAAACTGGCGCGCCGATCAGCTTGCTGACGACGGCATCACCGTCGAGCACGACGTAACCGGTCGCCAGATCGATTGGCTGGCGGGTTGCATGCGCCAAGTCGGTCGCTGCATTATTTGCGGCAGCCGAGGCATTGGCAGCCGCATTGTTCGCGGCGGCACCAGCATTGTCTACTGCGTTATCGACAGCGGCGCCCGCGTCCTGTGCAGCGTCCTTAACGGCATCTCCGGCGTTCTGCATGGCGTTACCGGCCGCATCAAGAGCATTGTCGACCTTCTGGCCAACGGTTGGTTCTGCTGGGGCGACCACTACGGCGTCCTGGGCAATGGCACCCATGCTCAAAACAGCGGTCAGTGCGGTAGTAGCAAAAAGCGTGCGGATCATTGTAAGCTCCAATGGTTCGTCGTTGCGATGAACAGGGCCGTGCGGTGCAAAACTTGGCTGTGGCGCACCGTGCGGCCCATTATGATTGAAACAACGCGTCTTCGGCGGCAGCCGTTCCGTTAAAATTTACTTTGTCGGTTCAGCGAAAATGAAAAAGCCGGTCGTTGGATGCCAACGCCGGCCTTCTCTGCCTCCCGTTAACGGGCTCATATCATTTAATCTTCCGCGCCTGCGCTAGGGCAGGGGATGATTATGACGCGCGCAATGTTTGTGCTCTTAGGAGCCGACATTGCATCGACATCCTTAGCTTATCGGAAGTTATCTAAAGCAGCACCTCAAGGGCGTGTTAATGATTAACGATCCGCTAATCGATCAGCTGCGCAGTATCCTTGTCATAGGTGCGCATGGCTCGGTGTGGCATGCCGCCATCCTCAAACTCGGGTCCAAACGCAACAAACCCCAAGCTTTCATAAAAGCCTAGTTTGTCGGATTGGGCGCCAAGGAAGAACCGGTCGTGCCCTTGTCCGGCTGCGGCGTTCATGGCTGTCCGAAGCATAGCCTTGGCTATCCCGCGTCCCCGGAAGCTCTGTCGCACGGCCACCCGGCCGATTTTGACGTGCTCATCGAGAAAGATCAGCCGCAGAGTGCCCACAACTTCGCCCTCTTGGATGGCGACGAAATGGGTTGCGGTGAGATCATAGTCATCCATTTCGTCTTCTTCGGGCACTTTTTGTTCCCATACGAAAACTTCCCTGCGCAGGCCGAAGGCGGCGTTGCAGAGGGTGGAAAAAACCGGAACGGAAAGAATAGTGGTGCTCATGCCCCTCTTGTAACGACCAAGAGGGGCATGGCGCTAGACGCTGCCGACTGTTTTCAGGCGAACGCGTGGATGAACTTCGTTCTGGCTCATCACAAAGGTCTGCGGACGGAAGCGCTCTACGATCGAGCGAACGTGCGGGCGAATTGAAGGCGATGTGATCAGAACTGGCATCTCGCCCGCCTGTGCTGCCTTTTCATAAGCGGCCTGCACGCCGGAGATGAATTGCTGAAGTTTGGATGGGGCCATAGCGAGGTGACGGTTATCAGCATCACCAACCATGGCCTCAGCGAAGTCGCGTTCCCACTGGGGCGAGAGGGTCAAAAGCGGCAAGCTGCCATCCGGGCCTAAATTAGCAGCGCAGATCTGGCGCGAAAGGCGCGAGCGAACATGCTCGGTAATGGTTTGCACGGAGCGACCGGCACCCGAGATTTCTGCAATACCTTCGAGAATTGTCGACAGATCGCGGATTGAGATGCGCTCGGCAAGGAGTGCCTGTAGGACGCGCTGGATCCCCGAAACCGTAATCTGGCTCGGGATAATGTCTTCCACGAGCTTTTGCTGATCTTTCGGAAGGCCGGAGAGCAGAGACTGCACGTTGGCGTAGCTGAGAAGATCCGAGACGTTAGCCTTGAGGATTTCGGTCAGGTGGGTCGAAATGACGGTTGACGGGTCGATGATCGACAGGCCGCGAAGCTCCGCCTCGTCGCGCAATGCGGGGTCGATCCACGTTGCCGGAAGGCCAAAAGTTGGCTCGACAGTTGAGTGTCCCGGCAGGTCGATCTTGTTGCCATAGGGGTCCATCACCATCAACTGGTTGGCAAAGATCTGCCCTGCACCTGCTTCAACTTCTTTGATCCGAACTTTGTAGTCGTTTGGTTCAAGCTGCATGTTGTCGAGAATGCGGACGGGCGGCATGACGAAACCAAGCTCCATCGCCAGCTGGCGACGCAGAGCCTTGATTTGTTCAGTCAAACGATCCGAACCATTGCCATCGTCGCGTACAAGGCTGAGCAGACCATAGCCCAGTTCGAGCTTGAGATCGTCGATTTTGAGGCTGTCGCTGATCGGAGCCTCCGCCAAAGGTGAGCCGGGAGCATTCGCCGGAAGGCCCGGTGCGCCGCCTGGTCCGGGCAGCGCCGACTTCTTAAGGGCGTTTGCGGCGTCATCGGCCGTTCTGACAGCTTTTGACTTTGAGGCGCGGAACGCGGCATAGCCAACGCCGCCTGCGAGCGCCAGAAACGGCAAGATTGGCATGCCTGGGAGCATGGCGAGCATGGCCATGACTGCGGACGACATGCCAAGTGCGCGGGGGTAGCCTGAAAACTGGCTGCTGAGGGCCTTGTCAGCGGCGCCGGTGACGCCCGACTTAGAAACCAGAATACCAGCTGCGGTCGAAACGATCAGAGCGGGAATCTGGGAGACTAGGCCATCACCAATGGTCAGGAGCGTATAAACGTTCGCAGCCTCGCCAAAGTCCATCCCTTGTTGCATGACGCCGATGAGAATGCCGGCGGACACGTTGATAAAGGTGATAATGAGGCCTGCAATGGCGTCGCCGCGCACGAATTTGGACGCACCGTCCATGTTACCGAAGAAGGAGCTTTCTCCCTCAAGTTCAGCACGGCGCTTTTTGGCAGTGTCTTCATCGATCAGACCGGCGGACAAGTCCGCATCGATCGCCATTTGCTTGCCCGGCATGGCGTCCAAGCTAAAGCGAGCCGCCACTTCGGCGATACGGCCAGAACCCTTAGTGATAACGATGAAGTTCACGATCACTAGGATGATGAAGATCACCGTACCGATGACGAAATTGCCTCGAGTAACGAAGTTGCCGAAGGCCTCAATAACGTGACCAGCTGCATCGGTGCCGTTGTGCCCTTCTGACAGGATCAAGCGCGTTGTCGCCAGGTTCAAGCCCAAGCGCAACATGGTCGCGATCAGCAGAACCGTCGGGAAAGCCGAAAATTCGAGTGGTTTCTGGATGAAGAGGGCAGTCATCAGGATCATCACAGAGAAGACGATCGAGATGGCAAGGAGGAGGTCGACCAGAATAGCGGGCAGTGGGACGATCAGGATAACGATCAGACCCATGACGCCGGCGGCTAGGGCAACGTCGCCCGAGCGCAGGACTTGTAGGATCTGCCCGAGATCGGGCAGACCAAAATTGTTACGCGAATTCGTGGATTGGTCAGTCATGCTCGCTCACGAACGGCTTGGCCGCGATAAACGAAGTCCGCGCATAGCGCTCGTTTCGCTGCATTCCGATTAACTCGTGGTTCTGCACAACCGCTCCTTTAAGCGCTCCGCCGTTCGCCTGGCTCAGGAACATGTAACCCTTCATCGGTGTACTGGTTGAGCTTATTGCGCAGCGTGCGGATAGAAATCCCCAGAATGTTTGCCGCGTGGGTGCGATTACCCAGCGTATGATCCAAGGTATCGAGGATGAGGTCGCGTTCAACGTCGGCAACGGTGCGGCCGACAATCGCACGATTCATAGCTTGGGCCGTTTGAGCCGCCATCTGTGCCGGGGAGGTAGCACGGGCTGCCTCAGCGAGGCCCATGCCATCTGGCAAAACGATCGACTCGGGACCAATGGTGTCGCCAGAAGACAGCAGCACCGCGCGGTGAAGCGTGTTTTCCAATTCGCGGACGTTGCCTGGCCATGGAGCCCGAACGAGGGCGTCACGAGCTTCAGGCGACAGCTGACGCGGCGGAATGCCATTTGCCTTGGCGTACTTCGCGACGAAGTGTTCCGACAAAATGGCAACGTCGCCTGGACGCTCGCGCAGCGGAGGCAGCTTGAGGTTCACAACGTTGAGGCGGAAGAGCAAGTCTTCGCGGAACGAGCCGTCACGCACAGCGTCGCTGAGGTTGCGGTTCGAGGTCGCGAGAATGCGGATATCGACGGGGACTGGCTTGCCGCCACCGACGCGGTCAATGACGCGCTCCTGAATGGCACGCAGCAGCTTTGCCTGCAGGCGAACATCCATTTCTGAAATTTCGTCGAGCAGCAACGTGCCGCCAGAGGCTTCTTCAAACTTGCCAATTCGGCGCGCGACGGCGCCGGTGAAGGCGCCCTTTTCATGGCCGAAAAGTTCGGATTCGAGCAAAGCTTCTGGGATCGCGGCGCAATTGACCGAGATAAAGGGCTTGTTGGCGCGCTTGGAACGAGCGTGGACGAACTTGGCCACAACTTCCTTGCCCGTGCCGCTCTCACCGGTGATCAGGATCGAGGCTTCCGAGCCAGCGATCTGCTCGGCCATGCGGACAACGCGTTCCATCGAAGGGTCGCGGAAGAGGAAGTCGGAACTTTCGCGGGCAACTGCGGAAATGACGGCGGCAATGAGCTCCGCGTCGGGTGGCAAAGGAATGTATTCCTTGGCCCCGGCGCGGATGGCGTTGACGGCTGCTGCGGCATTGGCTTCGACGCCACAGGCGACGACCGGTATAACAATGCGTTCTGCTTCCAGAGCGGCGATTAGGCCGGTGATGTCCATCATGACATCGACCAGCAGCAGATCGGCCCCTTTGCCAGAACGAAGCGAAGCCAGCGCAATCTCAACCGAGGGGGCGTGAGCGACTTTGGCTCCCCCATCCATAGCCATTTTGGTTGCCGTCGAGAGCTGACCCTCAAGCGCACCGATAATGAGAAGGCGCATGGCAGAGCTCCTATTGTGGCTTGATAATTTCGGTCATGGTGACACCCAGCCGGTCTTCCACCAGCACGATTTCACCACGCGCAATTAAACGGTCGTTGACATAGATTTCTACGGCTTCGCCAACTTGGCGGTCGAGCTCGATGACCGTCCCGGTATCGAGTTTGAGCAGCTGAGAAACAGGCATTTTGGTCCGGCCGAGAACGACCGAAACGCGTACTGGTACGTCAAAAACGGCCTCTAGGTCGCCCGCGGTACGTTCGACATAGGTGACATCGCGTTCGGCGCGCTCGGGCGCGTCCATCTCGTCGAGCAGGCTCTCAAGTGTGTTGTCAGGATCGGCCATTAACCGCTCTCCTTAGCATTCGGGTTGCGCTGACGCGCAGCAAGGTAGTCAGAAATTTGGCGTTCCACTTGGATGGTCGTTTGACTTATGTCGCGCACGACACCGCCATTGACCCATTCCATACGGCCATCGCCAAGGCGAATGTCTTCGTCACCCATGATTACCAAACGCCCGGCAAATCCCGTGGCATTGACGTGTTGGGTGGCTGACTCCCGAATAGCGTCGGCCATTTCAGGGTGGCACCGCACCACAAGGTGTGGGACGGCCCCCAAGCCTTCGAGGCACTCCGCTATCAATGCTTCAAGCTCAACTGTCGGCTGGCGAGCGACGAGTTGATGCGCGAGCTTTTTGCTAACAGCCAGTGCCAAGCTTGCGGCTTCTGACTGGTGGCGATGAATGGCTTCATCCAGCGCCTGGGCATAGGGTGCCACTTGGGTCGCCAGTGTCGTGCCGAGTGCGGCGATCGTCTGTGCTGCTGTGTTGGCAGCATTGCGTTCGCCTTGTGTTACACCCTCAGCGAACGCTTCGCGTTTGGCGTCGGCTATCAGCTGCGCCACCAAATCCTCGGGGATTGAGGGAACGGGCGGCGGAGCGGGTGCTTCCGCTTCGGCTGGCACATGTCTGATCACGTGTCCGGGTTCTTCGCCCAGATCGAGATCGAAAAGATAGCGGACCGGTTGGGCCATGGTTAAGCCACCATCTGGTCGTCGGCTTTGGACTTAAGGATGACGATCTCGCCCTTGGCCGCGAGATCTTTTGCCGTTGCCACCAAGCGGGTCTGGGCTTCGTCAACATCCTTGAGCCGAACCGGGCCCATATCGCGCATATCGTCTTGCAAGACCTTTGCAGCGCGACCAGACATGTTCCGGTAGAACACATCCTTGACGGTATCGCTGGCCCCCTTAAGGGCGATACCGAGGTCACGCTTGTCGAGGCGTGCAAGCAGGGTCTGGATGGCCGACGTGTCGAGCCGTGCCAGATCCTCAAAGGTAAACATGAGCGCTTTGATGCGCTCGGCATCGTCTCGGTTAATCTCCTCAAGACTTGTAATGAAGCGCGATTCAGTCTGACGATCGAATGCGTTGAAGATTTCAGCCATCTGTTCGTGGCTGTCGCGACGCTTCTGGTGGTTGAGTGTGGACATGAACTCGACGCGCAGCGTGTTCTCGATTTTCTCGAGAATTTCCTTCTGCACAGGGTCTAGGCCAAGCATGCGCTGCACCACGTCCATCGCCAATTCTTCTGGCAGAACGGCGAGGACCTTGGAGGCGTGGTCTGGATCGATTTTGGACAACACCACAGCGATGGTCTGCGGGTATTCGTTTTTGAGATAGGCGGCCAGAACATCCGCCTGAACGTTCGACAGCTTCTCCCACATATTACGGCCAGCCGGACCGCGGATTTCTTCCATGATCGCGTCCACACGTTCCTGCGGCAGGAAGGAGAGGAGCAAGCGTTCAGTGGAGTCCGTGGTGCCGGTCAGATTGCCGTGCGAGGAGATGTTCGTGACGAAATCGATCAACAAATCGTCGAGCATTTCCTGCGTGATCGGGCCAAGACGAGCCATGGCGCGGGAAAGCTGACGGATTTCGACTTCGTCGAGTTCGTCAAAAATGGGCTTGCCGTAATCAGGACCGAGCGCGAGGACGAGGGCTGCGGCCTTCTCGTCGCCCTTAAGGGTGCGCTGCTGACCGCCAACCTGCAAGAGTGCGCCGGCGCCGATTTGAAGGTTCTGATCTTTGCCAGACTGAGAAACGAGGGTCATTTCGATTACGCCGCGCTGCCGAGCCAGTCACGCACGATAAGTGCGGCCTGCTTGGGGTTTTCTTCAACGAGCGTGCCGACGGTCTTGAGCGTCTGCAGCTGGGTTTCGCCCATGGACTTGGCGTTGGCCACCCACGCTGGGGTTTTGTCCTGGGGTTGGAGCAACTGCTCGTCGAGCAGCTGTCCGTCGGCAGTGAGGACGGCGTGGTTGCCGAGCTCAGCTGCTTCGGGCAAAGCAAGCGTTTCGGTTTCTGGGCTCAGAACCTTCTTGAGCAGAGGGCGCATCACGAAGAACACGAGGGCCAGAGCGATGAGCAGGGTGACGGCCATTTCTGCGCCATTCATCAGGTCATCACGGGTGAAGTCGAGAAGGCCTGCGGTGTTGTCGGTGCCTACGCCAGCAAGGCCTGGGCGTTCGGCAAACTGCATGTTGACCACTTCAACAGTGTCGCCACGTTCTGCCGAGAAGCCGACCGCTGAGCGAACAAGGGTCAAGATCTGGCTGACTTCGTCGGCGCTACGGGGATTGTAGGCGAGGTTGCCGTTGCCATCGTCGGCATAGCTACCGTCCACAACCACAGCGACGGAGAGGCGCTTAACAGCACCCGGCTCAGTGGTGGCTACCTGGGTCGTACGATTGATTTCGTAGTTGGTGGTCTCTTCGAGCGAGGTGCCCTGTTCGGCAAAGCCATTGGCAGCGTTCTCGCTGGCGCCTGGAAGCTCGTTTGCAACCGTGACCTGACCATTCGCGCCGTTCGACAGGGTCTCGCTTTCGCGCGACTGGATAGAACGTGCAACTTGGCTTTCAGGATCGAAGGTTTCTTGCGTTACGGTCTGGCGATTGAAGTCGAGCTCTGCTGCAACTTCAACACGGGCGCGCCCTGCACCAACCACGTTTGCCAGCATGTCTTCGATGCGGGTGCGCATGCGGTTTTCATAAGAAAGCGTGCGCTCTTCATTCTTGGCGGTGACGAGGCTGCCTTCGTCGCCTTCGGCGCCCGAGGCGAGCAGATTGCCTTGGTCGTCTACGATGGAGACGCGGGTTGGGTTCAGGCCTTCAATGGCCGAGGCGACCATGTGCTGAACGGCGCGAATTTCGTTGTTCGAAAGTTGACCGCGGACCGAAAGTACGATGGAGGCTGAAGGATCCTTGCGTTCGCGACGGAATAGTTCACGCTCTGGCAGAACCAAATGCACGCGCGCACTTTTGATGCGGGTCAGGGACGTGATGGTCCGTGCGAGTTCGCCTTCAAGGGCACGAACGTTGTTGATGTTCTGGACAAAGCTGGTCGCGCCGAGCGTCGACTGCTGGTCAAAAATTTCATAGCCCACTTGGCCGCGGGTCGGCAGACCTTCGCCAGCAAGCTGCATACGGACGGTGGTGATCTGATCGCGCGGGATCAGAATGGTGTCACCGTCGCCGCGAATTTCGTGCGGCATGTTGAGCGTCTGCAGCTCGGTAATGATTGCCGATGAATCTTCTAACGTTAATCCAGAATAGAGGGGCGCCAGATTTGGGGTCTGGGCGCGCATGATAAGAAACCCGAAAAATCCGAGCATGAGAACCGCAACGAGAGCCATTGCCGCAAGGCGGGCCATTCCGATCCGGTTGATAAATGTAGTTAAGGTTTCCACGCGTTCACTCTGCGACTCGTTCGGTCGCTGGAGCCCCCACCAACCGCTGGGCAAAATTTACCTATTTGATGGTTAACAAGGTGTTAACCGATTGCCGCATTTTGCAAATACCCGGCAATAACTGCCTGCCACCCAAGCATTTGCTGGGGAGGCACGTTCGTCATAAGCTGTGGATTTACAATGCGAAAACCCGCCAGCTTTCGCCGGCGGGTTAAGATTTGTGGCAGACTTGTGACTGACCCTTTTTGAGGGTCTAGGGAAGATGCAACTGTGGGAAACCCAAGTTGGGCCGGAGCCCTACGCATTTTATCCCTCTCGGTAATGCTGAATCCAAGTGGTGCGCAGCCCCGCAAGGCCGTGCTTGTCGATGGCTGCCTGCCAATTGAGAAACTCATCGACGCTGAGCGTATAACGCTCACATGCTTCTTCTAGGCTTAGCAGCCCACCGCGAACGGCAGCAACAACTTCGGCCTTCCGACGGATAACCCACCGTCGTGTATTGGCTGGGGGCAGATCCGCAATAGTTAGCGGGCTGCCATCCGGGCCAATAACGTACTTCACGCGAGGACGCATCTGTACGGTCATTTTACTCTCTACTCAAACCTGACCATATGATGGTGAGAGTAGGGCAGTGGCCTTAAAATACCCCTAAGGGGAAACTTACAATAGGTTAACAGTAGCGTGTGATTGCGGACAGCTTTTGGCCTACACACGGCAGTCTATTTCAACTGCCAGTGGCGGGTGGCGGTGTCGTCACTTGGCCGGTGCTGCGCACGCTGGTGACGTCCTTCAGGGCGACCTTGTTGCGTCCAACGGTTAGGACTGGCTCAGCGCCGCTAAAATCGACGGCGGTGACAACTCCAACGCTGGAGGTCGATATCGAAATGGCGTTGCCGCTCACATTGGTGCCAGTGATCTCGATCGTGTAGACGCCGTCAGGCTGCTTGTTGCCGTCCGAACCCGCTCCGGTCCAGAGGAAGTTGCCCACGCCCGCATTGAGCGAGCCTTGCTCCACATAGACCACGCTGCCTGTCGCATTCTTGATGGTGACCGTCGCGTTGGCGACGGGTGAGGCGGCGTTATACGTCCACATCGCCCCGCCCTCTTTGAGTTCCCCAGTTTTGCCCGAGGCGGTCACTTCCTTGCCAATATAGGAGACCGCATCGACGCGACCCTGATTCTGCGTATTGGCCAGCAAAGCTTCCAAGAAGTCATTGGTCTTGAGCTGCTGCTCAACCCCAGTGAACTGAACCAGTTGTTGGGTGAACTGGTTCGTATCCAAGGGGTCGAGCGGATTTTGATTTCTTAGCTGCGTCGTCAGAATCGACAGGAATGTGTCAAAGTTCTGCGCGATCGTGGATCGCGCAGTTGGCGAGGCCGACGTGGTTGATGAGCCAGTGACGCCGTTTACAGCCATTTGAGTTCACCTAAGCAAGGATGTTGAGCCCGCTAGCTTGGAGTGAGCCGCGGTAGAGCGTGACCTGTGGAACAGGTTCGGATGTCGTATCGTCGGATTCGAGCAACGCTTCTGCGCGATCAAATGGGCTGCCGTCGCGATTGGCTTGCTGGTCATTCTGCTTGAGCGAGAATTCGAGCGTAGCGCGATGGGCATCGATGCCGGCTTGTTGCAGCGCACGTTCAAGTGCGCGCTGGTCGCGTTGCATCATGTCGAGGGTTTCTGGCCGTTCGACAATCAGTTTGGCGTTCAACTGACCATTCTGGTCCACGTCGAGACGCACATCAATGCGACCCAGCTCGGCTGGATCTAGGCGAATCTGGAAGCGGGAGATGCCGCCCTCCATCTGCCTGGACATTTCAAAGGCTATCGCCGGAATGTTGAGCTGTTGTTGGCTCGACAAATAGGTCTGCGGAATAGTGCGCAGGGCGGCAGCTTCAATTTTTATGTCTGCGGTTTGCGCAGTTGGAACGTCAACGATCTGGGTCGACGCTGGAATTATATCTGCCAGCTTGGCAGTGGTCGGGGCGGCCACAGGGCGACGGTCAGCAGGTGCGCCGTCGTTCGACTGCTTGGCGTCACTGTTGTCATCGCCTGAAGATGCCGTGTTGGTTTCGGCAAGCTTGGGCTCGGAAAGTGTCGTCGGCGCCGAAGACGTGTCTTCAGAACTGCCTGCCAGAAGCTGGTCGGACATTTTGAGCGACGGAACAGCTAATACCGGGCCGGTGGGTTGGTCTGCTGCTGATTTGGCGAGGCGGAGAAGAGATTGCTCGACGTCATTGGGGCGCGGCTTGTCGGCGGCAAGCCCCAAAGAAGCGAGCTTGTTGGCGTCGACTTCGCCAGCCTCGATAGCGGCAAGCAGCTTGGCCAATTTCTCATTGATCTGTGCGATAGCTTCCGCGGCCTCGGCAGATTTATCGAGGCCGTTGGTGCCCCCGAGTGAGCGGATCAGCGTGGCGAAATAGCCTTCTGCCGAGGTCGCATCGTTCGGCACGCCATTGAGCAGCGCTGTGAGATCAGCTGAAGCGGTCAAAGCTTCAAAGTCTACACCCATCTGATTGGCCAGCTGGCTCAACGTGTTGTTGATTTGCGCCAGCAATTCCGGGTCCAATGCCTGGCCACTTTCCAAGCTGTCGCGGAGCTGCGCCAGAGCGTCGCTCAACGCAACCAATTGTGTGGTGTCGATAGGCGGCGGCACCGGCGCAGCTGTGGGATCAACGACTTCGATTTCTTCGTTGTCTTCAATAGGAGCGGGTTCGTGCTGGTCAGCGGCAGAATTGGTCGGCTCAGTAGGAGGCGGAGCATCCTTCTTGGGAGCAGGTTCCGCCGCTTTGCTCGTATTGGTGCCGGAAAGCAGCGCTGCGAAATCGCTGCCGCCTGAGTTTTTGCCATTGCTGGGCTGGCTCTGCTGGCTTGCAAAAGCCTGAGCCGCCGCACTGGAGCTGCCACCATTGATAGCGAAAGAATTAGGAGCCACTGGGAGCCTCAATACACAATACTGAGCGTTGTGATGCAAAACCCCTGCCATTTTGAGATCTGCTCAGTAAACTCAAGGATTTCAGGGGTGTAGCCGGATTGTTATGCGGTAGCCGCTCTGGGTGTCCGAGTAAGAACTACCGTGTTGGGGCAAAAGCTGCCGGGTAGGAATGGACAGCGCTAACGCTTCGGCGTAGAACGCGCCCCACAGTTTCCGCTGGCCCTTGAACCCATCCGGACACAAAAGAGAAATGTTGAACTCGCTTGATATTGCCAAGCGCCCCGAAGACACTCGCGTTGTTGTCGCGATGTCCGGTGGCGTAGACTCCTCCGTTGTTGCTGGCCTTCTTGCCCGTCAGGGCTATGAAGTTGTCGGCGTTACGCTTCAGCTGTATGATCATGGCGAAGCCACCCACCGTAAGGGTGCGTGCTGCGCTGGCCAGGACATTCACGATGCGCGTCGCGTCGCCGCTAAGCTCGGCATTCCGCACTATGTTCTCGATTACGAAGAACGCTTCAAAAGCTCGGTGATTGAGCCCTTCGCCAATGCCTATCAGCAGGGCGAAACGCCGGTGCCGTGCATTGCGTGTAATCAGTCGGTGAAGTTCGTTGATCTCATGACGGTCGCGCGTGACCTTGGTGCCGATGTTTTGGCAACCGGCCACTATGTGCAAGACCGTATTGGGGCCGACGGCAAGCGCGAGCTTTACCGTCCGGTCGATAGTGACCGCGACCAGACGTACTTCCTCTTCGCCACCACTCAGGACCAGCTCGACTTCTTGCGCTTCCCGCTCGGCGGGATGGGCAAACCGCAGGTGCGTGAACTCGCGCGTGAGCTCGGCCTTGAGATTGCGGAAAAGCACGACAGCCAAGACATCTGCTTTGTGCCGCAGGGGAAATATTCCGACATTATCCGCAAGATGCATCCGGAAGCCTTCTCGACGGGCGAGATTGTACATTTGGACGGGCGCGTGCTCGGCGAACATGACGGTATCGTCAATTACACCATTGGTCAGCGTAAGGGGCTCGGCGTTGCCGCCGGGGAGCCGCTTTACGTCATTAAGCTCGAGCACAAGACCGGGCGCGTTATTGTGGGTCCGCGCGAAGCGCTCAAGACCCATACCGTGCGCTTGCGCAATGTGAACTGGTTGGGTTCGGTGCCGTTGGCAGAAGCAGCGTCGGGTAATGGTGCGCCTGTGGAAGTGAAGGTGCGGTCCACCCGTGGCCCGCGGCCCGGCGTCATTCAAATGCGTGACGGTGAGGTTTATGTGACCTTGGTCACTGGCGAATACGGCATCTCGCCAGGGCAGGCTTGCGTCTTCTACGTTGACGATAGCCAAACCAGCCAAGTCCTCGGCGGCGGCTTTATCGCTGAAGCCGTGCCGCAGGCGCTGGTGGCATAGTTTGGAATTGAAGTGGGCCTCATCAATTCGGTGAGGCCCATTTTGTTTATTGGGCTGGTGCCACTTCGACCTGGGCCGGCGTTGCCGTTTTGGCAGCGTTGTTCGCTTCCTTCAGCGCCTCATAGGTGTGCAGACCACCCATCGACATCGAAATGGTGATGATGGCCAGCAGCGCGCCCATGCAAAGAATGAGAATGCGTCCACTGGTTAGGCCGAAGGGGAGGGGCTTTTTCTCGGTCATTGGCTCGTTCCAAACCTTTTTACCGCACACACCCAAGGAGTGGTGCTTGTGGGGCGTCTTACTCTGCACAATAGCTGTTCGAGTAAAAATGTGCATGCTCAAGTGATGGGACTGTCCGCCGCACCAGAGCCAAATACTTCAGCGACCAGCTATGCGCTCGCGATCCGCGCGCGCAATGGTGATCCTGAGGCTTTTGGCGTGCTTATAGCTGAGCACTATGATGTAATCTACCGTACCGCGTGGCGGTGGTGCGGAAATCGCGATGACGCCGAAGACATCGCTCAGGAGGTTTGCGTCAAGATCGGCCAGGCCATTGCCGGGTTTGACGGGCGCAGCGCTTTTTCAAGTTGGGCCTATCGCATTACGTTCAATGCCGTGCGCGACTTTCAACGCGCGCGGCAAACACGTGGGAACTATGCCAAGGCTTATTCGCAGGTCTCACTCGATGATCAGCCCGCCGAACAGGAAATGGCCACCACAAGCAATGAGCTTTGGGCGGCGGTGCGCACACTCCCTGAGAAACAACGCGACGCTGTGCTCTTGGTCTACGCCGAAGAGCTGAGCCACGCCGAAGCCGCAGAAATTATGGGTATCAAGGAGGCCACTGTGTCCTTCCATGTCCACGAAGCCCGCAAGACTTTGAGGGGGTTCTTATGAGCCACCAGAACGATCCATTTTCCTCGTTGAACCGCGTAGAGCCGCCAGCACCGCGAGACGATGCGCGCGCTCGTGCTTTGGCCGCCGCGACCGCTGCCTTTGCCGCTGCTCAGGCCGAGGACACGCAAAAAAACGAAAAACCGACCCAAGGTTCTGCTTGGGGTGGCCGTCTTATGTCCATCATCAAAAACCTCTCGAAGGGTTCGATCATGGATATGCGTCTTCCTATCGGCAGTTTGGCCATTGCCGTCGTTGTGCTGCCACTCGGGTATCATCTGTACAACTCGACTGCGCTGACCCAAGCCCCGTCTGTCGTTGAAACAGAAGCAGACACGCAGAAGCTTGAAGTAGTGCCGGCCGAGCCCGCTATTGTGCCAGAGGTATTGGCAGACGCTGCGCCCGCTATTGCGCAAAAAGCGCCGGCGGCGCCAGCGCTCGACATGGCCATTGCCCCGCCGCCAGCGCCATTGCCATCAGAGTCGATCATGCGTGCGCCAGCGCCATCGGTTGGAGCCATCGCTACCCGCGAAGCGGCGCCGATGGTGCAGGGTGGTATGCCTATGTCCGCAATGGCCGAGAACCCTGTAGGTGGCAGTTTTACCGAGTTTGACGAGCAACGCCTCAAGGTCGCGGCTGAAGAGCCGGTTTCGACATTTTCCCTTGATGTTGATACGGCCAGCTATGCTTTCACGCGCCGAGCGCTCAACGATGGCTTCGTGCCGCCAGCGGACGCTATTCGTATCGAAGAGCTGATCAATTATTTTCCTTATGATTATCCCGCGCCGGAGGCAGATGGTGCGCCGTTCTCCTCAGAGGTCAAAATCTTCCCGACGCCGTGGAACAATAAGACCCAGATCATGCAGATCGGCATCAAGGGTAGCGAGGTGGTGCGTGAAGAAATCAGCAGCAATCTGGTGTTTCTGATCGATACGTCTGGATCAATGGAATATGCCGACAAGCTCCCGCTGCTCAAACGCGCCTTCGCGCTTCTGCTGGATCAGCTGTCGGATGACGATACGGTCTCCATCGTCACTTATGCAGGCTCTGCTGGCGTGGCGCTCGAGCCAACGAGCGCGAACAATAAAGCCAAGATTATGGACGCACTTGATCAGCTCTACGCCGGCGGCAGTACGGCTGGGGCGGAAGGGATTGAGCTCGCCTATAAGCTGGCCGAGCAAGCCAAGATTGCGGGGGGCACCAATCGGGTGATCCTCGCCACCGACGGTGATTTCAACGTAGGTATTGATGACACGCGCGCCCTTGAGAAATTCATTGCGATCAAGCGCGACAGTGGCATTAGCCTCTCTGTTTTGGGCTTTGGGCGGGGCAATCTTGATGATGCGACCATGCAGGCGCTAGCCCAAAATGGGAACGGCAATGCCAGCTATATTTCGAGCTTTGCTGAAGCTCGAAAAGTGTTGGTTGAGGCGGTGGGCGGAACGCTCCACACCATAGCCAAGGACGTCAAAGTTCAGGTCGAATTCAATCCGGCAGTCATCGCTGAGTATCGTCTGATTGGTTACGAGACCCGCGCATTGAACCGCGAGGATTTCAATAATGATGCGGTGGATGCGGGCGAGGTTGGTGCTGGGACGACCGTGACTGCGCTTTATGAAATTACCCCGGTGGGGTCGGGTGGGGAGCACGTTGACCCGCTGCGCTATGGGCAGACCTCGCCAACTGGGACGGCTGAGGAAATCGCCTTTTTGAAAATGCGCTATAAGGCGCCTGAGGGTGCGGTTTCCGAGCTAATTGAAGTGCCGATTACGCCCGAGGTGGTTTATGGCGACATTGCCGACGCTGGCGTTGATGCGCAGTTTGCCGCCGCTGTTGCCGCCTTTGGTCAGAAGCTGCGAGGCTCTTCTTATGGAAAAACTATGAGTTGGGACGAGATCAAAACCCTCGCACAAGCTGGGCGAGGCAATGACGAGGGCGGGTATCGTGCTGAGTTTATCCGCCTTATCGGCGACGCGGCAGCGCTACAGCCAGACCGCGCGGTAAAATAATATAAGGGGCCGGACAAACCGGCCCCTTGTTTTTGGTTATGCTGGCAGAAGCCTAGACGGAGGAGAGCGGACTGTGCGGGGATTTGATTTTTCGACGTGGCAGGGAGTGCTCACAAGTCTGATTGGCATCGCTCTGTTTGCTCTGGTTGGTATTGGCATTCGACTGGTGATGATGACGACCATTCAGCAGCGCCAGCAGCGAATGAACCGCCAAATCAATGAGCGGCTTAAGACGCTGATCGCTGCCTATAAGGTTTTGGGTGGTTCCTTTACCGGGCGCCTTTCGGTTGATCCGCGCCATTTGCGTGACATCCGTGCAGCGGAAAAAGCCGCTGCCGAAAGTGGGGAGGTCGAAAGCTCGCCGCGTACAATGAGCGATGAAATGTTCGAAAGGGTGCGCCAGGTGCGCGATGCGGTGGAGGCCGCACTGTCGGACATTATTCTTTTGGGCACTGATGAACAGGTGCGGCTTGCCGAGAAGGCGGCGCGAGAGTTGGTGGCTGGCAATCAAATCCATACCCATGACCTTGTGGTGTCGCTGCGCAATTATATTCGCGATGCGCTTGACCTGGATCCCATTCCCAAAGACCTCGAAATTCCAATGCAAGGACCCACACGTCCTGCCGCTGGCGGTGCTCGTGGCGGGCGTGGCGCGGGTTCAGGAGGTGGACGTGAAGGAGGCGGTGGCGGTGGCCAAGGGGGAGGGGGCGCCGGTGGCACTGGCGGCGGGATGGGAATGGGACTTGGCATGGGAGGGCGCGCGGCAGACGACGGGCTCCCTCCCTCCCGACCATAAGACAAAAAAGCAAAGGCCGGAGTTTCCTCCGGCCTTTAGTTTTTATTCGAGCGGCTTGAGGCCCGCCTCGATTTGAGCGCGGTGCGGCTCCAGGAATGGTGGTAGCGCTAGGCTTTCGCCCAGAGTTTCCATTGGTTCGTCGGCAGCAAAGCCGGGAACGTCTGTCGCGAGTTCGAACAGGATACCGTTCGGCTCACGGAAGTAGAGCGAGGTGAAGTAGAAGCGTTCCACTTCGCCCGAGGAGCGAATGCCGAAGCTGTTGATCCGGTCGATCCAGGCGCGCAGATCATCCTGATCCTTGGTGCGGAAGGCGACGTGGTGCACCCCACCAGCGCCCGGGCGAGCCCGTGGCAGATCTGGATTGACCGAGACATGCACTTCAGCGCCCGGACCGCCGGGACCCATTTCGTAGACAAAGACCTCGCCCTTGCTGTCGCGGGCCGGATAGTTGCGCACCTGACGCATGTTCATGACGCGGGTCAGCATAGCATCGGTTGGAGCCAGCTCCGGCACAGACAGCGTAATCGGGCCAAGACCGATAATCTGCTTGTCGGCAGGGACTGGCGACTTCGCCCAAGGAACAACCTTGTTCTTGTCGTCGACGAGGAGACGGAAGCGCTGGCCTTCGAAATCCTCAAAATCCATCGAGACATGACCGAAGCGTTCTTTGATGCCGCTGGTCGCAACATTCTGATCAGCCAAATGCTCCTTCCACCATTGCAAGGTCGCTTCGCTATCAACACGCAGGCCGGTGCGGCCGACGGTGTGATTGCCGCGCTGTTCACGCATGGTGGGGAAGTCGAAGAAGGTCAGGTCTGCGCCGGGCGAGGCAACGCCGTCACCGTAAAACAGGTGATAGGCCGAGGTGTCGTCCTGATTGACCGTCTTCTTGATCAGACGCATGCCCAAGGTCTTCGTGTAGAATTTCAGGTTGCGCGGTGCATCTGCCGTCACTGCAGTCAGATGGTGAATGCCGCCAAGTTCCAGGGACATTTTGTATTCTCCTAGCGCGGCGCCAGTGCGCCGTTGTTCGAGACTGAATGTATGTCAGGATTAGGGGTTCAGAAACTGCGTAATAGGCAACGGATTGGTGTCGATTGATGAACAGTCCGACGCAGGAGAAACAGAAAAGCCCCGACCGATGCCGGGGCTTTGTGATTGGGGAATATGAGACAGATCAGTTCGCCTGTGGGGTCATGAACGTCTCAATGAGGTATTTCCAGCCGCCAGAGTAGCGTGCGTATTCCTGAGCGCATTTGTTGGAACGGCTGAACGGTACAAGATTGAGATCATCAGTTTTCTCAATCCATTCGTTTTCACGACCGACGATGAATTCGGGGTGGTCATGGTAGAAACTATTGAGCATCGCAGCGCCCGAGACGACGACGTCGGCATAGGTTTCCGGGGCAGCACCCATGAGCAGGCACATGATGTCGATGCTGCGCTTGGCGCCGAATGTATGGGTATCGGCCCAATATCTAGGGTTCACTTCCACCCCTATCGGAAGCCAGCTTTCAAAGAAGTAGGCACCCAGTAGAGCGAGGCGTGAGGAGCGCTCCTGCAGGGGTTGCCCGGGTTCATCTGCCGCGAGCAACAGGAAGGTGGCGAACTGGTCGACGGCATCTTCTTCGCGGCCCGTGACGGGTAGTTCGAACAAATCGACCATGCCGTGGCCGATCTCGTGGAGCATTACGAATGCCGTTGAGCCGAGAAGAACTTCGACCTGGTCGGCCCACTTAGAGGCGTTCCGATAGGCGTCCTCTTTCTCCTGAAAGCTCTGGTTGAACCCGGTTAAGAGCTCGTAGCACATATTTATTTCTTTTAGGGCCGGGCTCCAGTACGCGTTGGATTCCCCGCAGTTCTTAAATCGGACCGGCACGTCCTGCGGTAGGGCAATCTGATCGGCAAGCGAGTCCAGCAAGCCAATGAACGCTGGCTCATTCTGTAGCGTCGTGCGCACGAGCGCTTCTTCACGTGTTGTCGTTGCCTCGAAGGACACGACGAACCGATGCTGACCCAGTTGTTGACCCGCCGCTGCGCCAGGCTCGAGAGCATCAAGCTCGACTTTTTCGATCACGGTTGGCGTTTCAAGATCACCTGCTGTGCCGGTGTCCTGAGCCAATACGGCCGTTACGCCGAGGGAGAGAACCGCTGTGGCGAGAGCGAGAGATGTGATTTTCATGTGTGTCTCCTCGTTCCCGCTCAGTTCGACTTCGGGGTCATGAAAGTTTCAATCAAATAGTCCCAGCTCGCCTCATATTTGGCGTAGGCCATTGGGCACTGCTGAGCGCGCATCCACGGGATGAGATTGAAATCGTCCGTCCGGTTGAGCGCTTCAATCAGTGCAGGAGATGTGAAGGCGTCCGGGTTCTGCTCGGCGTAGTCGGCGATCATGGAGAAGCCGGGGATTACTGGTAGGGCATAAGCGTCGGGATCGGAGCCAAATACCAAGCAGAGCATATCCATGCCGCGTTGCTTCGCTAGGCTGTGCTCATCGCCCCAGTAGTGGCGCGGCGCACGTTCCATCGGCAGTTCAGTTCTCATCATGCCATATGAGGCGAGGAGGGCTAGACGCGACGGACGCTCCGCTAAAGCCTGATCCTCCTCATCGGAATTGGTCAGTATAAAGATTGCGAACTGATCGACGACGTCTTCTTCGCGGCCCGTGATAGGCAGGTCGAAGAGTGTCACCATGCCATGTCCGATTTCGTGCAGAAGCACGAAAAGCGTTGAGCCGATGGTGACTTGGCGGTGGTCCGCCCATGGGAAGATTGGTGCGAACTTGTTGTCCAGCATCGAATAATCATCGAAAAACTGGGCCGCGAGTTCGTAGCACATGGTTACGGTATGGTCGTCGCGGCTCCAGTATGCATTGGCGTTGCCGCACTCCTGGAAAATCACGGGTACATTCTCAGGAAGGGCGATCTGGTCGGAAAGCTCATCGAGAACGTCGGAAAAAACGCCAGACCGTTGCAGCATGTTTTTGATCAGAGCGAATTCGTTGTTCTGTGTCGGAGCGAACTCTACCGTGAACCTATACTCGCCCAGTTCGTCACCAACGGCAGCTCCCGGGAGCAAATCGGCTGGCACACCGGCTTCCAAAACCATGAAATCTTGATTGGTTTGGCTTGGCTCGGCTTGCGCAAAAGCCGGATTTAGCGCCAAAGCCATGAGCCCCGCCGCTCCAAAACACGCAAATTTCATACTTACTCTCCCGCCCGCAATTTGTGCTCGTTCAGAGACTTACGCTGATCGGCTAGGGCGCGGTCAAGGAGGTTGAGTGAATAATACTTACTGATTTCTGCCGGTATGCAGCGGTTTAGTATCGAGCGGGCGCTTGGCTTAGCTTCGCATGATCTTGTTGAGTGCTTTGCCCTTGGCCAATTCATCGACCAATTTGTCCATGAAGCGGATGTTCTGGACTGTCTCATTGTCGATGTCTTGAACGCGGATACCGCAGATCACGCCCGTTATGAGTGACTTAGCAGGATTGAGTTTTGGCGCTCGGGCAAAGAAAGCTTCAAGCGTGCGTTCATCTGCTATCGCCTCGGCCAGGCTCTGCGCATTGTGGCCGGTGAGCCAGAACAAGACCTGGTCGAGTTCCTCTTTCGAGCGTCCTTTACGCTCAATTTTTTGCAGATAGAGCACATAGATTTTGCCGAATGTGTAATTGAATAGGCGTGTGTGATCGCTATCCATGTTCTGGCTCGTCCCAGTTAAGAGTATGGTGTTTCACAAAACTTGCGAGACATTATTGGCTATGATGAAATCCCTGCGGAGGATTTCATGACGAAGAATATTTCTATTGTGGCTCTCGCGCTTATCGCGATTGTTTTCTGTTTTCCGGTATCTGACAGCTTTGCGCAAGAAGGAACGCGTTGCAACATTAAGGGCAACGTCAGCACTCGTGGCGAGAAGATCTACCACGTTCCCGGGCAGCGTTATTACGCCGAGACCCGCATTAGCGCGTCGCATGGAGAGCGCTGGTTTTGTTCCGAACAAGAAGCTCGGGCCGCAGGCTGGCGTCGATCGAAGGTGTGAAGGCGGCTATAGTTCGTGACATCGGCCGGCTGACCATTCCATTCGCGCCGGTAATGTCGTTGAATTGTGGTTCTGACTTCGGTTGATTGATCCTGCGTCTTTTTGTGGGTCGACATTCTAACAGGCTGTGAAGGGGAGGGGATAAGTCCACTTCACATTCCTGCAATCCTATTTTCATCCCGCCGCTTGTCGCGCTACAAGGGTGAGAACAAAGGATGAACAATGGCTCCGCTGACTCTCAACCGAAAGCTCGCTATTCTCGCCGATGCAGCCAAGTATGACGCGTCTTGCGCGTCGAGCGGCACGGAGAAACGCAATAGTTCGGACGGCAAGGGGATTGGCTCGACCGAGGGGAGCGGCATTTGCCATTCCTACGCACCCGATGGCCGCTGCATTAGCCTGCTCAAGCTGCTCCTGACCAATTTCTGCATCTATGATTGTGCTTATTGCATCAATCGTTCGTCCTCCAATGTTCAGCGCGCGCGGTTCTCTGTCGAAGAGGTGGTCAACCTCACGCTCGATTTTTATCGTCGCAACTATATTGAAGGCCTTTTTCTATCATCGGGGATAATTAAATCGCCGGACCATACGATGGAGGAGATGGTGCGCGTGGCCAAAGCGCTGCGCGAAGTGCACCATTTCAAGGGCTATATCCATCTTAAGGTTATCCCAAATGCCGCGCCGGAACTGCTGATTGAGGCCGGGCGGTGGGCCGATCGTCTCTCGACCAATATTGAGCTGCCGACCGACGTGGCGCTGGAAACCTTGGCACCGGAAAAGCGACCTTCGGAAATCCGTACGGCCATGGCCAATCTGCGGGGCAAATTGGACGAGACCAAGCCCGATAAAAAGCAGCTGTTGAGCAAGGCCAAGAAGCAAAAATTCGCGCCTGCCGGGCAGTCCACGCAGATGATTGTGGGCGCAGACGGGGCCAATGACAGCGCAATCCTTACCCGCGCGGCGGGGCTTTATTCGGGCTATCGGCTCAAACGAGTTTATTACTCTGCATTTTCGCCCATTCCCGACGCATCGTCGCGCCTGCCGCTGAAGGCACCGCCGCTGATGCGGGAACATCGGCTCTACCAGGCCGATTGGCTTATTCGGTTTTATGGATTTGATGTTCCTGAAATTGTTTCGGGTGGGGATGATCAGGGGCTGCTTGATCTTGCGATTGACCCCAAATTGGCTTGGGCTCTGAAACAGCGACAGAATTTTCCCGTGGATGTGAACCGCGCCGATCGGGAAATGTTGCTGCGCGTGCCTGGGCTTGGCGTGCGTAGCGTCGATCGCATCATCGCTTCGCGTCGGTTCCAGCGCCTCCGGCTTGAAGATGTGGCGAGGATGGCCGCGTCTATCGACAAGGTTCGCCCCTTCATCGCTGCCTCCGATTGGACGCCGGGCGGGCTGACCGACGACGCAAAGCTTCGCGAAAGGCTCGCCCCGCATCCTGAGCAAATGAGCCTGTTTTAAGCGCTATGTTGGCGATCCGACTGAGCAAGCCCAACGATCTTGAAGAATGGCGCGGCAAGGCGCGTCGCCTGTTGGTGGCAGGCGTTGCGCCGCATGACGTTGTTTGGCGTTTTGGGACAGATCAAAACGGGCTGTTTGAAGCGGGGGAGGAGCTACTGCCGGAAGCCAATGGCCCCGTGGGGGCCGTGCCGAAGGAATTTATGGAGCTGGCGCGTGGCGCGATACAGCACTCCGATCCTGCGCGGTTCGACGGGCTTTATCGATTGTTGTGGCGGCTGCAAAAAGACCGCTCACTGGTGCATGTGGCCTCTGATCGCGACATGCTTCTACTGACGCGGCTCGCCTCTGGGGTGAGACGAGACAGCCACAAGATGAAAGCCTTTGTGCGGTTTCGGCGGCTCGAAGACGAGAGCTGCGCCAATGGCGAACATTTTGTCTCGTGGTTCGAGCCGGAACACTTTGTGCTCGAGACGACTGCGCCCTTTTTCGCACGCCGCTTTGCCAGCATGGATTGGGCCATTATCACACCCTATGCCAGCGCCTTTTGGGACACGGAGACGCTCACTTTTGGGCCGGGCGGCCAAAAGAGCGATGTTCCGCAAGAGGATAGCGTCGAGGACGATTGGCGCACCTATTATCGCTCCATTTTCAATCCGGCGCGGTTGAAGGTGTCGATGATGAAATCGGAGATGCCGGTCAAATATTGGAAGAACCTGCCTGAGGCCGAGGAGATTGGAAGCCTCATCCGCGATGCCAAGGCGATGGAAGTGCAGATGATTGCGCAGGCAAGCTCGCAACCGCCTTCGCGCCATATGCGGATGCAGGACCGGGTTGTGGCAGCGCAACCGGTGGATATTGAAACCTTGGCCGATGCGCGGGAGGCAATCCATTCTTGCAAAAACTGTCCGCTCCACGAATTCGCCACGCAGCCAGTGTTTGGCGAAGGTCCGGAAAACGCGGAGGTTTTGTTTGTCGGGGAACAGCCCGGAGACAGCGAGGATCTGGCGGGCAAGCCCTTCATTGGGCCTGCAGGGCAAGTGTTTGATGAGGTTTTGGGTCGGGTCAGGATCGACCGAAAAAAGATCTATGTGACCAATGCGGTCAAGCATTTCAAATTTGAACCGCGGGGCAAACGGCGGATCCACCAAAGGCCTACCGCAGGCGAGGTTCAAGCGTGTCGGTTTTGGCTCGATATGGAGATTGCTATGGTGAAGCCGAAAATCATCGTGGCTTTGGGCGCGACAGCGGCCGAAAGCCTCTTCGGTCGGCGTGGCGTTTCCATTGCCGAGAGCCGAGGGAAGCCGTTCGCATTGGACAATGGTGCGCTCCTCTTTGTGACCAATCACCCCTCCTATCTCCTAAGGCTGCCGGACCCTGCAGTGCGGCAGGAGGAAATGGAAAAGTTCCAATCGGATCTGACACTTGTGCGAAACCTCATGATGGAAAAGGATATTCACAGCCTTGGTGCTGAAGCGCTTGACTTCAAAAGCAGACGGTTTTAGTAAGTCGCTCATCGGCGCACAACGCTGATGCCCTTGAGGCGGAGTAGCTCAGTTGGTTAGAGCGGCGGAATCATAATCCGTGTGTCCCCAGTTCAAATCTGGGCTTCGCTACCAATTTTAAGGCCCTGAAAACGAGAGTTTTCGGGGCCTTTTGGTCTTCAGCGTTCTGTTTTTTGGTCGGCTCATGCTGCGATTTTCGCGGCAAGGGACGACGCTATGCGCTGCGCAAATCTGCACAATTGTTATCAAGGGGAACCACCCACGCCGCCTGCGGTTCCGTTGTCATGACGTGATTTTAGGGTGGTCGGGATGAAGCTGACGCGACGGAATGTGTTGCTTGGATCGGGAGCCCTGCTTCTCGCGGGTGCTGGCGCGATCACAATCCCCATGGCGTTGCGTCCGGGCAGTTTGCAGGCGTCGACGTCGCGCGCCCGGCCTGTGAGCGGGCAAGGAACCCTGCCGGCGGAAGCCGATGTGGTCATTATCGGCGCGGGGATCATGGGCGTCTCCACGGCATTCTTTCTGGCCGAAAAAGGCCTTTCCGTCGTCGTTTGCGAAAAGGGTCAAGTGGCCGCGGAGCAATCGAGTCGAGCCTATGGGCAGGTCACCAATTTTGGCCTGCCGCAGGAGGTTGTCGAGCTTGGTCAGCAGAGCAAAATGCTCTGGCAGGGGATGAACGCCCGGATTGGGCAAGATACGAGTTATCGGGCCTACGGGCGGGTGCAGGCTTTCAAGGAAGACAGCGAGATTGAAGAGGCGCGTGCGTGGCTGGCAAAGGCCGAAGCCGTGGCGCCTATTCAGGCTCCTATTCGGGCTCGATTTGTCGAGGGGGCAGAGCTGGAGCAACTGTTGCCCGGGGCGCAATCTGAGTGGAAAGCTGGGTATTATCAAGACGATGATGGCGGGATGGAGCCTGCGTTTGCAGCGCCTGCTGTTGCCGAAGGAGCGATGGCGCGGGGCGTGACCATTGTTACCGAGTGTGCTGTGCGCGGGTTTGAAACTGAGGGTGGGGCGGTGTCCCATGTCATCACCGAAAAGGGGGTGGTGCGGACGAAGGCCTTGGTGGTTGCGGGTGGGAGCTGGTCGCGTCTGTTCCTCGGTAACGCCGATATCAACTTCCCGGTTCTGCCGGTTTACCTGTCCCAGCAACGCATTGCGGGCGTTGAGGGGCCGCCTGCTGTGGGCGCAGCCGGGCGTGTGGTTTGGCGCAAGGAAGTGGACGGGAGCTATTCGAACGGTCCTCGTTTTATGACCGCTCCGATTTTGCGCGATAGCTTCTCGTTACTCTTTGATTTTCTGCCGGTTCTGCCGGAAATGCTCTCCGGTGATACGCCGCTTGATATGACTTTAGGCTCTGATTTGCCGCGGTCTTTTGGCATTGAGCGCTCGTGGAAGCTCGATCAGCAAACGCCGTTTGAGCGGGCCCGTATTGTGGCGCCAACGCATAATGATGGCACGCTGGATGCCTCTTTCGGCTGGCTGAAAGACGAGTTTCCGGCGTTCTAGGAGGGGCGTGTTATCGAGCGTTGGGGTGGCATGGTCGATGTCGCTAAGGACGAGATTCCGGTGATCAGCCCGGTGCCGAGTACGCCGGGACTTCTTGTCATGGGCGGGTTCACTTTCGGCCTGACGCAGGGGCTGGGCGCGGGGGAGCTTATGGCAGATCTCGTTGCCGGGGATGTGCCGAAAATTAACGCCAAGAACTTTGAATTGGCGCGGATCACTGTGGGTTGAAATGTTTCTTTTCCACAGCGGGTGTTCTTGCTTGCGCGGAAAAAAGACATGTCCTATAAGGCCCTCGGTTCGCAGCAATGTTGCGAATTATGGTTGCCCGGGTAGCTCAGTTGGTAGAGCAGCGGATTGAAAATCCGCGTGTCACTGGTTCGATTCCGGTTCCGGGCACCATTTCCTTTTTCATCATAAAATCTCCAAAAAGTTCAAATGGCGCAGACACTTGCGCGGTTCGATAACCGTGTCCGCGTTGGTATGCGAGCTTCTGTGCAAACACTAGTTTAAGCACCGCGCGACGGTCTTCTGCGCGCGGAGAAAGCCAGAGTTTCTGGGGGTTTGCGAGGAAGTCGAAAGCGGTTCGATAAGTTTCGCTAAAGCCTCTCACTGGCTTGCCTGTTCGAGCTGCTTTGTCGCTCAACATCGCTTTGTGAATTTCGAGGTCTTTGATTTTTCGTTCGTAAGCAGAGACAACAGACGCGCTCGTCGTATCGACAATGCGTTCGAGCAATTGATCTACCTTGCGACCAGTCTCTGCGATCTCTTTGCGCAACTGCACGACCTGCTCACGGGCTTGAGCTGCCTTCGCATCCCACAAGTCTCGGAAGATTTGCGAGGCAAGGTCCATCATCCCCTCAGCAGGTCGAAGCTGCGCCAAGAGTTTTTCAAATTCACTTTCGATGACCTCTTTGCGGACAGACTTCCGGGCCGATGCGCAGCCTCGTGTATCGCAGAGGTAATACGGATAGGACGCGCTACGGCCTTTTGACCAACAGGAAGTCAGCGGCTCTCCACAATCGGCACAGGTTACAAATCCACGTAGCGGGAAGTCCTCTGCGAAATCCTTGCGCACAGGAGACTTCGCCATTCCCTTATGCCGTGACTGGACCGCCAACCACGTTTCCAGCGATACCAACGGCTCATGCTTACCTGGAACGAGGTGCAGACCCCATTGCTCATACGTCATGTGACCGGCGTAGCTGGGGCGCGAGAAAAGCTCGTTGACGCGCTCTTGGTGAACTTCACCGCCGTGATCTTTTGGCCAAGCCGGTTGCGCTTCAAGAAAGCGCTTCACCTCGACGATGGTTTCGAAGCGACCAGAGGCATATCCCTCCAGTGCTGCGATAACGATGGAGGCGTAAGGCTCATCGCGCACCAGCATCTTGCCATGCCCAGGCTTGCGCTCCATGCGATAGCCGATAGGTGCTTTTGAAACCCAATATCCGTTCATGGCGCGAGCGCGCATGCGGTTGCGGGTCTGCTCCGCGTTTTTCTGGCGCTGATGCTGAGACACCGACGCCATGAGGTTTTCATGCAGAATGCTGTCGGCATCGTCTCCAAACTCGATTGACGGACTTTCCAGCTTGCCACCAGCTTCGCGCAGAAGATCGCGCAAATCCCAATGGCCGCGAATATCGCGGGCGAAGCGTGTGATGTCATCGATGATGACAACCCATCCTTCCCCGCGATGCTTTTTAAGCAGCTTTAGCATCTCCTTCATGGCGGGACGGTCAGTCGTCCCGCCAGAGGCGTCGTCATGGAACACGTCAACAATGGTATAGCCGCGATACCCAGCATACTCGCGCGCACGCGTTTCCTGGCTACGCAGGCCGTCGCCCTGGCTGACTTGTTTTGTGCTCGATACACGGCAGTAGATCACTGCCTTGGCTTTTGTGACGTTATTCATCGACTCCCCCCTTCTCCCCACCAGCGGCAGGAGTTGCGAATGCGCTGGAAAGGTCGCTCTGGTCAGTTTCTGGCTGTGATGTGTCTGAGCCTAGCATGACGGATCGACGGACTTCATCTCTCGCGTGCATTTCATGCACATGCTGAACGGAGTCATCGCCAAAGGCACTGTCGACAAAGCTCGCCATGATCTTGCGCATGGCAGACACCATCTCAATTTTGGAAGACAGCGGCATATCAAGGTGAGCAATAAAGCTCAGATAGTGAGCGAGGGACTCGGATACGGCGAGATCAGCCGGAGCAGTTTCGTGTGTTTCTAGGCTAATGATTTCCACAGTTCTGTCTCCTTGCTTGCTCCTTCCGGTTATTGTTGTCCCAGAAATTCCATTCGATAAGGGTGAACAATACAAGAACATTACTCAAAAAGCAAGAATAAATTCCTATTTTGTCAGTGAAGTTTTTCATGGAAATAGCTGCGCTGGGAAACCGCCCTTTGCTTAAGTCTATGTTTTTATTGCATTAACGATTGCTAGCTAGGCTTTACCGGAGGATCAAACACAGCAGATTGCGATCAACACAACCAGATTGCCAAGTCTCCTAGCTCTTATTACGGAAACGCCCAGTTGCAACGTTGGAGCGCACCCCATTTTGACCGGACAGGCGGCATAGCCGATAAGGCATAGGCATGCGCCTATGAGTACGACTATGTCCAAGAGTTCAGATGAGCCGTTTCGACGGGTCGAAGTCATCACCTCCGTGCAGCGCCGGCGTCGCTGGTCCGTTTCCGAGAAGGTGCGGCTGGTTGAAGAAGCCATGCAGCCCGGCATGAGCGTTTCCTACGTGGCACGCCGCGCTGGCATTTCCCCCTCTCAGCTCTTCGCCTGGAAGCGCCGCATGCTCGAGGGCGGCCATGCGGCTGTCCAGGCCGACGAAGATGTTGTGGGCGCCTCTCAGGTCCGCGAGTTGGAGAAGCGCGTGCGCGACCTCGAGCGCATGCTGGGCAAGAAGACCATGGAAGCCGAGATCCTGAAGGAGGCTCTGGATATCGCGCGCCCAAAAAAACGGACGTCGCCCTTGCTGTCGTGGAGCAATCCCGAGGACGATACCCCATGAGCGCCATTGCCAGAACGTTGGGCGTGTCTCGGTCTAACCTGATCGAGCGCGCCAGCAAGCCTTCAAAGCCTCGCGGACCCTATCGCAAGGCCGATGATGTGGCCCTTCTTGCCGAACTTCGCCCGATCATCGATCAACGCCCCACCTATGGCTATCGCCGCGTGTCGACATTGCTCAACCGGCAGCGGCGTAAAGAGGCCAAACCCACCGTCAACACCAAGCGGGTTCTAAGGGTCATGCAACAGCACGGGCTCACCCTTCAAAAGCATACTGCCCTGCGGCCCACACGCACCCATGACGGGGTCGTCGTTGCCCTGCGCTCCAATATCCGCTGGTGTTCAGATCATCTAGAGATCCACTCCCGCAATGGCGAGGTGGTGCGTATCGTCTTCGTTATCGACGCCTGCGATCGGGAGATCATTGCCTGGTCGGCCGTCGCCAATGCCGGCATCTCCGGCGAGATGGTCTGCGATCTGATGATCGCGGCCGTCGAACGCCGCTTCAAGACCCTCAAGGTCCCGCAGCGACTGGAGTGGCTGTCGGACAATGGCAGCGCCTATATCGCCAGGCAGACCGCACAGGTGGCCGCAGCATTGGGCATCGACTTGCTCTTCACCCCGGTTCGAAGCCCGCAGAGCAACGGCATGTCTGAGGCGTTCGTCAAAACCCTGAAAAGGGACTATGCCTCAACCGTCATCCTCCCAGACGCCGGCACAATCCTGGCCTTGCTGCCAGGATGGATCGACGATTACTGTGAGGTTCACCCGCACTCCGGGCTCAAGTTCCGCTCACCACGCGAGTTCCTGCGCCTCAGTGCCTAAACCCAACCGCCGCCTGTCCGGTGAAACAGGGTCCACTCCAAACGTCCGCCTACGCGCTTGAAAAACCCTAATTATCTAGGGGCGAAGATCGACGCTAAGACCTTCGAAATGCTCGTACGAATTTTTGTGCTCGATAGAGCAGCATACATGGCTGCCAACGAACTTTCACTGAGCACTAATACCGTGCGCTCCATCTTCCTGAAACTTCGCACGTTCTTTGTCGAAGTAGGTCTCTTTCCGACGCAAGACGAGAAGCCCGACCCATCGGAACATCCGAGAGATCCGATAGAGTACCGTCTCCACGTTTTAGCGCTTCATCAACTCCGCGTTTCCGAAATGCGGGGTTTGAGGGGGTCGGAGACGTCCCGCTTGGCGCACCTAGCCGAGTCACGGTGGCGCATGCACCACTTCGATTTGATCCAGATAGACGCCATAGAAACTTGGACTTTCATGGCCGACTGCCTCTTGGAGCTTATCAACTGCTGCGGACCCGTTGGAGGTAAACCGGCAAATTTAGAGGTTGCGGAAAGGATCATTCGTTGCCAGGCCGAAGACCGAGAGCAGAGACGCAAGAACCTTACAAAAGTGCAGAATTAGGAAGTGCAAGATGTGCGGTGTAGTACCGCAATCTTGGCAAGGGGGCCGCTGCGCACCCCCGTTGCATCCCCCAAGCCGTGGCACCTTTGAGGCATTGAGCCTCTTCTGCGCCATCCGAACGACGCCGTTCGATCCCGCTTGGATGGAAGGCGTTCCGCCCTGTCCAAGACCTTGACCCTGACCAGACGTGATTGCCGCTGGACCGCAACCGAGGGCGTCCGCCGCCCTTGGAACCGCGCCGATGGTTCCGCCCATGGAGACGACCGGGAGCCTTCAGCGCTCCTCGGGACCATCGACCAACCGTGCGCCGATTGGATGCCGATATAGGCGAACAGACTTAAGAACCTCTGCAATTTCCATAGCATCTAACGCGCATTAATTGCTTTCGTAACATTTCCTATGTCGGCATACTGCATTGTTTGGGGGGGAACATAATGCTGGAGCGTGGTTCAATTTGGCGTCGGTGGGATCTGCACATTCACACGCCCGATACGAGCATGAATGACCAATTCGGGAGTTGGGATGAATTCCTGCAGGCTGTCGAAAACCAGTCGCAAGTGCGTGTCCTAGGAGTCACCGACTATTGCCTGTTGGAAAATTACTCCAAGCTCAAGGCCTACCGCGACGCAGGCAGGCTCAAGGACATTGAGTATGTCATTCCCAATCTTGAATTTCGTCTAGCGCCTCCCACTGACAAAGATACCGCAGTTAACATCCATTTGCTTGTCTGCCCGGACGATCCGCAGCACGAAACCCACATCAGTAATGCCCTTGCGAGGCTCCATTGGCAGTACAACCACAAGAGATATTCTTGCACCAAGCCTCAGCTCATGTCTCTTGGCCTGGCCGTTGATCCATCGATTACGTCCGAAAAGGACGCACTTTCGAAGGGCGTAGAACAGTTTAAGATCGACTTCAGCGCTTTTCGCGACTGGTATTTCCAAGAACCATGGCTTCGATCCAACTCGCTCGTCGCTGTTTCTGGCAACAAGGATGGATTGTCTGGCTTCCTTGTAGACGGCGGTTGGGCAGCGATGCGCGAAGAGATCACCCGGCTTAGTGCCATAATTTTTTCGGGCAGACCCGGCGAGGCCGAATTTTGGATAGGCGCTGAGGCAGGCAAAAACCAAGACTTTATGTTTAAGCTCGGAGGACCGAAGCCTTGCGTCCATGGTTCCGATGCTCACGAACTCAGCAAGCTGTTCAAGCCTGACGAGGACCGCTTTTGCTGGATTAAGGCTGACCCCACGTTCGAAGGTTTGAAGCAAATTCTCCTTGAGCCCGCTGATCGGGTTTACATCGGTCCTACCCCACCGCTTTACCACGATAGCGCAAGGGTCATAGAGAGCGTGACACTTAGGCGGACCAACGGCTGGTTCAACGAAGAAACCATCCCCCTAAACCCAGGATTGGTATCGATCATAGGACAGAAGGGTTCAGGTAAGTCTGCCCTTGCAGAGCTAATTGCATATGGCGCTGGCAGCTGGGAGCCTACGGACGGCAGCTTTCTGGGGCGGGCCGGGTCTCATCTGGATGGTCTAGAAGTTGAACTGAAGTGGGGCGATGGCCACGCAACTACTGAATTTCTAGGCCGGAACTTTTCCGCCGTTGGTAACGTCCGGTTCTTGTCTCAGAGATTTGTGGAGAAGCTGTGCGCCAACGACGAGCTGGGTGAGGACTTGGTGCGAGAGATTGAGGCGGTCATATTTGATGCACTTGATCCCACCGACACCTTAAATGCCTCTACGTTTCAAGAACTGCGTGAACTTAGGACCGACACCACCCGAGAAGAAGGCGAACATCTGCGGGAAGAAATGCTTAGGCTCATCCGGGACGAAACTGCGCTGAGGCAGACGCTAGGAAAAATACCTGAGAAGCAGCAACGTTTGACTAAACTTATTGAGGAGGCCGATGGCCTCAAGAAGCAGATGCCACAGCCTGCCTCCGCGGAAGAGGCTAAGACGCAGGCCGATTTGCTGGCCGCGCGTTCAAAATTGGGCCAACTTCAGGCAGACATTGGTACACATAAACAAAAGCGCCAGAAGCTTGTTGACGTACGTGGTCGGATTCAGGGTGTCACACGCGAACTGGATAGGTTTCGTGATGAAATCAAGCCAATCCTCGTTGCCGCAGACATATTAGAAGGCGACCATTCTCTATTTGTCCCTGCCTTCCCTAGTGGCTATGACGCCGTCCTTAAAGCCCGCGATGCAGCACTGGTTCAATCAATCGCTGCGTTGGAAGGAACTCCGGAAAATCCCGAGTCTCTGCTCGGCGTTCAAGCAAGTATTGATAGGCTGAGCAAACTAGAGTCCGATGACAAGGCGCGACATGATCGCGTCAAAGGCATTCAAACGCGACTTGCTGCCATCGATGTCGAGATGCAAAGACTCTCCACTGAGATCGGTCAACGTGAGGCCATCCGCAGCGAGATTGAATCCTCGCGAAAGAAAAGACTGGATGCTTACATCGCGTTCTTTTCCAATCTTGCGGATGAGCAGAAGATACTGGAGGAGCTCTATAAGCCTGTTCACGACAAGCTGGCTCACAGAGAGCACGAGCAAGACCTCCAGTTCTCCATCAGGTGGGAGGCGGATCTCGACCGCTGGATAGCGCGGGGGAGTCAGTTGATGGATCAACGAAAAGCGGTTCCTTACGGCACGATCGATGGAATGCGGCAACAGGCCACGCAGCTTCTGGTTGCAGCATGGACCTCTGGCGACCCCGTTCGAGTTGGAAAGGCTCACGAGAAATTTATGGAGGAGTTCCGTAAGCTTCCTCCTAGCGACTATCTACGAAATGGCGTGACGTTCGAAGAACTGCTCACCTGGCTGTATGACGTTGATCAGGTGGGGCTGAATTATGGATTAAAGTATCGAGGAACGGACTTGGAAAAACTTTCGCCCGGGACGAAGGGCATTGTTCTTCTAATTCTATATCTTGGTCTCGATGAGCGGGATACGCGACCACTTGTTGTCGATCAGCCTGACGAGAATCTTGATAACGAGTCCATATTTGAACTTTTGACCACATACTTTCGCTCAGCCAAAAGGCGGCGACAAATAATTCTAATCACTCACAATCCGAACTTGGTGGTCAACGGAGATTCTGAACAGGTGGTAGTCGCTACTGCCAGAATTGGCGAAAGCGGCCTGCCGTACATCAGTTACGTGGCCAACTCGCTAGAGAACTCGGCAGCCGATGAAACTGGAATTCGGCAGCGCACGTGCAAAATTCTCGAAGGCGGAACGAAGGCATTTCAACGGCGGGAACGTCGATACGCCTTGGTTGCGTAGCATCTCTTCAGCCTACGTCGTTGCACTGCGAGCACTACAGCTGGACGATCTCGCTACGGTGATACATCTGGGTAATTTCGCTATGCTTTATTCTGAATTGGCTACGTCGCTTTATCTCGGGACGAGGCGATGATGCATTCTCAATTTTTATGGCCGGATCGTATGAGACTACGTCTGCAGCAAACGCTTTCAAAAAGAGCAAAAAGTCTGTCTGCTCACAAAGCAAAATCCTAGGCCCGTAAGAGTACTCTGGTGGCGGTGTGCGAAACAATGAAGGAACATAGGCCGCTTGGGCGTGCTTGCGGTTCCAGTGCTCCATCATTCCTTTGAATGACCACGCAGCGGCCACTTCATTCAAACGCGAGAGGAGCTGAATGCCCCCTTCCAAGTTGGTGATTGTGCCCCTCGCTGCATCGTATCCATCGATGGAAATCCGTAAGCCAGTGTCAGCGTGATGGTCTTTGGTGCAAGTGTAAACACCACCGAAATTAATTCTGTCAGGTTTTCCGCTTTTGTCAGGATAGCCATAGCGACGCAAAAATTCGGCAGGTCCCATGTCTTTGTAAATACCGCCGGTGGGTTCGGGCGTCATCAGGGTCACCGGGGTTTTAGGCAGGAACTTGGTGAAGTTCCCAACGCCGTATTGCTTAACTTCCCAGCCCATGAAGTCTGGCTCAGAATACCCGTTGGGTGTAATTCCAAGCTCCGCCTCCAGAGTATAGCCACCACCGTTGCGCGCAGCGTAGGGCATCTTTTGGCCGTCTTTGGCAAGCTTCTGCGACGAGATCCAGTTGAGTTGATAAACGCGGCGAAGCTCTGAAAGCAGAATGTCTCTTGGGCTTTGCTTGCTATCTGGCGCCGTCGGAAGCTCAATGAAGACGCCAACGCTCTGCCATTGGCGCGCATTGATTTCCGTGGCGATCGGGTGATCCCCGCCCACAGCGTAACCGAGCACGTCTCCGGCATTTGTTATGCCAAAAAACAGGATGCGGCCTTCATCACGCACGGTCAGCAGGTTCGAAGGTGCAGGTTTGCAGCCCTGCAGAAAGCCAGACATACGCACCTCGGGATAATCCGGATACAGGATGAGCTGTGCCTGCGGTGCTTGGTGCTTGCCATTCTGATCAACCCAGAAGAAGCGAACCGGTGCCTTAGGACGGTCCTGCTTACTCCCGGCCATAGGCCGCGTGTCTGTGTAGATTTCGCCGTGAGGGATAATGTTCAGCGCACCAAACCCGCCGCCGAGATAAATCTGGTTCTTCGAATTATCGTTGGGTGCGAGTTTCTTTGCGTAAATCCGGTCAGCGCCATGATCAACGAAAAGTCGGAGCAGCCCCGATAATGAATCAACCAAACTATATCCCCTCAATTACTAGAGATTCTTCGGTTGATTTTACCCAGCTTGCAAGGGTTTGCATAGCGTTAGCCTCGTTCAGCCTGGTTTTACCCTTAAGCGCGCATTCCCAGACGATGGCTACGCGCCAGCCCAAGCTTTGCAGTTTCTCAATTGCGCGAAGATCGTTAGCGACATTGCGCCCGATCTTCTGTTCCCAGAATTCCTTGCGCGTCGCTGGCCACTTAAACAGATGGCAGCTGTGCTGGTGCCAGAAACATCCATGGACAAAAACGACCGCGCGGTGTTTGGGGAACACCAGATCCGGTTTGCCGGGCAGGTCTTTGACATGCAGTCGGTAGCGAAGACCTTCGGCGTGCAAAGCCCTGCGAACCGTCAGCTCAGGCTTGGTATGGCTGCCTTTGATGGCAGCCATGTTCCGGCTTCGGGTCTGCGGATCGTGAACATCCACAATCAGGCGGCCTTGCGCTGGCTCCGCGCGCTGACAAGGGCCTGAATGTGCGGCAGCATGACCCTGGCAACTTCACAGAACACTGGCACTGCCACGGAGTTGCCGAACTGCTTATAGGCTTGCGTATCAGAGACCGGGATTTTGAAATCCTCCGGGTAGCCCATCAGGCGCGCGCACTCTCGCGGCGTCAGGCGGCGCGGGTTCTTTTTCTTTCCCTGGCTGATAAGAATTTCTGATCCGTCCTTGTAGTAACGAGCGGAAAGGGTGCGCGCGACATCATCCGGTGTAACCAGCCCAAAGCCAAAGCCATTGCCTTTGGCTTTATGCTTTGCCGAATAGTCCTGCAGATATTGCCATAGCTTATCGGTCAGGGTGTACTTCGCATTCACAAGGCCCTTTGGGTTCATGGTGTACGGCTCTTCCGGCTGCTCAAAGCCATCTTCCGGATGAAGAATGCTGCGCAGGCGCACTGCGCCTTTTTCCGGAAGAACCATGTCATCCCAGGAAAAGGGAACGTCATCGCGGAAGCCAACGATCACAATACGTTCCCGGTGCTGAGGCACGAAGTGCTTCGCGTCAATAATGCGGTAATGAACGTGATAACCCAGTTCTTCCCGTAGCGTCTTTATGATGACGTCAAAAGTGCGGCCACGATCATGGCTCTGAAGGTTCTTGACGTTCTCTAAGAGGAAAGCTGCGGGGCGCTTTGCCTGCAGAATACGAGCTACATCAAAAAACAGAGTTCCTTGCGCCTCGTCGAGAAAGCCATGGCTTCTGCCGAGCGAGTTTTTCTTTGAGACGCCAGCTATAGAGAATGGCTGGCAAGGGAAGCCTGCAACTAGCACATCGTGATCAGGAATATCATCCGTTGAAACCTTCGTTATGTCGCCCTCAATTGGACGATTGTCCCGGAAGTTCGCGGCATAAGTCTGTTGAGCGTACTTGTTCCATTCCGATGTGAAAACGCAGTGGCCGCCTATTGCGTCGAATCCGCGTCGTAGTCCACCAATCCCAGCGAACAGATCAATGAAGGTAAAGCTGGTATTGGCAGGCTCAGGTTTGCCCATAAGCTTGAGCAGCTCTAGGACGTTTTTCCGAGGCTCCGCTTCACCGGTCTCAAACCGGTAAATTTGCCGCTCAGTATAACCAAGCTGTTGAGCGGCCTCGCGAATTGTGAGGCCAGCTTGCAGGCGGAGGTCAGAAAAAGAAGACATGAGAGCCTTTCTCCAGCGTGAATCGCTGGGTCGATTTCTGACATGATGTCATTGGAACAAAAATGGAACAAGAAGGAAAGTGTAAAAACTAACAGCTATCCCGGATGGCTCATTTTCATATGTCTTCTGCCGTTTGGCTCAGTTCGTCAGCTTCATAATGATCGACCTGGACACCAGATAGTTCGAAGACCTTCTGGGCGTACTCATAGTGCTCCCGCCATTTTTGATCTCTAGACGGATTTAATCCTGACGCGGGGACAACAACGCGAACAACACCGGCAGCCACTACCGCGCGTGCGCAATCAGCGCAGGGAAAAAGCGTGCCGTATAGGGTGCTGCCGTGGAGATCGACGCCGTTTTGCATAGCGCTAATGACGGCATTTCGCTCCGCGTGTTCCAGCATATAATACTTCCAAAGAGGGTCCGACTTGACCGCATTGTGAGTGTCTGCTCGGCTGTAATGGTAAGCCTCCGGCGGCTTGTTGCTTCCGCTGGCGAGAATATTTCCTTGTTCGTCGGCAATCAAAACCCCGACTTGCCTGTCAGGGTCGTGACTTAAATCGCGAGCTGCTGCGAGTTGTGCAATAACACTACGATCTTGTTCAGAGACGGGCATTCCAGAACCTTATTCTATTGCAAATGTGAATTATATCACATTTATATTGTACTAGGCTAACTTGTGATGGTTGAGATCAGCTCAGCCAAGGGGGGGATTATGAAACTGATAGCAGGCACCGAGCTAGATCCAAAAAGGTACTTTACGGGCAGCTATCCAACAGCGCAGGCGTCAAGTTTCGACCTTTCTATAGGCTGTATATATGACGAGACGGGGACAGAGGTCCCCCGCTTCAATCTTAAGCCTGGCCACATGGTGCAGGTGGTTTCAAAGGAGATTTTTAACCTTCCTGCAAACACGACCGGCCACGTGACCTACAAGACGACGCTGACCCAAGAGGGCATTTGGGCTCTGACAGTCGGTATTGTTGACCCCGGCTGGAACGGACCAATTGCCACCACGCTACTCAACTTTAGCAAGGTCGAACACACCATCCATCAGGGCGACAAGTTTCTGCGCGTAAGTCTGTTTGAGCATGAGGCTGTTGGCGCAAACCTCATGAGGAAAGCTCCGGAACTGGAAGTCTATCGGAAACAGGTTCAGTCACGTGCGTCGTCCCGGTTTCCTCACACTTTTATGAACCATGATCTGATCGCAGAACAGGCTGGCAAAAAAGTCATGTCGAGAATTCGCGTGGAAGCACTGGCTTGGATTGGGCTCAGCGCGATACTGTTCACAGTGATCCAAGTCTTCGCACCACCGGCGGCAGACGCGGTCCGAAATTGGGGCGCGCCGTCTATTAATGAGGAGCTTTTAAGCACCGTCACCATTCTCGAAGAACGGATCAAGACGCTGGAAGCAGAACTTTCGTCGGGGTCTGCGAGGACAGAGACACCAGCAGTGGTGGAAGAACCTGATGTTCCGGAAACATCGGAACCTGCGGTTGAAGGTGGTGTAGACGGTACGCCGTCGCCTTAATTGATAGCCACTAGCGCAGGAGACCGTAGGGAATGGAAAGGCACAGCGTCAGGAGTTTAGATGGCCTGAAGGAGGTTATAGCCCTCTATGGCTCGGACTCTCTTTTTCGTGGTCAGGTGCGGCAATATGAGGTCGATGGTGCACCTATCATAAACACCTCATTTTCGCGCAATGGCTGCATTCCACCATTGATGCTCAGATGGTCGCACTATTCCAGCTTCATCCTCGCTGCTCTACTTGGCCAAGATCAACGCAGCATCAGCCTTGAGTTCACGCAGGCTGTCCTTCAACACTATGGCTGGCGGTCCTTCTATCTTGACGCATCCGTTTCGCCAGCGGTGTCTGCCTGGTTTGCTTCCCACGTTTTTAGCGGCAAGCGCTCAATGGAAATATGTGAAGATTGCTTTGAGGATCCTCTCTTCCTCGTCAAATTTATGGCGAACTACTCCTATGAGGAAGGTACGGGCTACCTCTATGTCCTTTCAAAGCAAGCTCTTGCTAAGTGTGGTCATGGACTGGTCGATCTGTCCTCCATTGAAATGGAAGATTGCCGTCCACGTTTTCATGCGCAGAGGGCTTGGTTAGTTGGGCCACTGCACGGAAATTTGCCTTCCGAATGCATCTTAGCAATTATTGAAGCACCACGGGTAGTATTCAAGGAACTATCAAACGAGGCCGGTTTTGTAGAGACTTCTGATCTATTTCCTCGGATTGACGAAGATCCTGTACTCGAACTGCTCACAAGTATGCCGTGGAAGAAAATTAAAATTCCCGGCGAGAAAGGTGATGACGGCTTACAATTTTTCGATCAGCCGTTCGAGTTTCCAGAGTATCACGATAGCTTCCGAAAACATAACCCGCCACACATTGCATATTACGACGGTAAGTTTAGTCCGATGGCCCGAATGACAGAAGACATCGCGATCTATGACGTACCAGAAATAGTAGTTTACGGCTTTGCAGATCCGGTCTCGACCAAATTCCCACGCGTGGCCGAATTACTCCAGCAGGACGAGCGCCATTTCATATTCGAAATTGATACCTTGGTTAGAAGACCTGGTCGTCTCTCGCAAGAGTATCTGAAAGGGGTGGCGGTCTCTAAGGCCGAGAATGGATTGTTGTCGGTGGCAGACTTTGTGGTGGAGCACCCCGGCCTTCAGATGCATGGCTGCGGAGTGAATATGGGATGGCACTACAAGATTGTGGATGATGGATCGTGGCACCGTGTTGTAACGAAAGACGACTGCCCGTGTAACAATAACTCGATTCATGAGCATCATCTGTCGATGCTTACGATCATCGAGGATCAGCTCACGCAAGATCCAACGATGGTTGCGCGGCGCCAGTTTGAAGATATGAAGGAGAACAGTATAGATGTTTGAACTGTTTACTTCGTCGGGTCGTATGAGGGTTGTGGTTAGTTGTAATTGCTAGGCTTTTGCCTAACGTCGCGCAGCATTCCCGACATTTCAAGCCGCTGCCAAAAGTTCGGCATTTCCACCGTAAAAAAACCTTGGTCACGGGATTCCAGCAAGGCTTTTTCGCCGCCGGTCATCAAGCGGATGTCTTCGACCTGGAGCAGAGGCCGAGCTTGTTCCACCAGGTTGTCGCCCGACCCGTTCACCTGGTTGTTGTTGACGTTCAGGCCGCGCACCATCACCGAGGTTTTGCCTGAACGGTGCTCGATCTCTTTGAGTGTCTGATCATCGGGCAAGCCGCGATAGATTGTGTGCGCGACGGCCTTTTTCCAGAGACGAGCAGTCTCGCGCCCGTAGCGGGACTCAATCTGCGCTGCGGCATTCTGAAATACGCCGAGGAAGTTGATGCCGCCTTCGCGGTAGAGCGTGAGAATTTCGTGGAAGTTCGAGACGTAAAGCTGTCCCCATTCTTCACCAATGACCAGCGCGCGCAGTGGACCACTTGCCGTAGCAAAACGCTGGATCAAGGCCGCCGCCATCGCGCCGACGAAGGTGCGGCTGCTATCGGACGTTGCCGAGCCGATGATGAAAAGCGCAGTCGGGACGGTCTTTAGCTCAGCAGGATCGAAGCTGTTCGAGTTGGTCACACGCCGCGCGGCAGCGCCCGGCTGGAAGGGCTGCAATCGCTCCGTGATCATTGAGGCATAGGCATTCCATTGATTGGTCGATTGCGTAAAGCCTGCAATCTGACGGCACATGCCCGAATGATCCTGCATCCGGTTGTCGCTCGCCCAGAGCAGAAGATCGTCGGCAATTTCATCGGGTGTGCGGGCAAAGAAGTCCCAAAGGCCGCCCGGTGTGCAAGGCCAGCGCTCGGATGGAAAACGTGCTGTGATGGTATTGTAGACCGCGAAGGCGCTGCGAGTGCCTTGTCCTATCCAGCGATGGCTTGGGTTCGGATCGATGGGTACGAGATAGCTGGCTGCATCATAGGCGGCCTCGTTCAGAATGCCGAGCAGCTCAGGGCGCGCTGCAATCTCGATCAAGCGCGAGCTGATATTGTAGCTATCTGTTGGATAGCCATAGAGGCCGCCTGGATTGATAAAGCGGACGCGGTAACCCTGGCGCTCCAGAGCCTTCCATGAAATCCATGCAAGCTCTGCGTCTTTTGGGTCGGTGATGATCTTGGTCAGATGCGCTGTGCGCGGCGATATAAGATTGGGACCGAGGAAACGCGTGAGCTTGCCTTTGCCCGCTTGCGCATCAATGGCGACGGGTTCGGTCCCGTCATAGACAATCGGCTTCCTGTTAAAGAAGCCGAGTTCAATGCCTCTACGAAGGTTTTTGTATTCGCTCGGGTGTTTCATTCGATCAATCCGGAATTGCGCAGTGCATCTTCGTCGTCAAGGACAGAGTGACCGAGCTGGCCGCTCGGGTTCGCGCTCAACATGGCTTTGTGCTGTGCCAGAGCTTGGGATTCCGCCCGCTCTCTGGCGACACGCATTTCTGCCGCGTCCCGCCAGGCGAGACGCTGATGATGGTGGGACTCGAACATCCAGAAAAACTGGATGATCTCGCTTATCTGCCGCATTAGCGGCGCTCCTCATCGTCCCAAGTCGCGAACTCGAAAGGCTGTTTAGGGTTGTCGATCATCGGATGTTTGGGGGCCACCGTCGGCGTGACATCAATAGTTTCCGGCTCGCTCTGTGCTTCCTTGATCTTGGCGATGACGTACTCACCGCCAAGCGCGCCGATGATGTAGCCGCAGACCATCATGTGAATGATCCAGTCCTGTTCGATGCGAACATCGAAGGACTGTGCAAGGGCCGAGAGGAGAACCGGAAAGGCAAACCAACCGATTATGCCGCGCCCGATAAACCAGCGCGCTTCTTTCGGAGTCACTGTTTCATTGAACAGCCTGCGCGGCTTTGTAAGCGCGAACAGGCAGAAGATACTTAGGCCCAGTGTGAGGACCGCTAGCAGCACATAGATGATAATGCCCATAAACAGCGCCGTGACGCACACCAGCGCCATAGCGATAGAGATGCCATTCGTTTCATTATTATTCTGAGACATAGGACGCTCCCTTAGCGTTCGAGCTGCAGGCCGGAGGACAGATCACGGGCGCGGGCCTGCACTTGCCGCGCCTGCGTAAATTTGAGGAAGCGCCCGACATCACCGCGCAACTCCAGAAGCTGCTCGGCTCGGGCACTTCGAAGGTCTTTGAATTCGGCCTGTAGGACAGCGCGGCGTTCGCGCTGCACATCGATCAGGTCTTGGCGTTCCTGCGCATGGCGCAGCTGCGTTTGCTCGGCCTCCGCCGCATTGGCGCGGCGCACGTCCTGATATTGCCCGGTGATGCGGTGCCACAGGCCGCGCAGGCCTTTGGGCAGACGCTGCGCACGCTCACGCGTTTCCATTTCCCATTGGTTAGTCTGGATCGACGCAAGAGCAGCGCGCTCACTGCGATGCTCTTGCGTCATCGCTGCCTTCTTCTCGCTAAGGGCGGTCGAGCGGCGCTGGAACTGCGTACGGGATTCGTCGATATGACGGCGGATCGCGGGCGTCATGCGTTGCGCGATTTTTGCCTTCGTCTGTTCGACACCAGGCAAGCCTAAGGGGAGTGCAAAGCGCTCTTCGATGTGTCGCGATTTACAGTTCAGGACGCGGGCGAGCGAATAGACCTCGCCTTGGTAATCGACCACCACAAGGCCGCGCCGGTCGCCGACCGCCACTGTAAGGCCGTGCGATTGAAGAGCGCCCATAAACGATTTGAAGTTGTCAGCGCCTTTCCAGCAGGCCTGTCCCACTTGCTTGACCAGACGCGGATCGATGCCCTGGCGTTTTGCCTGCTGCCATTCGGCAAGGGTGAAGTTGGTAGGATCGCGCATAGACGCGTCGAGAAGTCCCTGAGGCATGGTCCACCCATGTTCGAGGTAAAGATCGCGGGAAATTCCGGTGAGCTTGGTTTTGAAAAAGGACATCTGCCGCGCTGTCATGGTGTCGGCGTCGATGCGGCTCCACACGCAATGCGCATGGCGGCGGCCTTCTTTTTCATGGAAGACGACGGCGCGTGGCTGGCCTTCGAGGCCAAGGCGCTCTTCGATGCGCTCGATAGCCGCCTCGAAATCCTCAACTGGCACGCGCGCATCGGCAGGCGGGGAGAGCGAAAGTGAGAACAGATACTGGCGGCACTTCGTGCCCTGGCTGATCGATTCCACTTCGCGGAAGGCGTCACGCAGATTGTCGGACGCGAAGCCGCGCAGCTCATGGACGGACAGATGCTCGTTGTCATCCATCCGCATAAGGTGAACTGCCAAGTCCTGGCCGCCGCCGCGCTGTGAGGCTTTGAGGATCATGCCCGGCCTCCAGTGCGGTGACCAAGCGCCTTAATAATAGCGAGCCGAATGTCGTGCACGGCGGCAAGCGCATCGCGCAGTTCGGCTTCGGTTTCAGGGGTGATTGCGAGCGCACCAATCTCCGCAGCGCGCGCCATATCTTGTAAGGAGCGAAGAAGATCAGAGCGCCCCAGCAGCGCCAGTGCCCGCGCAAGCGCCTCCCTGTCCTGTATGGTTAGGACCTTCCGACGCTTGCGCCCCTCTGGTATCCCGCCGAGAATCTTTGCTTTTATGTAAGCCCCAAGCGGAGCGCCCGCAGCCTCCATAGCTAAGCGGGCGCGGTCAGCCTCGCTCAGACGAATGGAAAATGGAGCAGGTCTGATTGCACGCTTCCGGCCTGCGGTTTTCGCAGGTGTGGACGCAACTGGCTCAACGGCCTTTTCGTAAATGCGGGACAGTGACATGGCCGCACCTCACAGGGAGGGCGGTGTTGGCTTCGCCAACGATGTGTCCTTTAAAATCTGCTCCCAGTGAGCAAGTTCATCGAAAATTTGGTTCGACTGTGCGCCGTCTAGGCGCACCACTTATTTCCCTACATTGAAAACATGATCAGTATAGCTGGTCGCTAGTGCTGTAGGCATGGGCGTTGCTGTGGCTTTTGGCTGGCACTTATGGGCTTGAGCTTGGGCGCGGGATAGGCCGTTGGGGGCTTGTTGATGGCCGCAAACGAGGCGGCTACGTGCGCTAAAGCTTGAGACATGTTGGGGATTTCAAACTGCGCAGTTGGCGCGGTGCTGGCCGTCGAAGTCCGACTGGCGGTTTCTCGATAATACCTCAAATTGATAGGGCGGGGATGGCGCTCAAAACTAAGGGCTACACCGAGGTGCAGCCCTTGAGAAAATGCGTGACGTCTAAACTGGATTAGACGAGCGTTGCGGTGATGGTTTCAAAACCAGGTGCGGTGATGGTGATGGTCTTGCCGTTGAGCGGTAGAGCGCCAATGCGCGCGCCGGTGATGATCACATCGCCAGCCTTGAGTGGGGTGCCGCGCGAAACGGCGTGGTTGGCGAGCCAAGCGAGCGAGCGCAGCGTGCGTTCGGTGGTTGGGCCTTCGGTGACCTTGCCAATGGACGCGCCATCAACCAGCAGATCCATGTCGAGCGTGCCCAGTTCGGCCAGATCGCCAAAGGAGCGGGACTTGCCGAAAATGACAGCGCCATTGCTCTGGAAATCGGCAATACCGGCGAGCGATGGGGTGGCTGCTGGATTGGCAAAGCGGGGTCCGAGGATTTCGATGGCCAGCTGCGTGGTGCCAATGGCGGCGAGCACGTCGTCTGGGCCATAGGTGCCATCAAACGCTGGTAGGTCGCTCTTGAGCGTCACCGCAACTTCAGCCTCGACAAGCAGAGCGGCTTTGGTGTTGAGCGCGATTGCGTCGCCCGCTGGGAAGACGAAGCTGGCAGGAATAGGGGAGGCAAGTGGCTCAGCGTCGGCAGGATAGGGCTGCACTTTCCATGCGCCAATCGGGCCGAGCGCGGCGACGACTTCTGACTGCACCACATAGGCCTCAGCCCGGTCTTTGGGGACTAGGTTTTCGTCGAGGGTTTCGATCAGTGTTCCGGCATTATGCTGGGCAAGCAGAAGATTGGACAAGGCGAGCGACATAGAATTTCCTCGTGGTCTAGCGCGCGGGGGAGCGGGTTTGGCGATCAGAATATGGCCGTTAAGGCCAGCCAGGCGGCGAAGGCAAAGGCTGCAACGACGCCTGAAACGATAATGACTGAAACTATGGCTGTGACCGTGCCTGCGATGACCCATAGGCCATCACGCTGGATGAGCCCGAGCGCCAGAATGCAGATGGCAATGGCGGGGAGCATGTTGCCGAGCGGAATGGGCAGGAACAGCACTATCGCCAGAACGAGCATGATCGCGCCGATGATGTATTCGGCGGGCGGCTTGGTCAGGACAGTGAGGCGCGGGCGCATGAGGCGCTCGGCCTTTGCCAGCCACGGGCCAATTTTATTGAGGATGCGGGCGAAGTCGGCCCGCGCAAACGAGCGGTCAGCGATCAGGGCAGGCAACCAAGGGGCGCGGCCCAGCATGAGCTGCGCGGCCAGAAACAGCAGCGGCGCACCCAAAACGCCCGAAACGCCGGGTGGCACGGGGATGGTGTTGGGGACGGCGAAAACAAAGAGCATGGCCGCAATGGCCCGCTGGTCGAGTTCGGCTAGAAGATCGCGAATGAAGATGCGGTCACGGTCGGTGCGGTCCGCGATCCGCTGCAGAGCGGTAGAGAGGCTATAGGCTTCGTCGGTAACGCGCGCGCTGGGATCTTCATTCAACATTGGCAATCCTTGGCCGAAAGGAGGAGCGCTGTAAGATCAATACCCTACAGCGCGCCAAAAGATTAGTCCTCTTGTTGCCCGGTCAGGCTGAGCAGCAGTTGGAAGATATTGATGAAGCTGAGGTAGAGCGAGAGCGCTCCCATCACAGCGAGCTTCTGATTGCCTTCAACGCCGTTATGTTCGGAATACTGGTCCTTGATCGACTGGGTATCCCAAGCCGTGAGGCCGAGGAAAACCAAGATGCCGATGATCGAGACCGCGAACTGCAGGACGCTCGAGCCGAGGAAAATGTTGACGATCGAGGCGATGACCACGCCGATCAGACCCATGATCAGGAAGGAGCCGAACTTAGCCAAGTTCGCCTTGGTGGTGTAGCCGTAAAGGCTCATCACGCCGAACATAGCAGCGGAGATGAAGAAGGTGCGGGCAATGCTCGCGCCGGTGAAGTTGAGGAAGATCGAGGCCATGGAGAGGCCCATGATGCCGCAGAAGGCCCAGAACATGGCCTGTGCCGCACTGGCTGAGAGCGTGTTGATCTTGAACGAGAAGAACATCACGAAGCCCAGTGGGGCGAACATCACCACCCACTTGAGCGGCGACGAAAAGATCGGGACATAGAGCGCTGGCGTGTTGCCAACGAAGAAGGCAACCAGCCCGGTGATGACCAAGCCCAGACCCATATAGTTATAAACGCGCAGCATGTGCTGGCGGAGGCCTTCGTCAAAAGCGGCGTTGCTCTGGGTCGCGGCCGCAGTGCCCCACCGCATATTGGGCTGAGATGACATCTTATTGGTACTCCATTCAAATATGCTTTCAGCGCGTGTGAGCGCCGCAATCACTGGTTTTGGTTTATCTCGTGAATTGACAAGGGCATAGGCTAAAGGCGCGCGGAAGTTCAGAAATTTGGATTTTCCGGCGGCACGCGCTGTGTCACGCCATTTCAGACCCTTGCTTACGCGAAATTGAGCGCTTTCATCTGCTGGTAGAGCGTTCGGAATTGGCCGTGGCGGGCAGCGTAAAACGCTGAGTTGGCGGCATTGGGCACAAAGGTTTTGTCGAAGTGGACGAGACTGCGGACGGCCGCAGGCAGGGAGGCGAAAACCTGGCTGCCAACGCCAGCGATAATTGCCGCCCCGAGCGCTGCGGTGGCGTCGCCGCTGGCGCGCTCAAGCGGGATGCCCAAGACATCGGCGCGAATTTGACACCACAAATCGGACTGTGCGCCGCCCCCGCCAATGCGCAGGGTTTCGGGTGTGAGATCGGCTGAGCTGATGAGGGCTTCAAGCGCCCAGCGGGCTGAGTGGGCGACCCCTTCGAGCACGGAAATTGCCATGTCTCCCGGCGTGGTGGCCGAAGAGAGATTGGCGAAAACACCGCGCGATTGCGCATCCCAGATCGGGGCGCGTTCGCCTGCCAGATGGGGAAGGAAAAGCGGGGTTTGGGCGGTGATGTCGACATCTCTCGCCAGTGCCGCCAACTCGCCGATGGGGCGATTGAGGAGGCCCGAAAGCCAGGTGAGCGAAGCGCCACCCGACTGAGTGGGGGCAGCATGCATACGAATGCCCTGATAGGGCGGGAAGAGAATGACGCCGGGGGTTGGCACAATTGTGTTGGAGACAATGCCCATCACTTCGCTGGTGCCGGATTGGTACATGGCGTCGCCGTGTTCAGCGACGCCGCAGCCGAACATGCCTGCCCAAGCATCCATGGCGCCAACGCAGACGGGTGCACCGGCGCCGGGAAGTCCGGCGCTCACCGTGCCGACGACGTGTTCATAGGAAAAGAGCGGGGGGAGGCGCGCCTCGGCGCCGGGGAGCAGATCGAGCAGCTCGGAGACATAGGCGCCAGCCTCGTTGACGAGGCCGACAGCGGCCACAGGATCGGACGCGAGTGCGCCTGTGAGTTGGAGAGCAATGTAGTCTTTGGGGAGCAGGACCTGCCAAGTCTGGTTCCAAACTTCAGGTTCGGTGCGGGCAATATAGGCCATGCGCGAGAGAGCGTGGCTGGCGTCAATCGGCACGGGGCCGCCGAACCATTTGGTTTTCTGTTCGGTGGTGACGGCGGCGTCGACCTTGGCGGCATCGGTGGCGGCACGGGTGTCTTGCCATGTGAGGGCTGGGCGCAGTGCCTTCCTGTCTTTGCCAACAAACACATGAGAGTTGACCTGCGAGGTGAGGCCAATGCCCGCTAGCTCAGACAAATCCGCGACCTTGGCAAATTGGGCGAGGGCGGCGAGGACACTTTCCACCCAAGTATCGGGGGATTGCTCGGCTTTGCCGGCCTCTGACCGATCCATTGGGTGGGCGCGCGAAAAGCTCGAAATTTGCTGGCCGGAGGCATCAATGAGGATGGCTTTGGTCGCGGTTGTCCCGACGTCAATACCGATTAGGGTCAGGGCCATGCTCGTCTCCGTCCAATTCGCTACTTGCTCAGCGCTATTTGGCTCATATAGTGCCCCCACCACAAAGGAAAACAACCGTAGGCAATTGGTTTGCCTCCGGAAATTATGTGGAGGGAATTTTTCCAATGTCGCGCACAAAGCTCGCCGTATCCGGCTTGGCTCTTACGCTTGCAGTTTTGTCTTCGAGTGCCGCATTCGCCGCGAGCAAGGTGGCGATTGTCACCCCTTATATGGCGCAGCCGGGCACGCAATTTTACGTTGAAGCGTTCCAAGACTATGCCGAGGGGCAGGACTGGGATGTCAACGTCATCGACACTGCAGGCGATGTCGCCGCTGTCATCAGCCGCATTGAAGATCTCGTCATTCAGGGTGTTGATGCCATTGTGATCAACGTTGACCCGGCACAGGTGACCGCAGGGCTGCAGACCGCCAAGGACGCTGGCATTCCGGTGTTCGGCATGGATGCGGGCGCAGATAGCCTGCTTGTGACCAATGTGACCTCCAATGGCTACGCCATGGCAGCGGAAACCTCGACCTATGTTGCTGATCGTATCGGCGGCGAAGGCAATGTGGTGATGTTCATCTTTGAAGCCTTCCCACCGGTGCAGGTGCGTGGCGTAGTGGCGGATGCCGTGTTTGGCAACTTCCCCGATATCAAGGTGATCGACCGCGTAACCCCAGACGTGTCGGACGGCGGTATCGCCGATAGCCGCGCCAAGATGGAAGCAATCCTTGCGGCAAACCCAGAGCCAGGCAGCATCAAGGCTGTGTGGGCGGCTTGGGATCAGCCAGCACTGGGCGTGCTGCAGGCGATTGAAGCGGCTGGTCGCGAAGGCGAAGGCATCATCATCACCGGGATCGACGCCAACCCACAGGCCAAGGAAGCGATTGCTGCTGGCGGCAATTTCGAAGCTTCGGTGGCGCAGGACTTTGCGGGGATTGGCGCGGCAACCGCAGACGCAGTTGCGCGTGTTCTTGCCGGCGAAGACATCCGCCAGTCGGCGATTTATGTGCCAACCAAGCTCGTAACTTCGGCAAACGCTGCCGAATAAGTTGCGCGGGCTCAAATTTCCGCGTTAAGGGAGTGGCCATTATGGCCTCTCCCACTCCGCTTCTTTCCGCGACCCGAGTTACGAAATCCTACGCGGGCGTGCCTGCGTTAAAAGGGGCGGACCTTGTGGTCGCTCCCGGCGAAATCCATGCGCTTATGGGCGAAAATGGCGCGGGGAAATCGACGCTCATCAAAATTCTCGCCGGGGTGGTGACGCCCGATAGCGCTGAGATCCGTGTTGATGGCGCGCTGGTGAGCATCGAGGGTACTAAGGCGGCCTATAATCTGGGCCTGCGATTTATCCATCAGGAATTCAATGTTGTGCCGACCCTGTCGGTGGCCGAGAACATTTTCATTGGCCGCGACTATCCGCGCCGGGCGGGTGTTTTTGTCGATTGGGCTGCGCTGAACTCGGAAGCGCAACGGGCGCTGACGCGGCTGGGGATCGACCATATTGATCCGCGCCGCACGCTGGGCGAGCTGTCGCTGGGCGATCAGATGTTGGTGCGTATTTCGGCGGCGCTGCTCGATGACGCCAAGGTCTATGTGCTCGACGAGCCGACGGCGGCGCTGACGCGCGACGAGAGTGAGAGGCTATTCAAGGTTTTGCGCGAGATTCGCGCATCGGGCAGCTCGGTCCTTTATGTGTCGCACCGGCTCGATGAGATTATGGCGCTGTGTGACAAGGCCACGGTTTTGCGTGATGGCACCTCCATCGACAGCGGCGCGATGAGCAATATTACGCAGGACGATCTCATTGCCATGATGATCGGACGGCGGGTGGACGAGGCTTTCCCAAAGGCGGTGTCGCAGCCGGGCGAGGGCGAGGCCTTTGCGGCTCAAGGGCTGATGGCCAAGGGTATTGGAGCGATTGAATTTGCGGTCCGTCCCGGGGAGATTTTCGGCATTGCCGGGCTTTCCGGTTCGGGGCAGGGCGAATTGATCCGGGCGCTGTTTGGCGACCAGAAGATCACGAGCGGGCGCTTAACCCTCGACGGAGTGGCTTATGCGCCGAAATCGCCGGGGGCGGCCTGGGAAGCGGGCGTTGCCTATGTGCCACGCGAGCGACGGGCTGAGGGGCTGTTCATGCAGCGCCCGATCTATGAGAACATTACCGTTGCCCATTTGAAGCGCCATAGCGCGGCGGGGGTGTGGCTCAAGCCGGGGCATGAGAAGGCCTATGCGAGCGAAACCGGCGCGGCGATGCGCTTGAAGGCGGCCAGTGTTGGCCAGCCCGTTTATGAGCTCTCCGGCGGCAATCAGCAGAAGGTTGTCTTTGGTCGCGTGGTGGCGGGGCCGCCAAAACTGCTGCTCTTGGAAGAGCCGACGCGCGGCGTCGATGTGGGCGCCAAGTTTGATATTTACACCATCCTGCGCGATCTGGCTGCCAAGGGCACGGCCATTATTCTGGTGTCGACCGATCTGCCTGAGCTTTTGGGCATGAGCGACAGGATCGCGGTGATGCGCGAGGGGCAGTTCGACACCATTGTCGATGCCGAGGAGCTCGCCGAAGACACTCTTATCAATCTTTGCTACGGCCGGGCCTCCGGCGTGAAGGTGGCCTAATATGCAGCACATTCGTCGCTACGGCACGCTGATCGGCTTTATCGCTATCGTTCTGTTCTTCTCGATCATGCTGCCGGGTACATTCCCGACCGCGCGCAACTGGCTCAATATCACCCAGCAGGTGTCGATGTTGATGGTTGTGGCGGCGGGCATGACCATTGTCATGACCATGGGGGATTTTGACCTCTCGGTGGGCTCGACTGCCTCGCTGGCGGGGATTGTCGCCGCGCTGATGATGGCGGCGGGGATGCCGGTGAGCATGGCTGTGCTCGGGGCGCTGGCGATTGGCCTGCTTGGCGGGGTGGTCAATGGCGTGATGGTGAGCTTTGTCGGGATTTTGCCCTTCATCGCGACGCTGGCGACGATGACGATGTTCTCAGGGCTGGCCTTTGTCGTCAGTGGTGGCAAGACGATTTCGGGGCGGGCCATTCCGGAAGAGTTTGGCACATTTGCGCGTGGGGGCATTCCGCTGGGCGAATGGGGCGGGGTGGCGATCAGCCTGCCGAACCTCTCCATTATCGCGATTTTGGTGGTCTTTGCCGTGTGGGTGCTGCTGGAGCAGACAACGTTCGGTCGTCGCCTCTATGCCATTGGCGGGAATATGGAAGCGGCGCATTTGGGCGGCATTCCGGTCAAGCGGTTGCGCACGATTGCCTTTGCGCTCACCGGTTTTGCTGCGGCGGTGGGGGGCATTATGTATGCCAGCCGCGTGGCATCGGCCAATCCGGTGCAGGGCTCGGGGCTGATGCTCAATGCGATTGCGGCGGTGTTTTTGGGCTCGACCATGTCGCGCCATGGTGAGCCGCGTATTCTGGCGACAGTCGTGGGCGTGTTGGTGCTCGGGGTGTTGGACAATGGGCTGACGCAGATGAGCGTTGATAGCTATATCCGCCAGATTCTGGTGGGGGCGCTCATCTTGCTGGCGGTGGGCATGGGCTCGCTGAGCAAGGCTCGACGCTGAGCCAGCGCAGACACGAACCAAACGCCGCGTTGACGATGCGGCGTTTTTTGTTGATTGCGGGGCAGTTGGCGGCGTTGTGGGCGGCAAAATGATGGAAGCCTGTGGACAGCGAAAAAACTTGTGTTCACACACGCGTCTAGCAATTGCGAAGCGCGAAATGATGCCCTAGAAAGCGGGTGTTCGCAGACGTAAGGCGAGCAGGTTGCCCGGGTAGCTCAGTTGGTAGAGCAGCGGATTGAAAATCCGCGTGTCACTGGTTCGATTCCGGTTCCGGGCACCACTTTTTCCCTCACAAAATTCAAAACGTTTCAAGCGATGCCGGTTTTGGCGTTTGTGCGGCTTTGCGCCTAGAAATGGGTCTGCATTTGGTGGCGTAGGCGCATGGCGAGAAGCAGGCCGCGGGACGCCATAAAGCTGACGAGGGCGATCCAAAGGCCGTGGTTATGCCAGAGCGGGATGATCGTGGCGGTGAGGCCGAAGAAGATCAGGGCCGACGCGAACATCATGTTTCGCAGATCGCGCGACCAGCTGGCGCCGATAAAAACACCATCCATGAGGAAGGCGAGGAGGCCTGCAATCGGGATGAGCAAGGTCCACCAATAATAGGTTGAGATAAGCTCGGACACCGTTTCGTTCGGCGACATGGTGGAGATGAGGACATCTTTGCCAAGGAGCAGAACAGCGACATAAATTGCCGTCGCTATGGCGCTGAATTTGGCGGCCAGAGCAATGGCGGCCTTAAAGCCCGCTGCATCGCGCCCGCCGACAAAGCGGCCCGAAAGCTGCTGGGTTGCTGTCGCCAGCCCATCCATCACCGCGCCGGACATATAAAAGACGGTCATCAACACGGCATTGGCAGCCATGACGTCAGGCCCGAAACTCGCGCCGATGCTGGTGAACGAGGCCAAGACGATAATGAGCGCGAGTGAGCGCAGAACCATATCGCCATTGACGAGCAGCATGCGACGGACCGCTGTCCAGTTCGGCACGGCGGCAAAGGCGCGTCGCCAATTTGGACGCAGTTGGGCCGTGAGCAGTGCGGCTCCGAAGAGTGCGGTGAGCGTTTCCGCGCAAACAGTGGCAAAGGCCGCGCCTTGTAGTCCCCAATTCAGATGCCAGACGAAAAAGATCGAGAGGGCGATATTGCTCAGGTTGAGCACGAGTTGCAGAGCGAACCCCTTGTGCATCTCGCCTCGCCCGAGCACCCAGCCGGTGAAGCAATAGGTGAGGAGCAGCATGGGCGCTGACCAAACACGAATGCTGAAATAGGTCGCTGCGGCTGCGCGGATCTCGTCGCTGAGACCCATCAGGCCGAGTCCGAGATGCTCAGCGGGAACCTGCAGTCCGATGGCGAGAAGGCCCAAGGTGAGGGCGATGACAATGGCCCGGAGGGGAACGGCCAGGGCTTCGCTGGTGTCTCCGGCGCCAAGGGCCTGAGCGGTCATGCCTGTGGTGGAGGAGCGCAGAAAGTTGAGGCTAAAAAAGAGGAAGTTCAGGAGGATATTGGCGGCGGCGACGCCGCCGAGCAATGCTGTGTCGCCAAGGGGCGCGAGTACTGCCAGGTCAACCGCACCGACGAGCGGCGTCGACATCGACGCCAACATGACGGGGGCGGCCATGACCAAGAGCGTGCGTGCAGTGACTTGTGGCTGCCGGCGGTCATGCATGTGCTCGAAGTCCAAAATCGCTAAATTGGTCGTGTGGTCATATCACCTGATAAAAACTTGCCATATAGTGGGTTATGGTTTTCTTTTCGCTGGCTGTGCTGGGCAAGAGCGCGTATTTTGCGAGCTGGACAAAAGAATTTGGGGGCGGGGATGGCAGATAACGGTGGAAGCGCCGGTGGTGTGAGTCAGTTATCTCGCCGTGTTGAAAAGAGTCCAACGCTCGTCGAGGAAGTTACCACTCGACTATTAGCCGATATTCGCACTGGCAACTTGCAGCCAGGCGCGCGCCTGCCAACCGAACGCGAAATGATGCAGCAACTGGGCGTGTCACGAACAGTGATCCGCGAAGCCGTTGCGCAATTGCGTGCGAGCGGCGTGGTGACGACGCGTCAGGGGCTTGGTGCCTTTGTGTCGGCCGGTGCCCATCACCGGACTTTGCAGATTTCTCCCAATGACATGAAAGTCGTGGGCGACCTGATCAATTTGAATGAGCTGCGACTGGCGATCGAGGTCGAGGCGGCAGCGCGTGCGGCGGCACGGGCCAGCGCTGAAAGCATAGAACGCCTGCGCACAGCTCTGGACGATATTTCTGCAGCGATTGATCGCGGTGAAGACGGCGCCGAGGAAGATTTCCGGTTCCACCAAGCGGTAGCGGAAGCATCTGGCAATCCACATTTTCCTCGAACCCTGGATTTCCTCGGCCAGTATAGCGTGCCGCGCCGAGCGACCAATGTTGGGGGCGTGAAAGACGCGTCCTATCTCAGTCGACTTCAGAACGAGCATCAGCAGATTTTTGATGCGATCAACGATGGCAATGCCAATGCTGCGCGTGATGCGATGCGCCAGCATCTCGAAGCGAGCTTGGCGCGGCTAGGGCGGTTGGCGCAGCAGGCACTCTAACGTCGAGCGGACGACGATGCTGGCTGAAACACCGTTTTCTGGGGCTTGAGATCGGGTCGTCGTACAAGTAAAGCTGGGCCCATGATACCAGCTGTAAAATCGCCCGATGTGATGGCCGTGAGCTATCAAAACTTCCTCGATCACCTCAGGGTTGCGGGATTTTCGGGTGATTTGGAAACGGGCTTAGGTCATCGCCTTGTCCAGTCGACGGACAACTCGATCTATCAAATCGTTCCGGACGCTGTCGCTTACCCGCGTAGCATAGCCGATTTGCAACTGATCGCCAGTCGTGCGCGCGAGGAGCAGCATCGTTCGATCATCCTGCGGCCTCGTGGCGGCGGCACCGGGACCAATGGTCAGTCGCTGGGCAATGGGGTGATTGTTGATATGTCTCGGCATATGAACAAGATCTTGGCGATTGACCCGGTCCGCCGCGTTGCCATTGTTCAACCCGGCGTCGTCAAGGATCAGCTGCAAAAGGCGCTCAAGCCTTACGGTCTGTTTTTCCCACCTGAACTCTCAACCTCTAATCGGGCGACGATTGGCGGGATGATCAGCACGGACGCCTCGGGGCAGGGATCTGTGCTTTATGGAAAAACCAGAGATCACGTTCGCGCGGTCAAACTGGTGTTGAGCGATGGGTCTGTACTCGATACGGGCGCGCATGGCGATTTGGACCTCGCGCAGGAACTCGACGCGCTGGAAAGAGACGTTGCTGAGCGCTGGCTGCGCGATGTGCCTCAGCTTAATCGCAATGTGACCGGCTATGATCTGGGGCATCTGCGCAAAGCCGATGGTTCGCTGGACTTGAACTCGGTCATCTGCGGTTCTGAGGGGACGCTCGGGCTCATCGCCGAGGCCGAGTTGGCGTTGACGCCTATTCCGGACCATATGGGTCTTGTGACCATCGTCTATGCGGATTTTGTGTCCATGCTGCGGGAAACAAAGAAGTTTCTCGGTTTTGGTGCGGCGTCGGTCGAGGTGGTGGATGAGCGCGTTCTTGGGCTGGCGCGAACCGATGCGGCCGGGGAGAAAGTCGCGCATTTCTTTAAGCCAAGTGCCGATGGGCGATTTGGCAGCGCCTGCATGGTCGAATTTGTCGCTGATAGCGCCGATGGGCTCGAGCAGCAGATGTTGCGCCTTGTTGAAGCGGTCAAAGCCGATGGGCAGTATTTGTCATTGGCGACCACAAATTCGCGCGCCGATATTGCCGATATATGGGCGATGCGGAAACGCGCAGTGGGCATATTGGGCAATGTGACGGGGACGAGCGCCCCGGTTGCCTTTGTCGAAGATACGGCGGTTCCGCCCGATCAACTGGCTGACTATATTCAGGAATTCAGGGCCCTGCTTGATCGTTTCGGGCTTGGTTATGGCATGTTTGGGCATGCTGATAGTGGCGTTATTCACGTCCGCCCGGACATGGATCTTTATGTGCCCGAGCGCCGCGAGCAGGTGCAGGCCATTTCTGACAGTGTCTATGCGCTGACTCAGAAATATGGCGGGGTGCTGTGGGGCGAGCACGGCAAGGGCGTGCGCGGGGCCTATACGCGCGCGTTCTTTGGAGAGCTTTACCCTGCGATCCAGCGCGTGAAGGCGCTGTTTGATCCGCATGAGCAGTTCAATCCGGGAAAAATTGCCAGCAATTTCGGCCCCCTGACAGATGTTGGGGATGTGCCGATGCGGGGCGAGCGCGAAGCGGGCTTGGCCCGGGCGCATAGCGATGGCTATAGCCGTGCGCTGAAGTGCAATGGCAATGGCGCGTGCTTCGACTTCGAATTTGACGCGCCCATGTGTCCGAGCTGGAAGGCGACGCGCGATCGCCGCCAATCGCCTAAGGGCCGCGCGACTTTGGTGCGCGAGTGGCTGCGCTTGGTGCAGGCGGAGGAGGGCACTCAGTCCGGTACGCGGTCTCGGTCATGGCGTCCGCGCCTGTTTGCGTGGGGCAGCAAAGGCGCTGACTTTTCTCATGAGGTGAAGGCGGCGCTCGACACCTGCCTTGGGTGTAAGGCGTGTAAGGGCACTTGTCCGGTTAAGGTCGATGTGCCGGCGTTTAAGTCGCGATTTTTGGAACAATATCATACGCGCTATTGGCGGACGCCGGCTGATCGGTTGATCGCTGAGATTGAATTGTTCTTGCCTCTTCTGCCGCTCGTTGCGCCGGTTTATCGCCTCATGGCGAATACCAAACTGGGGCAATCTGGCTTGCGGCTCTTGGGGCTTGAGGCGCTGCCTTCTTTGCCTAAAACACTGCTGAAAAGTGATCTGGCCGAGCGTGGGGTCGGGGCCTTGTCTCCACCGGACATCGGGGCCCTGTCGCCGCGTGAGAGGCAGGATCTCGTTGCTATTGTGCCAGATGCCTTTGTGGCGATTTTTGAGCCCGCGCTGTTGTTGGATCTGGTCGATCTCTTGCAGGGCTTGGGCTTCCGGCCGTTCATTGTGCGGGTGCAAAACGGCAAGCCATTGCATGCCAAGGGGTTGCTGAAGCGTTTTGACGCCGTGGCGCGTCGGACCGCGGCGCGGTTGCGCGCTTACGATGCGCTCGGTGTGCCGCTGATCGGTGTCGATCCGGCGATGACTTTGGTCTATCGCGATGAATATGCGCCGATTGTCGACGGCGCGGTGAATGTGAAAACCATTGAAGAGTTTCTCTCGCAGAATCTTCATCGTCTGGCGGATGCGCGTCGTGATGCGGGGGCGATGAAGGCACGTTTGGCCAATCATTGTACCGCTACGTCGAACCTCTCTGCCTCGTCGCGGCAGTGGGGTGAGGTGTTGGCGGCAGCTGGGATTGCCGCGCAAACGGAAAGTCTGGGCTGTTGCGGCATGGCCGGGACCTTTGGGCACGAGGCCAAGAACCGGCGCCTGTCGCAGCAGATTTATGGGCTCAGCTGGCGGTCTCGCGTTGAAGAGCCGTCTCTTGAGGCAGGCGAGCTGGTAGCGACCGGCCTTTCGTGCCGGTGCCAGGCGGAAAAAGAGAGCGATGCGCGTCTGCGGCATCCGGTTTCGCTGATTTTGGAGCAGTTGCGCGCACGGGGCGCATGAGCGGAGTTTTCAACGCGCGGCGGTCATGGCCTTGACACGGATCATTTGTACGATAACCATATAACCAATGATAATGCCTCAGTGTTTTAAAGAAGGGCAGGACGAATGGTAGTGCGTACTGGCGGCCGTATTCTGGTTGATCATCTCATCGCTTACGGTGCCAAGGTGAGCTATTGCGTTCCTGGCGAGAGTTTTCTTGGTGCGCTCGACGCATTTTACGACAGTGCTGAGCAGATTTCTCTCATCGCCTGCCGTCACGAAGGTGGCGCTGCGAACATGGCTGAGGCCTATGGCAAGCTGACCGGCGAGCCGGGCATTTGCTTTGTCACGCGCGGTCCGGGCGCGACCAATGCCTCCATCGGTCTGCATACGGCGCGCCAAGATTCGACGCCGATGGTTCTGTTCATTGGCCATGTTTCGCGCGAGCAGATTGGTCGTGAAGCCTTTCAGGAAATTGACTACCGACGCATGTTTGGCGAAGTCGCCAAACACGTGGAGCAGATCGACGACACCAAGCGGATACCCGAGGTCGTGGCGCGCGCTTTCGCCATCGCAACGAGTGGCCGCAAGGGCCCTGTGGTTGTGGTGCTGCCGGAAGATGTGCTCACCGAATGCGTGGACGTGGCCGATGTGCCGCGCCCAGCGCGCGTTTCAGCAGCGCCGACCTCGCAGGCAATTGATCAGCTTTTGGCCGATTTGAGTGCAGCGGAGCGACCACTGATGGTAGTGGGGGGCTCTGGCTGGAATGATGAGGCACGCGTGCAGGCACAGAGGTTTGCGGAAGCTTATGGCTTGCCTGTGGTTGCGGGTTTCCGGTGTCAGGATCGGTTCGATAACGCGCATCCTCTCTATGTCGGAGAGCTCGGGACATCGGTGACGCCGGACCTTAAGGCGCGCGTAAGCCAAGCTGATTTCCTGCTGGTTGTGGGGGATCGCCTCGGCGAAATGACGACGGCCGGCTACACGATTATTGCGTCACCCGTCCCGACGCAGAAGCTTGTGCATGTCCATGCTGGCGCCGAAGAACTTGGCCGCGTGCACCATGCGGATCTAGCGATCAATGCCGATGTTGCGGCGTTCTTTGATGTTCTTTCGGCAGCGCCTGTGGTTGAGCATAACGACTGGGCCGAATGGGCCGAGGCGGGGCGTGCGGAATTTGAAAAGGGTCGCGTGGCGCGTGCGTTTGGCACGGAGCTCGAGCTTGGTGCGGTGATGGAGCAGCTGAGTGCTCTGGCCGATGACGATGCGATTTTCACCAATGGGGCCGGGAATTACACGGCTTGGCTGCAGCGTCATTATCTCTTCCGCCAGTATCCGACCCAGATCGCGCCACTGAGCGGGGCGATGGGCTATGGCGTGCCAGCGGCTATCGCGGCGAAGTCTCTTTTCCCCGATCGTCAGGTCTTCTGCTTTGCCGGTGACGGCTGCTTCATGATGACCTCGCAGGAAATCGCGACGGCCATGCATTATGGTCTCAACCCGATCTTTATCGTGTTTGATAACGGCATTTACGGCACCATCCGCATGCATCAGGAGCGGGAGTATCCGGAGCGTGTTGTGGCGACGGAATTGACCAATCCTGATTTCGCCGCTTATGCCCGTTCCTTCGGTGCACGCGGAATAACGGTGAATAAGACCGAGGAATTCACGCCTGCGCTGCAGCAGGCCTTGGCAAGCGATGTTCCGACCGTGCTTCATCTAGTCATACAACCTGATGTCGTGTCTGTTCGGGCGCGGTTGTCGGAGATTCGCGCTGCGTCGCTCGCCAAGGCGACGGCTTAAGTGCAGGAGATGAAAATGGCGTACAACACCATCGACTGTGATGTTCATCCGGCCATTAGCGGGTTGCAGGATCTGCTGCCCTATTACGATGACTATTGGCGTGACTTTGTCTCGATGCGTGAGCTGAACGGCATGGATTTGGGCATTTACCGCCCGTCTTTGCCTTTGAGTGCGCGCCCAGATTGGCTGGGGACTGAACCGCGCGCGGGGGCGAGCCTTGATGTGCTTCAGGGGCAGCTGCTCGACCCGTTCAAGGTCGATATCGCCATTTGCACCGTGCTCAATGGCGCGTCGTCATTCTTCAATCCCTATTTCGCAGCGGCGACGTGTAAGGCCAGCAATGATTGGCTGATCGAGAATTGGTTGGCCAAGGATGCGCGCCTGCGCGGCTCGATCATGGTGTCGATCCAAGACCCAGATCTGGCCGCAGAAGAAATTGAGCGCCTAGCGGGCGATCGTCGCTTTGTGCAGGTGGTGATGCCTGTGGCTGGCGATATGCCCTTTGGACGCCGCTATTATTGGCCGATTTATCGGGCTGCGGCCAAGCATGGCCTGCCAATCGCGATCCATCCGGGTGGCGGTGGTCGCTACCAGCAGAGCTATATCGGCAATCACTCTCTCTATCTGGAAGACTATGCGTTGCAGGCGTCGACCATGGCGCACCAGATGTTGAGCCTGATCTACGAAGGCGTTTTCTCGGAGTTTCCGGACCTCAAGGTGGTGATGCTGGAATCGGGTGTGACCTGGGTTCCGTCCTATCTGACCGACGCGGAAAACAAGTGGATGGCGCTGCGCCGTGAAGTGCCGTGGGTTGATAAATCTCCATGGGATTACGCGCGCAAACACTTCCGTTTCACCACCCAGCCGTTTGATGCGCCAAACAATGGCGAGATCGTCAATCGGGTCATCGACATGCTGGGTTCTGAGGACATGCTGTTGTTCTCCACGGACTATCCGCACTTCCAGTTCAACGGCGACAACGCCTTGCCAACTGGCCTGAGTGACGAGCGGATCGCTCGCCTCAAAAGCATAAATCCACTCGCAACTTATTCGCGTTTGTCTGAGGCGGTCTGATGAGCTCTCCAACCTCTCCTGTTCAGAACGGCATCGTTGACTGCGATATCCATCCTGTCTGCCCGCCTGAGTTGCTGAAGACCTTCCTGCCCGCCAAGTGGCACGAAATGCACGACCTCTATCGCGGGGCGTCGAAGGGACCATTCTTTGGCCTCGACCCCTATGCCGGTATCGAGCCGAACATTTCCCGTCGCGACGCTTATCCGCCGGGTGGTGGCATTCCGGGGACTGATCTAGCGTTTATGCAGGAGCAGTATCTCAATCCGCATAATGTCGAGATTGGCCTTTTGCAGCCTTTGTCGCCGACCGGTGGCATGCAGCGCCATTTGGATCTGGGCGTGGCCATGGCCTCGGCCGTCAACGATTGGCAGCTGGAACGCTGGTCGCAGGAAGACAATCGCCTGCGCACCTCGATCACGGTCACGCAGGATCATACAGAGGCAGCGGTTGAGGAAATCAATCGCCTCGGCAAGAACCCGCTGGTGGCGCAGGTTGGGCTGTTGCAGCGCAATACTGAACCGGCTGGGCGTCGTCGCTATTGGCCGATTTACAAGGCAGCTGTTGAGCATGGCTTGCCGATTGGTGTGCATGTGGGCGGCAATGGCGGCACGCCGCCAATGGGCAATGCAGGCTGGGCCTCCTATCACGTGCAGCAGCACCAGCTGACGCATGGTGGTTTCACCGCCTTTGCCATGAGTATGATCATGGAAGGCGTGTTCGAGGAATTCCCTGACCTCAAGCTTTTGCTGGTGGAAGGGGCGTTTACCTGGGTGCCGTCGACGCTGTGGCGCTTGGACAAGCTCTGGGAAACCATGCGTTCGGAAGTGCCGAACCTCAAGCGCAAGCCTTCGGAATACTTCGCCTCGAACGTCTATGTTTCGACCCAGCCTATGGACGTTTACAAGAACCCGGCGGACCTGCGTCAAATCATGGAATGGGTTGGTTGGGACAATCTGTGCTTCGCATCGGACTACCCGCATTGGGACTTTGACGATCCGCGTTACGTGTTCACCTTCCCACTCTCGGCTGAGGAGCGCCGTAAGGTGTTCTCCGATAACGCCCGCAAGTTCCTGCGTCTCTAGGAGGTTCTGATGGCGAAATACGTTGTTGCCAAGGTCGGTGATATTGCTCCAGGCGCGCAGCTCGCATTCAAGGCGGGTGGTCGTCCGATCGTCGTATATAATCTCGATGGCGAATATTTCGCCCTGCTGGACAAGTGCCCGCACCAAGGTGCGCCGCTGAGTTCGGGTGTGCGCTCTGGTCTGGCGGGCCATGATGGTCCGGGCCGTCCGTGCATGAAACGTCAGGGTGAGATTGTCATGTGCCCCAACCACGGTTGGGAGTTTGACATCCGCACGGGGCAATCATGGTTCGACCCGGCGAACACCAAGGTGAAGACCTATTTCAGCGAAGTTGCCTCCGGCAATGAAGTTGTAAAAGGCCCCTATAAGGCTGAGACTTTTGAGGTTTCGGTCGATGATAACTATATCGTTGTGTCTGTCTAAAGAGCTGTTTGCGTATGTCGTCTAGTGTTCGTGTTGCTGCTGTCGCCGATGTCTCCGAGGGGGAAATTCTCAAGGTGTTTGTTGGGGATCGTCAGATCGCCCTGTACCATATGCCCGGCGGCGAATTCCGAGCCACTGACGACCTCTGCTCACACGGCCAAGCCTTCTTGTCTGACGGCTGGCTGACCGATGAAGGCCATGTTGAATGCCCATTGCATGGTGGGTGTTTCGATACGCTGACTGGGGAGCCCACTTTGGCGCCCTGCGAGGTGGCAATTCGGGCCTACAAGGTCCGGGTTGAAGGAGAAGAGATTCACGTCGAACTGGCTGATTGAAAAGAGAATTTCTAATCAGCGGTAAGGCTTGGATTTCTATTCTAGGGAACGCACCAAGGTTAGTCGTCCGTCAACTGGTACGATAACCCGACGTGTATTAGCGTGTCAGAATTGGGGAATTCCGACACGCATTAGAGGGTGAGAGGATAATAAGATGAATTTCAAGCTGAACCGCCGTGGATTTTTGAAGGCTGGTGCTGCGACGCTCGCCGCCGGCTTGGCGATGCCCGCCCTGATCGGCCGCGCACACGCCGCAGGCGTGGTCAACATTGTTGGTCACGACTCTTACGTGCCGAAGGACCTGCGCGAGAAGTTCACGCAGGAAACCGGCATCGTCATCAATCTGCGTTCGACAACCGATCAGTCGCAGATTTTCAATCTGCTGGCTGCCGAAGGTGATCAGCGCCAGACCGATATGTCGATCATCGCGGGTCACCGCATGTTCGCTTACATCGCCACCGATTATCTGGCCGAAATCGACGAGTCCAAGCTTCCGGGCATGTCCAAGATCAACCCGGTCTACCGCGATGCGGACGCTCAGTTCATTCAGGGCAAGCGCTACGGCATTCCTGTCCTGACTGGTTTTGCCATGATGGCAAGCCGCAAGGGCGTGGTTGCGCCGGAAGACACCGAAACCTGGGAAACCATTTTCGGCGACAAATATGCCGGTCGCGTCACCCTGCGTCCGGGCAGCGCGCTCTATGCAGCCATGTTCCATCTTGGTTTGCAGGATGTCTGGACCGGTTACAACGGTGACTCTGCTGCCGTCGAAGCCATGCTCAAGGAATGCCGCGAATATGCCATTTCCCGTAAGCATGTTCTGCGCAAGTGGTATGATACCACTGCTGAATTCCAGCAGCTCTATTTCGGCAATGAAATTGATGCGGGCATGGGCTTTACCGAAACGGCAATGCTTCTTGCCGGTGCAGACAGCAGCGTTCAGCCGGGCATTCCGGTCGAAGGTACGACTGGCTGGACCTACAACTACTCGCTGTTCAAGAATTCAGCGAACCAGGAAAACACTTATAAGTTCATCGACTTCTTGCTGCAGCAGGAGAGCATTGGCTCGTCGATGACCCGTTCGTCTGGCAGCCTGTCGACCTTCCTTGATGCGACATCGGGCCTGACCGAAGCGGAAGCTCAGGCGATCCAATTCTCGGATGAACAGCTCCAGCGCATTACCTGGCTCGACGTGAAGGGCGCCGACGACAACCGTTACGGCTTGCTCGATCAGTACGGCGCTGGCTTGCGCGAAGCTTGATGCAAACACCTGCGCAGCTGAAAAGCTGCGCAGGTCCCTGCGGCCCCCACGCATGTCTCGGTCTTTGATATGCGAAAGATATAGAGCAGACTATGAGCTCAACAGTTGTCGCCACAAAGCGCCGCAGCGAAGGGAAGGTCCACTGGTCGTACCTTCTCATGTCCAACACGCCTTACCGCGCGCTTTCCGGTTTCCTCAATCGTAACCTGAAGCTGGCCTCCATCCTTATGGTGGTGCTTCCTGTTGCTTGGCTCGTTCTGTGGAACATTTTTCCGCTGGGACAGATGCTCAATATCAGCCTGCTCCAGCAATATCCTGTGCCCGCGGGACAGTCTGAAGTCCGGACTTTTGAGCATTACCTGCTCTTGTTTACCGACTACACGGTCTATCTGCCGTTCCTAAGGACAATGGGCTTTGCCGTTGTGGTGTCGTTCGTCGCGCTCGTGCTGATGACGCCGCTGGCCTATTTCATTGCCAAGAAAGTGCCGAAGAACTGGCAGGTGCGCCTCTTGCTTCTGGCCATGGTCCCATCGTGGGTGGGCGAGCTTATCCGCGTGTTCTCCTATGTGCTGATTTTTGCCTCGAACGGCGCGATCAATCTCGTGTTGATGTGGGCCAATTTCATCGAGCGCCCGATCCCCTTTCTCTACACTTGGTTCTCGCTGGGGGCAGGGATGCTGTATGTCGTGGCGCTGTTCATGCTCGTGCCGCTTTATGCTGCCATCGAGAAGATCCCAAGCAATGTGCTTGAAGCCGCTTCAGACCTCGGCGCCAATGGCATTACCCGCTTTTTCAAGGTGACGCTGCCGCTTATGCGCGATGGTATCGCGACGGGTGTGACGCTGGTTTTCCTGATTACGACCGGTGTTTATACCGTGCCGATGATCCTTGCTGGCACAGATAGCAATCTGTTTGCGCAGGTCATCGCCTCCTACTTCCATGAATCCAGCCTGACCTGGCCACGCGGCGCAGCGCTCGCGATCATCCTGTTTGTCAGTGCCTTGATCATCAGCGGCGTTCTGCATTCGCTTCTGCGCGCCAAGAAGAAGTACTGATCGATGAAGTTTTTCACCAAACTGACGCAAAACTGGAGCTGGCTCGGCTTCGCTTATGCGGCCTTTGCCTTCTACCTCCTCAGCCCGCTCATGATCGTCGTGATGATGAGCTTTAAGGATGGCGTTTTCCTCGGCTTCCCGATTGAGAAGTGGACCACGCGTTGGTTCCTCGAAGTTGCGCAAGATCGCGAGTTTCACAGCGCGCTGGGCCTGTCGCTCTACATCGCGGTGATCTCGACGCTGATTGCGCTGATCGTCGGCGTTTGGGTGGCGGTGCTGTTGGCCCGCGCCAAGCTTTGGGGCCGCCCAATTATTTTCGCACTGGCCTGTATGCCGCTGGTTGTGCCGTCAATCGTTTCGGCCATTTCGCTGCGCATCTTTGCGCAGTCGGTGGGCATCCCGCCTGGCACGACAGCAATCATCATGGCGCATGCGATCCATAGCGTGCCCTACATGACCTTGATGGCGCTGACCCGTCTCAATGGGATGCCGAAGAACATTACCGAAGCGGCGCGCGATTTGGGGGCGGATAGCTTCGTCACCTTCGTGCGCGTGACACTGCCCTATCTTATGCCAGCGCTGATCGGCGGGACGGTGTTCTCAATGCTGTCGAGCTTTGACGACTTCGTCCGCTCGTTCTTCTTGGGCGGCTACAACCCGACACTTCCTGTCCTGATTTACGGCCGCATTTTCTCCGGTCTCACGCCTAGTCTGGCGGCTATGTCCACCATGATCCTCGTCGTGACGATTTGTATTGGCCTCTACACCGAGCGCATGGTTCGCAGAAGGATGAACAATGGCTAACGTTCTCAAGGTTGACGCCGTCACCAAAGAGTTTTCTGATTTCGTCGCCGTTAAGTCGCTGTCGCTCGAATTGAAGTCTGGCGAGTTTGTCACCCTGCTTGGACCATCGGGCTGCGGGAAGTCGACGACGCTGCGTATGGTGGGTGGGTTTGAAGAACCGACCAGCGGCAAGATTTACATTGAGGGCGTGGATTCAACGAATATCCCGCCGCATAAGCGCAATGTGAACATGGTGTTTCAGGACTATGCTCTGTTCCCACACCTGACCGTTCGGCAGAACGTTGCCTTCGGCTTGCAGCTCAAGGGCCTGCCGGAAGCCGAGGTTACGGCGCGTGTTGATGAACTGCTCAAGCTGGTTCAGCTCGACACCATGCATCGCCGTATGCCCAGCGAATTGTCTGGCGGTCAGCGCCAGCGCGTGGCTTTGGCGCGTGCGCTTGCGCCGAACCCGCCATTGCTGCTGCTCGACGAACCGCTGGGGGCGCTCGACGCCAAGCTGCGCCGCGAAATGCAGGATGAACTGCGTCGCTTGCAGCGCGCTACAGGCAAAACCTTCGTTTTGGTCACCCATGATCAGGAAGAAGCGTTGACGATGTCCGACACGATTGTGGTGATGAACGAGGGGCGCATCGAACAGATGGGCTCGCCGGAGGAGCTCTACAATTTCCCACGGACCGAGTTCGTGGCCCGCTTTATTGGCGAGATGAACTTCCTGCCGGTTCAAGTCAAAACGCTGTCAGATGGTTTGGCCAATGTGGCCTGGGGGCAGTTCGATTTGCGCGCTGTGCCGGTTTCGGCGGACGTGAAGATTGGCTCGAACCTCATCGGCGTGCGTCCAGACAAGATCACGCTGCATGCCAACCAGCAGGGCGTGGGGCAGGACAATATGCTTACCGGCCGTATCGAAGACCGCGTCTTCCGCGGCAGCTCTGTCCATTACACCGTTGAGGTCAACGGCGTTCGCTTCGCTGTCACCGCGTCAGCCGAGCAGAATTTTGCCGCTGGTGATCAGGTGGTTATGGCTTGGAGCACCCAAAATACCCTTCTCATGAACACGGCAGAAGCTAAGTGATCGAACTTCTCGCGCTCATCAAAATTCCATCGCCTGCGGCTGAGCGTATTGCTGAGCATTTTACTGTGCACCAGCTGCCCGAAGAGGGTGAGGCGCGCAGCGCTATGTTGGCCGAAGTGGGCCCGCGCATCCGCGGGATCGTGACCGGCTCGCGCGGCTATGTGCGCGAAGAGCTGCTGGAGCAACTGCCCGCGCTGGACATTATCGCCTGCTACACGGCCGGTGTTGATCCTATCGACGTGGAAGCGGTCAAGCGTCGTGGCATTGCGTTGTTCAACAACTCTGCGGCGCTGAACGACACGGTTGCGGATTTGGCGCTGGCGCTGTTGCTGGGTATCGCCCGCGATATCACCGGGGCCGATGCGCATGTGCGGGCCAATCTGTGGCCGGAGCGCCGCTATCGTCCGGGCAATCTCTTGCGTGGGCGCAAGGTGGGTATTGTTGGGCTCGGCGGCATTGGCCTGCAGATCGCGCATCGCTGCGCGGCGTTTGGCATGGAGGTCGCGTACTACGGCCCGCGTCCGAAGGACGTCGACTACCGCTATGAAGCGGATCTGCTTGAGCTTGCAAAGTGGTCTGACACTTTGATGCTGTCCTGCCCGGGTGGCCCGGAGACGCAGAACATTATCAACGCGGACGTCTTGGCGGCTTTGGGGCCGGGCGGATGGTTGGTCAATGTGGCGCGTGGGTCTGTGGTCGACGAGGCGGCGCTAATTGCGGCGTTGCAGAACGGCACGATCGAACGGGCAGGCCTGGATGTGTTCGCCGATGAGCCGCGCGTTCCGGCAGAGCTGATGCAGCTAGACCGTGTGGTGCTGAGCCCCCATCAGGGAAGCTCCAGCGTCGAAGTGTTGCCGCTGCGCGCCGAGATCATTCTGGGCCAATTGCGCGACCATTTTGGCAACTGACAAAGAGCGGCCTCTTGGCATGACACAATCGATCGTAATCATTGGTGGTGGCTTGGCGGGTTATGCGCTGGCCACGGCTCTCCGCAAAGCCTCGGCTGATACTGCTCTGACGGTGATTTCTGAGGAAGCGTATGCGCCTTACGATCGGCCGCCGCTGAGCAAGGCGGTGCTGCTGGCGGATGTACCCGCGCCGCCCTATCTGCTCCCTCCGGAGGCTTGGGCGGAGCGCAATATTGCGCTTCTACTCGATAGCCGGGTTGCCGAGATCAATCGCGCAGAGCGTGTGGTGGTGCTGCAATCGGGGCAGACGCTGGCCTATGATCAGTTGATCCTCGCAACGGGCGGAAGCCCAAGGCGGCTTGCTGTTCCGGGCTCGGAGCATGTGGCCTATCTGCGCAGTTTTGAGGATGCTCTGGCAATCCGCCAAAAGCTGACGGCGGGGTCTTCGCTCGTCTGCATTGGCGCCGGGGTGATTAGTCTTGAACTGGCTTCCGTGGCGCGAGACCTCGGGGTGCACGTGCATGTCGTTGAAGCCACCTCGAGCGTAATGGGGCGATTGCTGCCAGCGCCTGAGCGTGACTTTTTCCAAGCGGCCCATGTCGAGCGTGGCGTCGCGTTTCACTTTAACGCCGGTCTTTCCTCGATTGAGGCGAAAGAGGCGGGCTATCAGCTGGTCTTGGCTGATGGGCAGGCGCTTGAGGCTGGTCTAATCGTCGCGGGCATCGGCATGTCGCCCAATACCGAACTGGCCACTGCGGCGGGGCTCGCGGTCGGTCGCGGGATCATTGTTGATACTTACGGTCAGACGTCCGATCCGGCGATCTATGCGCTGGGCGATGTTGCCGAGTTCTTCCATGACGGCTCCAAAACGCACGCAATGCTTGAGACCTGGTACAACGCCATGGACCACGCTGCGGCCATGGCGAAAACGCTGTCTGGCACGCCGACAGTCTATGCGCCGACAACACGGTTTTGGACCGATCAGTTCGGCCGCAATTTCCAGATGGCTGGCAATGCCGCTCTGGCCACGCAGGTGGTTGAAGAAGGCGACCGTGCGGACGGGAAGTTCTCGGCCCTTTACCTCAATGACGATGGGGTGATCGTGTTTGCGATGAGTGCTGACGACCCGCGACGGCTGCGTATGGCGCTCAAATCCATCCAAGCAGGCGAGGTCTATGGCGATCTCTCCAAGGCGAAGCGCCTCAACTCGTAAACTCAAATCTAGGAACACTTTGTCATGACGAAAGTCGCTATCGCAGGCGCTGGTGCCGTTGGTTTTACGTCCGCCTGTTTGCTCCGCCTCCTCGGCAATGACGTTACGCTCTGGTCGCCGTCGGGTCGTGGGACCATGGGTCTGCGCGAGAACAATAAGATCACCACGACGGGCAGCGTGAACGGCACGTTCGATGTGAATTTCGTCGAAGACCCAAAGCTTCTGGTCGAGTCCGCCAAGCTGATCCTGATCGCTATTCCGGCCTATGGTCAGCGCTCGATTTTCAATCAGCTGGTGCCCTATTTGACCGATGAGCACACCGTGCTGATCACCGGTGGTCAAATGGGTCTGGGCGATCTCTACCTCTCCAAGCTCTTGGCTGATGCGGGCAAGAAGACCCTGATTGCTGTGCTCAATGGTCCAATGACCATGGGTCGTAAGCTTGGGCCAAATGACGCTGTGCAAGTGCCACCAAAGAAGATGGCGCGCATTTCAGCCATCCCTGCTGACCAGACTGACCGCGCTATCGCTGTTGTCTCGGAAGCCTTTGGTGACCGCTTCAAGGGCTTTGGCAGCGCCTTGGAAGTTGGCCTGATGGCCATGGGCGGCATTGTTCACTCCGGCCTTGTGATGGGCAATATCACCCGCATGGAAGAGGGTGAGGAATGGTGCGGCTATTACTACGTCACCGAGTCCATCAGTCGCCTGATCAATGCGCTCGACCAAGACCGCCGCGCTGTCGCCAAGGCCTTTGGCATCGATAGCCCAAGCGCTGCTGGGATTTTCACCCAGGGTCAGCGTCCTGACGCGACTGTTCGTGAAGTGCTGTTCCCACTGACCTACGAACGCACCTTCCGCAATGGTCCGCGCAAGATCGAGCACCGCTATGTTGAGGAAGAGATTCCGTACAACCTTGTAACGCTTGAACGTTTTGGCCGCATTGCGGGCATTCAGACGCCAAATGTGACACGTGTCATCGACATGTATCAAATCATGCGCGATCGCGACTATCGCACCAAAAACACCATGGCCGTGGCGCTGGGTATCGACGAGCTGTCGGTCGATCAGATCAATCAGAAGTTCACTCAGGGCTTTTAAGCTTTTTGCCAGCGGCCGCACTGTGGGCGCTGGCGACTTACCCTGAATATCTGTCGCATAATGAGAAGCTGACCACGGACTGTGGCCAGCTTCTAACTTTTTGAGTGACTTGGTATTGGCAGAAAGGCCATCAGCGATAAGGCGCTTTGGCGTATCAGGGTGATGTTGGTGTCGCGCTGTTGTTTTCTGTACGGACGAGGATGAGAGCGACGCAAGCCGCGAAGATGCAGGCTATGCTGGTGCATAAGAATACCAGAGCACTGTCGAGGGCGTGAAGCTGTCCGGCGACGAGGATGAAGAGGGCCGAGATGAGCCCTGTCCCAGCGGCATAGGTGCCGGTCGCACTCGAGAGTGCTTCGACCGGGATGTTGCGGCGCATATAGGTGGCGACGCCGATTTGGGTCATGGCCAGCGAACCAGTTTGCAAGAGCTGCATGAAGAGCGTGGGGTAGAGATCTGCCGAATAGGCGAAGGTGCCCCAGCGCAGAACGCTTGCTATGGTGCCAATGGCGATAATTTTGCCAGCAGTGAGGCGTGCGGAGACGCGGCTTGAGAGCGCGAAGGCGAATACTTCGGCGCCGACGCCAAGCGCCCAAAACGCGCCAATGGCGAGTGTTGAGTGGCCAGCCTCGATCCAGCGGAACGTGCTGTAGGCGTAGAAGACGCCATGGCAGGATTGCGCGATTGCGGCGCTGCCGACGAGCAGCAAGAAACTGCGGTTGCGAATGGCGGTGCTGATTGTGGCAAGCGAGGTCGCTTGATCGCGGGTGCGGGTTCTGCGCGGCAGGGCGCTGGCCAGTACGGCTTGGCACACCAGAACAACGCTGACCAAGACGATGACGGCCGCTGTGCCCTGCCAATCGACCAGATAGCCACACAGAAGCGTGGTGACGACAACAGCGCCAGAGCCCCAAGCGCGCACCTTGCCGAACTCAAGCCGCGTGGAGGCGAGGTTGGCGAGTAGAATGGACTCGCTCAAGGGAATGAACGGAGCGCTAACGAAGCGCGAGCAGAGGAAGATACCGGCTATAGCGAGCGGCGTTGAGGCCAGCTGCAGCCCGGCATTGGCGAGCAGGGCAAGAGCGATGAGGCCAAGGAGGATGACTTTGGCTTGCCCTGTTTTGTCAGCCAATCCGCCAACGATGGGATTGATCAATACTGCCAATAGGGCCCCGGCGGCAGTGATGGTTCCGATGTCTTGGATGCTGAGGCCTTCAGACTGCAGCCACAGCGGCATGAAACTTATCCCAATTGCGATTTGGGCATAGAGAGCAAAATAATAGGCGTAGAACGACATAATACAAAAACTGCCCTGACCGCATGGCCGGTATCGTATTGCATCCTCTGATTAAGTCAGCATGGCAAAAAGAGATATTTGCCGGTCGTAGAGCGAATATTTTTTGGCGAAAATCTCGTCACCGCGCCTGACGGCTGCGCCGGGGCGCAGCCGTGGTGGAGGGTGATCAGCTTGCCGCTTTGAGCGCGTGGCTTGGCGGCGCTGCACCGGGAATGGAGGCGATCAGCTCGCGGGTATAGGCGTGCTGCGGATTGAGGAAAATGTCGTCGGGTGTGCCAGACTCGACGATAGCGCCCGCTTTCATCACATGCACCTGATGGGCGATCATGCGGACGACGGCGAGGTTGTGGCTGATGAAGAGATAGGAGAGGCCCAGCTCTTCTTGCAGCTTGGCCAGCAGAATGAGGATTTGTTCCTGCACCAGCACATCGAGGGCGGATACCGCTTCGTCGAGGACGACGAGTTCGGGCTTTAGGGCGAGGGCGCGGGCAATGCCGACGCGCTGGCTCTGGCCGCCCGAAATTTCAGCAGGGCGACGATCGGCAAGGGCTGCGGGCAGGGCAACTTGCTGCAAAAGCTCATCCACGCGATCGCGGCGTTCGGCGGCGGTGCCGATGCCGTGCAGGATCATCGGTTCTTCGACGGATTGGCGGACGGTGTAACGCGCGTCGAGCGAGCCGAAGGGGTTTTGGAAGACGGGCTGCACGCGGCGGCGGAAGTCGAACAGGTCTTTGCCGCGCAAATGGGTGATGGTGCCGCTGTCAAAGACGATGTCGCCCGAGGTGGGCTCTTCGATTTTGAGCAGCATCTTGGCGGTGGTGGATTTGCCTGAGCCGGACTCCCCGACCACAGCGACGGTCTGTCCGCGCTGGATGGTGAAGGAGGAGTTTTGGACGGCGGTGAAATCGGCGCCCTTGGAGAACATGCCCTGACGGCCGGGATAGATTTTTTGGACGGCGACAAGCTCTACGAGGGGTCGACGGCTTGTGTCTTGGGTCGTGGGGAAAGGCTTGACCAGCGGTGGCGTGACCATGGTTGGCACGGCGGCGATCAAGCGGCGGGTATATTCGTGTTGCGGATTGGCCATAACCTCGGCGGCCGTGCCGGTTTCAACGACATCACCACGATACATCACCACCACATCGTCACAGCGCTCTGCGGCGAGGGCGAGATCGTGGGTGATGAGGATGAGGGCGGTCCCCAACTGCTGGGTGAGGCTCTCGAGCTCTTCGAGAATGACCTTTTGCACCGTGACGTCGAGCGCGCTGGTGGGTTCGTCGGCGATCAAGAGGCGCGGGCGGCAGGCAAGGCCCATGGCGATGAGGACGCGCTGGCGCATGCCGCCGGAAAGCTCATGCGGATATTGGCGGGCGCGGCGGGCGGGCTCATTGATGCCAACCATGTCGAGCAGTTCGACGGCACGGTTGAACGCTTGGGTGCTATTGGCCTGACCATAGACTTCGAGCGCTTCGGCGATCTGGGTGCCGACGCGCTGAAGAGGGTTGAGATTGGTCATCGGGTCCTGCGGGACAAGACCGATGCTCTTGCCGCGCAGGGCGCGCAGACCCTTTTGGTCAAGCTTGGTGACGTCCTGACCATCAAAGAAAATCTCGCCAGTGGAGACGCGGCCATTATCGGCCAGAAGGCCATTGATGGCGGCAGCAATGGTGGATTTGCCGGACCCGGACTCGCCAACGATGGCCAGTTTTCGGCCTGCGGGCAGGGTGAGATTGAAATTGCGGACGGCAGTAACGGGGCCGCGCGAGGTCTCAAATTCGATGGACACATCGCGAAGAACGAGCAGTGGGTTCGAGCTTTCAGTCATGACAATGTCTCCTGGGAAAGGGGGGCGGAATTGAGGGTTTTGGTGCTGAGGGCGAGGATGAGCGCGATCAGCGTGGACACGCCGCCAAGGCCGAAGAGCCAGTAAAAACCTTCGGGGCCAGAGGGGGTGACGTAATCAAGGTGGAGCGCAACGATAACGGCTCCGGCGACGCTGGCGGCGGCCGCGCCCATCTGGCGGCTGAGCATATTGAAGCCATTGCTGGCGCCGAGCTTGTCGGTGGGGGTCGCGCTCATCAGGGCCACGGGCAAGGCCGCGAAGGCAAAGGAAATGCCGCCCGAGAGGAACATGGTCGAGAGCGCCACGTAGATGGAATTATCGAGATAAAAACAGCGCGCCAGAAAGGCTGCGATGGAGACGGCTATGCCGGTGGCAATTGCGGCGCGGACACCGGAGTGGACGACCATGAGCCCGGCCAAGGGCGGCGCGACAATGGCGATGAGGCTGGCGGGCAATTGCACAAAGCCGGTGGTGAGGACGGTGCCGCCAAGGCCGACGCCATTGTGCATGGGCATTTGGCTGATGGTGATGGTGCCGGTGAAGCTGAGGAAGAAGCCGAAACCGAGGAAGAGTGCGATGAGGTGGCTGGTCGAGACGGCCGGAACCTGCAGGAGGCTTAGATCCACAAAAGGTTGTGGCGTGCGGTTCTGGTGCCAGACCCAAGCACAGAGAAGCGCAGCGGCGAGGGTGAGCAGGGTGGCGCTCATGGGAATGGACATTTCGCCATCGGCAGCCAGGCTCAACGGCAAAAGAATGAGGGTGAGGATCAGGCCAAGGCCCAGCGCGCCCGTGAGGTCAAAGCGCTGTCTTGAGATGGGGGCGACGGAGGGGACGAGGACCCAGATGAGCAGGGTTGCGAGAACGGCGGAGCCGCCCATGATCCAGAATAGGGTTTGCCAGGTGCCGAAGGAGACAATGAAGCCCGCTAAAGGCACGCCCAGGCTTGTGCCAATGCCGATAGTGCCGCCGATGATGCCGACGGCCATGGGCAGGCCTTCGACGTGCCAGAGACGGCGCAACATGGCCATTGAGAGGCCGACGATGCCGACAGAAAAGCCCTGCAGGACGCGCCCGATGATCATGGTGGTGAAATCAGTGGCGAGGGCGGAGATGAAGGAGCCAATGGCCAAGGCGATCAGCGAGAGCATGATCATCGACTTGAGGCCAAAACGATCGCCCAGCCAGCCGACCAAGGGGGCGCCGATGGCCCCGACCAGCATGGTCGATGTCGCCACCCATGATGCGGCGGCGATGGAGACGTTGAACATCGAGGGAAAGAGCGGAAGCAGGGGCAGCACAAGGGTCTGCATCAGGGCACCGATGACCCCGGCAAACCCAAGCGCCACCAAGATTGCCGGCCGGGCCAAAGATTGGCCCGACCCTGCTGAGTGTGAAAGTGAAGACACAAGTGTTCCTAAGCAGCGTCGCTTGCAGAAGTCGCTGCCCAAGAGCGGGCGATGTCGGCGACGTTGACGACGTTGGCGAAGGACCAAGCCATGCCGAAAAGGGCATAGTGCTTACGCTCTGGGAGGAACTCGGCGACAGCATCGGCAACAACGAAGGTGCCGTAGTCGCGTTGGCCGGCGTCGCGGACGGTGGTTTCCACGCAGATGTTGGCGGTGACGCCGCAGACGATGACGTTGCGGACGCCCATGCCGGTAAGCACTGGCTCAAGGCGGGTGCCGTAGAAGGAGCTTGGACGGGACTTATCGATGACAACTTCGTCGGGCTGCACGTTCAGCTCTGGGATGATCTCGATTTCGGCAGTGCCGTAGCCAAGTGAATTGGTGGACTTACGCGCTTCTGGGTTCGCACCGTATTTGCGACCGAAATCGACCATGCCGGGGGAGTAAACGTAGCGGGTGAAGATCACCGGCACGCCATTGGCGCGGGCAAGGTTGACCAGCTCGATGGTGCCCGGAATGGCTTCACGCAAAGGGGTGACGTCGAAACCGGCCTGACCCAGGCTATCGTTATTGTCGAAGAAGGCGCGCTGCATATCGACAACGATTACGGCGGTTTCGTGCTTTGGAACGTCGCCGGTGTATTCGCGGATTGGGTGGAGTTCAGCCATTTTAATATCCCTCTGAAATCAGTGAATTAGTTGAAAACGATCATGCCATCGGGACGCGGGGACCACTCGACGTCTGGGGTGACAGCGTAGGAATAGGTGTCCACGAACAGCGGTGCGTAGAAGGTGTTTTCGGTAACGATGGTGCTGATCTGAGCCAGTGTTGCGGCGCGTGCGTTCTGGGCTGCAGTGCCGACCTGAACGTCGAGCAGAGCGTCGATGTCAGCATTGTTGGCATAGCCCTGACCGCCAGAGCGGAGCAGCATGTTGAAGGGCAGGTCCGCGTCCATCACCGATGGGGCAAAGGCGTGGAGGTAGAAACCACCGAGCGAGGCTGAGAACCACGAATTGGAGAAGGTGTTGGCTTCTTGCGGGTCGAGGGTCACGGTGATGCCCGCTTCGCCGAGGAAGAAGGCGATGGCCTGTGCAACCTGATCAATCTGCGGCAGACCAGTATTTGGGTAGGTCAGGGGGATGGCCGTGCCGTCATAGCCAGCTTCGGCAACCAGAGCCTTGGCCTGATCGAGATTGTAGGTCGTGGGAGCGATGTCTGGGCTGTAGCCGAAGGACACCGGCGCAACGAGCTGGGAAGCTGGCTCGGCAGCGCCATTGAGCAGACGCGAGGACAGCAGCTGACGATCTAGCGCCAGATCGGCAGCCTTACGCAGCTTGGCATTGCTCAGCTGAGCCGTGGTGGCGTTAAAGCCAAGATAGACAACGCGGTTGGACTGCTGGTGGACAACCTTGGCGCTGCCCGAGCCTTCAACGGCTGGAACACTGGATGGACCAAGAAGGGCAATGTCGAGATCGCCGGACTGAACCGAGTTGGCGCGGGTGGTCTCATCGGGAACCGGCTGGAAGATGACGGTTTCGTAGGTGCCCTTATTGCCCCAATAGGCGTCAAAGCGCTGAAGAGTGATGGTGTCGCTATTGGCCCAGTTTTCGACCGAGTATGGGCCGCTGCCGATGGGCTTGCGGGCATAGGCTTCGGCGCCCATGGTCCCAAATGCGGCCTTGGAAATGATCGGGATCAGCGTCGCCTGACGGTCGAACGGTGCGTATGGGATTTTCAGCGAGAAGATGATGCGGTTGCCTTCCGCGCTGATGCTTTCGACCGTCGAGAGATAGCCACCCAGACGCGAGGTCTTGTCGGTCATGGCTGTTTCATAGGTGAAGAGCACGTCTTCAGCGGTGACAGGCGAACCGTCGTGGAAGGTGGCGCCTTCACGCAGGTTGAAGGTCCAAGTCATGAGGTCTTCCGAGGCTGCCCAAGCGTCAGCCAAGCGCGGAACAACAGCGCCCGAGGCGTCAATGCCGGTCAGCTGATCAAAGACGTTATAGAAAACGTTCAAAGCTGGCAGGCTGGTGTCGTAGATCGGGTTGAGGCTGACAGGCTCGGCGACCAGTGCGGCGGTGACGCTGGTTTTGTCGGCAGCGAAGGCTGGTGACAGCGCGGTCATGGCGAGAAGGGCAGTGGTCGTTGCCAGCAGGGTGCGACGTGAGAGGATCATAGTGTTCTCCAGTGTTGGGTAGGTGGAGGAAACGGAAGGGCGGAAGTTCAACCGCGAGACGGGGCGCGATTGAGGGATTGGGAGGCGAACTGAATGCCGCCGATGAGGAAGAAGATGACCAAGGCTGGCAGGAGGGTGAGCGGCAAATTGGTCTGCAGATAACGCTGACCTTCGCTGATCATCAGACCCAGGCTCGGGGTCGGAGGCTGGATGCCCAGACCAATGAAGCTGAGTGAGGATTCAACGGTGATGATGACGCCGACATCGAAAGCGGCGAGCACGAGCACAGCGGGCAGAACATTGGGCAGGAGATGCTTGCGCATGATCCACCAGCTGGAGCCGCCGGACGTGGTGACGGCGGTGATGAATTCGCGCTCCCGCAGCGAGATCACCTGAGCCCGGACGACGCGACCATAACCGACCCAGTTGACGCAACCGAGGAGGATCACCAGCAAAAGAGGGCTTGAGCCGAGGGCGGCGACCAGAACGATGAGCAGCAGAACAGTTGGGATGGCCAATTGCACATTGCCCAGCGCCATGAGGAGGCTATCGACCGGGCCGCGCATCCAACCGGCCAATAGGCCGATGACGATGCCGATGACGGCCGAGATGCACACGGCACCAAGAGCGACCAGAACAGAGACACTGGCCGCGACCGACAGGCGGCTCAAGATATCGCGGCCCAGAGCGTCGGTGCCCAGCGGGTGCGCCGGATTGGTGAAGGCGGGTTCGAGCGCAAAGAACAGGCTCTGCTTATTGGGATCAAACCCTGACCACAGAGGCACCAAGGCCATGAGCGCCAGAACACCGGCGAGCATGATGATGGCGATCCAAAGAGAAAAGGGCAGGCGGGGCAGGCGGATCGTTTTGGTGGTCTTTTCGGGCGTGACAGATGTTGGGGTCATGAGAGCCTCACGCGCGGATCGAGGACCGCATAGAGAATGTCGACAACGATGTTGATGAGGATGAACACAGCAGCGGTGACGACCACGCCGGCCTGCACGATGGGGTAATCACGCTGGGTGACGCCCTGGACGATCAGGCGTCCCATGCCCGGCCAATTGAACACCATCTCCAGCACCACGGTGCCGCCGATGAGGATGCCCAGATTGATGCCTGCGACGGTGATGACCGGCAGAATGGCATTGGGCAGCATGTGACGGAACACGAGGCGGTTGCGGCTGATGCCCTTGGCAATGGCGGTGCGGACCCAGTCGTTACGCCGCATCTCATCAAAGAAGGTATTGAAGAGGCGCAGGTAGAGCGCGATTTCAAATGTCGCCATGGTCAGCACGGGGATGACATAGCTGGCAGTGGAATTGCGGCCGATGGCGGGTAAGACGCCCATATTCACCGAGAGGATGAGAATGAGCAGGATGCCGAAGAGATAGGGCGGCACCGACTGGCGGAAGGTTGCGACCCATAGGAGGCCGTTGCGCAGTCGACGATTGCCCGTGACTTCCCCCAAGACCGCCAGAAGCAGCGCAACGGCAAAGCCGATGACAAAGGATGTGATCGCGAGTTCTAAGGTCGCGGGGAGGCGTTCTAGTACGATTTCGAGGGCGGGACGCTGCTGACGCAGAGAGTCACCCAGATCGCCGGTCACGGCCTTCGCCATGAAGTCGAAGTATTGTTCTACAACAGGACGATTAAGCCCGAGCGTCTCGCGCATGGCGTCGACATCGGCCTGTGTCGCTTGGTCTGGCAGCAGCAAGCGGACCGGGTCGCCGGTCATTCGCGCCAGAAAAAACACGAAGGTAAGGATTGCCAGCAGGGTCAACAGACCCCATGCAATACGGGTGAGAATATAGCGTGGCATCGCTCGCCTCTAAATGTCCAACAATTAGAGGCTAAGGGGCTATCTCGCACTCCGGCAACAAAAAAGCTGTCCGGGAGGCGAAAAAAAGTTTAAATGATGAGCATGAAATCGTTGTGATTAAAATTTAATCGCGCGCTGTGCCGTGCAGGGCCGGAATGCTGATTTTGGGGGCTTCTTTGATAGAAAAACCAACCAAGGGTAAGGCTTTGGCCGTGCGCAAGGTGCAAAGTGCTTATTTGCAGATTGCTGAGCAATTGCGGGACTTAATCCTGCAAGGCGCGCTGCAACCGGGAGAGCAACTGCCTTCGGAGGCTCAGCTGTCTGCCAATTTTGGCGTCAGTCGGAACACTACTAGAGAGGCGCTTCGGGTGTTGAGCTCGCAGGGATTGGTGCAGACGTCGCGGGGAATCACCGGCGGCACATTCGTCGTCATTCCCGATGTGAGCTTTGTGCAGGCCAATATTGAAAACGGCCTCGGTCTCATGACCGCGGGGGAGCAGATTTCGGAAGCCGAGATTCTGGAGACTCGTCTGGCATTAGAACTGCCTGCAGCGCGTTGGGCGGCGGAGCGTCGGACAGAGCAAGACCTTGAGCGCATTCGGCTTGCGGCGCGCAGCGTTGAGCGCGGTAAGGTGCTGAGTGAGCGCACCGATCACAGTGTGGATTTCCATCAGGCCGTGATGGAGGCGGCGGGTAACCGTTTGATGGCTGTTATCGCGCCGCCCGTGTGGCGAATCTTTGCCCATTGCGCCAAGAGCAGTCCGGGTCGTCCCCATCTCTGGCATGACATTGATTGTGATCATGCCGAGATTTTGGATCATATCGAAGCGCGAGAGCCCGATAAGGCAGAGGACGCGATGCGCGTCCATCTGCTGCGTTTGCGCTCGATTGATTAAGCGGCGTTGGTGCGCTGAGGAGCGAGTTTTGGCTCGGGGCCGCTCAGCATCCACTTGTCAGCAGGGGCGTTCATATCGGCAAGGTATTCCTTGGCGATTTTGATGGCGCGATAGACGTCGCCCGTCATCAGACAGCGATTGATCTCGGTGATAAAGGGGACCGAGTTCGGGTACTCGGCCAACATGTCGCCAACCACCTGGAAATACGCATCGTGATGGGTGGCGACATTGGCATCGAGATACATTTTCTGCAGCACAAGGCGCAACTGAGAGGGCGTATCCTGCGCGGTATCAGCATCCACAGCAAACTCACCCCGTAGCACGGGCACGCTCCCACTGATCAACAGCGTAGATGATCCGCGTGAGACAATCTCTACACGCGTGTCGCCAATGAGAACGCTTTCGCCGGGCTTGAGGGTGAGCTTGAGGGACATGGTTCTTACCGCAGGTAGTCGAGCAGGCTCAGATTGCTGACCTTTGCCATGGTGGCGAAGGACGCTTGCAACTGCATTTCATAGGATGTGAGGCGTACCGCCACCTGGGTGACGTCGACGTCGCGAACACCTGACAGATCCGCTTTGAACATTTCCTGGAAATCTTCTTCGCGGCGAACTGAGCGTTCGAGTGCTGCAGCATTGAGCGAGAGAGTGCCCTGCACGCCCGCTGCGTTGTTGATCGCTCCCATGATCAGGTTCAGCGAGTCATCAACGGTGGTCGCGCCAAAAACGCCGTTTGTATCGGCGATAATGGACAGCGCGCGGAAGGCCTTTTCAAAAGCTGGATCGCTCGCCGCAACGCCATAACTTACCGACTGTTCTGCCGAGACCTGAGCCGACGCCAAGGCGTCGTTGCCCATGTAGTAGTCGGTATAGGGCTGGGTAGGATCTGCAAGAGTGTAGTTGGCCAAATCGACCGGAAGAGTGGTCGTTGCGCTACCGCCGAAGAGATAGCGGCCCTCGTACTGGGAATTGAGCAGAGCACCCAATTCGGTCATCGTGAAGGATGCATTGTTGGCGAGAGATGCCCGCGTCTCGGCATCGGAATTGACGCTCTTGATGCCGGCCAACGCCACACGGAAATTGCTCAGCAGTTCGTTGACGGTGTCCATGATGCCGTACATGACGGCAACACGGCTCGACGCTTCCTGGGCTGATGCTGTGTAGGTCTGCGAGCGGGCCAGAGAGATTTCGAGATCAATCAGGACCTTGCCGCTGGCGCCATATTCACCAAGCGCGTTGGACTTAATGCCACTCGCTTGCTGCATCTGCATTTCCGCCATGCGGGACTGGGTTTGTAGGGATGCTGCGAGCATCCGGTCATTTAGAGCGAACGTCGCTACGCGCATTGCCATGCGAAGTGCCTCCCTTACTTCACAACGCCCAGAAGGGCATCGAACATGTCATTGAGGACCTGCAGCAGCTGGGCTGCAGTGGTGTATTGCTGCTCAAGCTCAGAAACGCGGGCGATTTCTTCATCAACGTTCACGCCGCTTTGTGCGGAAATGGCGGTGGTGAGGGTCTCGTAGGTGTTCTGCTTGCTGTCGAGCGTGTTGCCAGCTGTGCTCGCGCTGATGGCTGAGCGCGAGGCGATCAGGCCAGCGTATGAGGCAAAGCTTGACGAGGCTGCGGCGAGGCCACCAGCGGCGGGGAAATCATGCTTATCGGTGACGCTCTTTTGGAGGGTCTTAGCGAGGGCAGGCGAGACGCCAGCGGCGCTGGCGCCGACGACGAGCGGATCGTCCGTGCTGAGTGAGGCTGTCGACAGCCCGGTCGGCGCGGCGCGGATGTCCGCCCGAACGGCGACATTGCGGCCATCGGTTCCAACGATCAGATCGTTAAACCCGAAAGCGGCGGAAACGCCCTTGCCACCAATGTCGCTCGAAATATCGGCGAAGGAGATGCCATTGCCAGCGGTCGAGCTGATGGAGAATTTGCCGCTCGCGTCAATGCTGGCATCAAGTCCTGGTACGGCATCGATCGCTGCTGCGAAATCGTCGAACGTTGCGTAATTCGCAAGGTCGAAGTCGCTGTAGGCGACCAGGGTGCCGTCAGGATTGATCTCGGCGACGCGGAAAGTGCCGTTACCGTTGAGCGCGTCCGTGCCAACAACTTGGGCGTTGCTGGTGACGCTGGACGGGGCAGGCAGGCTGGTGCCCTGATTGTAGGCCGCGTTGACGCTTTCGATCAGCGACTGCGCGAAGGTATCAATCTCGGACTGGGTCGCGGGCAGGTTGACGTCGCGCTGATAGAGCTGCGCGCCAATCTTGCCAGAGGTGATCGCGCTGGTGACGTTCTTGCCGTCCAACATGATCGGGCTGAAGACCGTTTCGGTGGTGACGAAAGCCGAGCCGGTGTAGTTCAGCTTATGGACAGTGCCATCGAGAAGGGCTGCACCAGAGGCGCTGTAGATCTTCATGGTGTTGTCTGGGCTGACATAGGCCGAAACATTCATTTCAGCGGCAATGTCCTGAAGCGCTACGGCGCGGCGATCTTCGAGATCTGCCGTCATGTCGCCACGGGCTGCAGCTTGCTTAATGTCTTTGTTCAGCGCGTGGATGGCTTCGAGGCGCTGATTGACCGTGGTAACGCCGTCGGCAATGCCTTCGTCCGCGCTGGCGCGCAGGCTCTGGGTGCCGGTGGAGATGGCGCGCAGATTGCTGACCAGAGTGTCGAGCGTGTCGACAAGCTGAACCTGCAAGGTCTGGCTTTCCGGGGTGCCAGAGAGCTGAGCCAGTGCGGTTTCAAAAGCCGATACGTGGTTAGCGAGCGTGTTGCTCGACCCATCGCTAGAGATGGTGCCGAACAGGGCCTGAACGCGATCAGCGAACTGCTTCAGAGCGGATGCTGAAGCGAGTTCGCTGGTTGCTGCATTGAGGCTTTTGAGCAGATATTTATCGGCTGAGCCACTGACTGAGGCGACTTCAACACCGGCTCCCAAACCGCCTGTGGCGGTCATCAATTGGGTGCCGGTTTTTCGCGTGTACCCAGCGGTATCTGCGTTGGCGATATTTGACGCCGCAATCTGCATATTCACCTGGGACGAGGCGAGTGCGCTGGTTGCGGTATTACGGATTGCAGCAAACGACATTGCGCGAGACCTTATACCAATAGGCTTGATGGGGCGTCGGAGATGCGGGCCCGTCGGCCGGTTGCATCATAGGCGCCTTCGGAAGTTGCTTGTTCGCGGATGGCGCTCATGATCGCCTCAACGCGGGTGCGGGTGGTTTCAATGCCCGCCTTCAGCCGCTCCATGTTCTCTTTGACGACAGCGTCAAGAGCTTCGGAGCTGGCCGTGACCTGCTCGCGGACGTCTGGTGATGCCAAGCCGAGATTGATCTGACCACTGCGGACCTGACTAACCCATGTTTCCAACTCGGCGCTGAGTTCGGCCTTGCGCTCGTGGGTTTGCTCTGCAGCGAAAGCCAGAGAAGTGCGCAGTCCGGCCTCAAGGGCGCGGTTTTCACGGTCCAGCAATGCCGTCAGTTCGGTCATCAGAGTGATCAGGACGCCAAATTGAGTGTCGAGTTCGGTCTGTTCACTGGTCATTTCGGTTCGTTCCAAGTCCGGCTGAAGAGCGGTACGCCGCATTGGCTAGAAGGCCACTGGCGGAGCCCTGGAGTTGCTCACCGATTTCATCGCGCATGTGCGAGAGGTCTTCGATGAGGGTCTGTACTGAGGCGAGAAGCGCGATTAGGCGCGCTTCGCGTTCGGCAGGGGGCGGTTCCTTACCCGCGCCGAACTCTTGTTCGATTTGGGCTTTCAGAACGGCAAGACGCGCAAAATGCGCGTCTTCCTTTTGTTCTGAAGAACTCATCTAACGGCGGAGATGAGCGTGTCGAACATCGAGTTCGCCGCCGACATCACCTGGGCGGCTCCCGAGTAGGCTTGCTGCGCAGCCATCATCTTGGAGAACTCAGAGTTGGTATCGGTTGTCGATACTTCGAGACGGCTGCCAGAGATGGTCCCGGCGCCGCCTTCACCTGCGGTGCGCAGAGCTGCATTGCCCGAGGTTGTTGTTGCGTAATAAACGCCACCGTCGGAAACGGTCAGGCCGTTTGCGTTCGAGAAGGTTGCCAGTGGAACCTTGTAGATCGCGCGGGACAGACCGTTATCGTAAAGCGCCTTTACGATACCAGCGTCGGTTACTTCGATGCCGCTCAGAGCGCCCAGGCCTACACCATCGTGCGAGCTTTTCACTTCAACCGCTGGGGTTGTCGCGCCGCTCGAATACTGGCTCAGGCCAGACGACGTGCCCGGCGAGCCGAGGTTCAGCGAAATGGTCGAGTCCGCAGCGCCAGTGGCCCAACCAGTGACGAGCAGTTCTGGTGGGTTCGGGTTGGTGCTGGCCAGTGTGCCGTCAGCGTTGAAGTTGATGGTAATAGCCGGGCTGGCTACGGTACCTGTTGCGGCGCCGCCGCCTGCCATGGTTGGGTCAGCAAACTGTGCCGTCCATTCACGTGGGCCAACCTTGGTCCAGGTGACGTCGATCGAACCTGCGGTGCCCAAGCTGTCGTAGATTTCGAGCGCGGAGGTGAAGGTCGAACCGTCAGCTGCTTCGGCTGGGAGGTTGGCCATCAGCGTCATGTTCGACGTTGGCAAAGCAATGGTCGCGATGGCGTCTGTGTCGATCGAGCTGAGGGCGTCAGCGCTTTCGCTGCCGGTGACGACGCCAGAAGCGTCGGTTGCCCAGCCCATCAGATACTGGCCATTGTTGACGAGGAAACCTTCTTCGTCGACGCCGAATTCGCCGTTACGGGTGTAGCCAAGTTCTTTCGATTCCTGCCCGCCCGAGACGATGAAGAAACCGTTGCCGGTGATCGCCATGTTGGTGGAGCTGGACGAGTGGCTGAGCAGGCCCTGCGATAGGACGTTCTGACGGCTAGCGACCGATACGCCACCAGTGCCATTGCTGGCCTTGGATGTGCCGCCGGACAGGAGGCTGGCGAAGCTCGCGTCGATGGACTTGTAACCGTTGGTCGAGCTGTTGGCCAAGTTGGTCGAGATGATCGACAGGGCGGAGCTCTGCGAGTTCAAGGCGGTGACGGCTGCGCCCAGTGCTGCTGAAAGGCTCATTTAATAACTCAGACTTGAATATCGAGGGAGGTGGCGATGTTCTTCACGAGCTTGGTCAGCTCGGCCATGCTTTCGCGGGTCGCGGACTGTTCGTTGTAGCTGGCGTAGGAAACCATCTGGCTCAGCAACTGATTGGAGTCAGTCGGGTCGAGCGGGTTCTGGTTTTGGAGCTGTTCGACCATGAGGCGCAGGAAGGCGTCGGTATCGAGGCCACCCTTTCGCGCGGTAGACGTTGCTAAAGAGTTGGAGGTGCCCGCTGCGGATGAAAGCGCTGAAATGCTCATGGTGAACCCCAAGGCGTCGGTGGCGCTGGTGGGAGCAGCAAGCCGTCGACAGATTTCAAAAATGGACGCCATAGGGCGCTATTAGTGAAACGGGCGAGGTCAGGAATTCAGGCGCAGATTTTTTGCTGTATGTAAGTTGTTTAGGGCTTTTGACTTGGAATTATAAAGTTGGTGCGCTGCAATTTTTGCAGGGAGAATAGAATAAAATCAGTAATGGGATTGTATAGGGTCGGCAATTTTTGCCGTAACAGCCAATGCGCAGCGTCAGGAGTTGCCGGGTGGTTGGTCTGTACTGCTGTAATGCAGGCGCTGCTAAACGCGATATAGCCAAACGGCTCCTGCAGTTCTTGGTAAACTACTCACCGGGGCAGGCGCGGCTGTTCAAGATCATGCACGGTGAATTCGTGCTTGGGCAGCGGAATGACTATGCGCGCCCATGTAAAATGGGCGGCAAAAAAATATCAAAAAAAGTTATTTTAGCGCCGATTGGTGTCGGACTGACGTGCCGCTAGCATGATCCGCTCGACGAGGTCCGCAGGAGCTCGGAGCTTGGGCTGTTCGGCAAAGATGGCCCGGAGGCGACTGTCTTCGTCGAGCAGCGACTTGGCCGTGGAGTTGAGCGAGGTGAGGATAAAGGCAGATGATCGCAGATTGGATGGCCAATCTTCGAACCGGCTGCCGAACTGCGCGAGATGCGCCTCAAACTCTTAGACGTCCACGTCCCCTCCTGGTTGTGGCCGATTGCTTTCACAATCAAGACCACTGAGGGGATCTATTTAGATAGCTGGCATGCCGGCCACTTCGGCCCAAGCATTGCGCAGTTCTTTGAGACCTTCAATGATCTTGTCATACCGTTCAACTGCATCAGGTTTCCCGAATGCGGTGTTCATTGCGATCATGTTCGCAATATAGGTATGCTTTAGTGTTTCAGCCATATCTGCGCCTTTTTCAGTGCGCAAGTTGGCTGCGAGTCCGCGCAAGATGAGGGAGGCGCGTGATATATTATTATACGCGTCTTCCATCCGCTTATTCTGATGGTCTAGTTGCGTACGTCGAATGCGGCGCAAGACTTCATCAAAAAGCTTGACCACTGCGACCATCGGATGAACTTGGGTCGCCGCTTGGCGATAGGCGTTAACCGCCATGGCTTGCTGCATCATGACTTGGCGTTCCAGGTGTCGAGCAGGGTGCTCAGATAGTCCTTCATGGAGTCAGCCTGGGCAATGGCTGCTTGGTATCGGGCATAGCGCATCGATATGGTGGTGCGATAGGCTTCTGCCTGCGACCGAATGTTATCGCTCCGCTTGGTCATCTCGGTGCTCTGAGATGATAAGTTGTTGATCAGCAATGTCAAAGAGCCGGAGCCACTGGTGGCGCCATTGGCCGCGTTGAAGAGCTTTTCTGCGATGCCCGTCTTGAAGGAGAGGTCAACGGCAGCTGGAGAGTTGCCGGTGTAAACCAGAGAGATGCCTTCGTACGCCGTGCCAGCGGCACCGACGAGGCGCGAGCCGGAAACAGTGAACAGACCAGTTTGGCCGTTTACGGTCGCGCCGGTTAGAACGCCATTGACGTCGGTTTCGATGTCGAGCGTAAAATCCGGTGGTAAGCTGGAGCCGCGCGCCAACAGCTGGATGTTGGTATTCGACGTTGTCATGCCGAAGCTAAGCAAGTTCTGAACTGCCGATAAATTGGTCAGTAGAATATTATCAAGCTTGTCTTCTTCGATGACGAGTTTGTTCTGATTGTCGTAAGTCAGGCCGAGTAGGCTCATTGATTCTGAGCCAATGGCCGTTGCCAATGCGTCGCCGATAGAAGCGTTAACGCTGCGCATTGTGCCATCGCCAAACAGCGGTGGATCGTAGGTGCGGCTGGGCAATGTCTGCTGCTTTACAGCGAAGTCGCGGTAGGCGTTATAGGCCTCGACCAGCTGGAGAATGGCGGTTTTGACATTGTTGACGTTGGCGTCGACTTCCAGAGTGATCGAGGTGCCGGGCGGTGTGGCCTGATAGAGGTAGAGGGTCGTGCCGGTGATGATGTCGCTGATCTCATTCGACGAGCGGGTAACTTCCAGATCATCGACGCGGACGATCGCCTGCTGGGCGTCCTGAAGTACAGTTGCGAAATCACCTGCCGGATTGGTCAGGTCGAGTGCACCCAGCGCGTCATCGCCCGAGAGGACTTCGGAGGTGATCGACTTGCCGGTTTCGGTCGCCGTCAGGATCAAGCGGAAGTCGTTTGGAGTGACCTGGACGATGCTCGCCTGAACGCCCGATGAGGCCTTGGTCTTGTTGATGGCCTCGGAAATCTCCATTAGCGACATGTCAGCTGTAATGGAGAGGGTCGAGGGGGTGCCGCCTTCAACGCCCAGCGAAATGACGCTCGTGATGTTCAGGTCTGATGTTTTGGTAGCGACGGTGCCGCTGGAAATCTTGTGAGCGGTCGCGAGCTGCACGACTTCGAGCTTATAGGTGCCCTGATCGGCGGCTGGATCTACCGTTGCAGAGAAAACTGAAGCTGCATTGACGTTGCCATTGGCGGTCAAATAGGCGCTACGCGACAGGAAAGCGTCTGTGCTTCTTGCAGTGCTGCCAGATGGCGCGCGCAGAGCGTTGGCTGCGGTTTGAAGCGATGACAGTAGGTTTTTGGCGTCTTGATAGGCTGCCATCTTTAGGTCGTTCGCATCGATCTTGAGATCGATGGAAGTCGCTTTCGCCAGTTTGGCGTTGACGGATTCTTCAATCAGTCCGGCCCAGTCGATATTGGTGCCGTCACTCGGCTCTTTTACCGGCTTGGTCGTGGAGGTTTTCGGCGCCGCAACGACGGTCGTGGTCGCAGCGGGGGTTGCGGACGACGTGGTGCTAACAGTGCTCAAAATTCAACTCCATAGATAAAGAGTTCGGGCGCGCTGATGGTCAGCGCGCCCGATTAGACGGTGATTAGTTCAGGAGCTTGAGAAGTTCCTGTGGCATCTGCGATGCCTGGGCAGCTGCTGCAACTGCAGCCTGGGTCTTGACCTTAGCCGAAGCGAGCTTTGCGGATTCAGCAGCGACGTCAACGTCTGCGATTGCCGAGTTAGCAGCCGAGAGGTTCTCAACCGAGGTTGCGATCGAAGCGCCGCGGAATGCGAAGCGGGATTCGAGAGCACCGATGTTTGCACGTGCGTTCGATACGTCGTCGATTGCGTCGTCGATCAGGGCGATTGCAGCGAGTGCGTTTGGCTGGGTGTCGACAGCTGCTGCGTTAACGCCGAGCGTCGTGGAGTCCAGCAGGTCGATCTTGAGCGAGATCATGTCGCCGGCGTCCGAGCCGACCATGATGTTGATGCCGGCCGCAAAGTCCTGCGAAGAGGTGCCGTCGAGCAGCGATTCGCCGTTGTAGCGGGTGCCGGTCGAGATGCCGTCGATTTCTTCGATCAGCTGAGTGAATTCAGCGTTGATGTAGGTACGTTCGCCGTCGGTTACGGTGCCCGAAGCCGACTGAGCGGCCAGTGCCTTCATACGCTGAAGAATGTCGGAGATGTTTGCAGCGCCGCCGTCAGCAGTCTGCAGGATCGAGATACCGTGGGAAGCGTTGGTCGCTGCCTGGGTCAGAGTGGTCACGTCGGACGAGATACGGGTCGAGATAGCAAGACCAGCAGCGTCGTCAGATGCCTGTGCGATACGGGTGCCGGAAGCGAGCTTGGCGAGCGATGCGCTCTGCTCAGCCGAGTTTGCGTTCAGGTGACGGACAGCCGAGTTTGCAGCAATGTTCGTGGAAATAACAGGCATGGACCTACTCCTAAGTACTGATGTCTGCGGCCCTTCATTCTGGGGCCGCTGTCGCAGCATCGCCGCGTCTGACAGTAGAACGGTGGGAGTGACGCAAGTCGGGCGGAGAAAATTCAGCCGATGTGAGGCTTATGGTTAACCCTTGGTAAAAGAGTCCAGAATGTCGACTTCGTCATTTCGCAAATTATGCCGCAAATGCTGGCGTCCGCGCTTCAAAAGGGACTCCACAGCCGAGACGGTCGTGTTCAAAATTTCTGCAATTTCGGGGTTAGATAAATTATCGTGGTAGGCCAAAATCACGGCAATGCGCTGATGGTCGGGCAGGCGGCTCATCGCTTTTTCGAGCAAAAGACCCACTTCACCTTGGTGGATGGTGGTGACGGCATCCGGGCGATCATCCTGAACATCAGGGGCAGTTTCGATGTCTTCGGTGCGTGGGCGACGACGCAGGTCAAGGCAGCGATTGGTGACGACGCGATAAAGCCAGGTTGAAAAACGCGCGCGACCTTCCTGCCACGTACCGCGAGTGGTCCAAACCTTCAGCAGCACATCTTGTACGACATCATCAGCGTCGGCTTCGTTGTTGAGGATGCGCAAGGCAAGGGCGAAGGCGCGATCGACATGGCGTTCAACCAGCGCGCGGAAAGCAGCCTCGTCGTGTTCGGCAATGCGTCTTAAGAGGAGGTCGTCTTCGTCCATGGGGCGTTCTGTTGGCACTGGCGCCTGCACAACACGGGGCGAAAACTGATCGTTTCGCACTGGTCCTGTGATGCTGTCGCCGAATTTCTCGGCAGCCATTTCAACCATCATGTCCGCTTCCTGCGTTTCTCCCTCGCAATGAGGGGTCAACAGTTACACGGCTGTCCGGCAGTTTTCAGGCGCTGATATTTTATAAAAATATATATTTTTCAATGAGTTAGTAGGTAATATGTGCTCGCTTGCTAGGAAAAATGTGCCGCTTGGGCTCATGGTTAATTGAATTCGTTAGGAAATACAAAGCCTAGTGTGCGCAAGTTTTGCCTACTGCGACACAGAAGATTTTTTGGGAACGGAAGCGCTTTGCGGCAGGTTAGAGCTTTTGCTCGACCTTATCGAACTCTTCGAACATCATGCAGCGGTTCCGACCTGCCGATTTGGCGGCGTAAAGAGCGCTGTCGGCTTGCTTGAGCCACGAGACGATGTCCACGCTGTCGACCGTCAGCAGCGAGATGCCGACACTGGCGCCGATTTCGATCAGCTGCCCTGAGAGATTGTAGGGCCGGGAGAGCGTTTTGACGATGCGCATGCCCACGAGAAGGGCAACGCTGGGGTCCTGAATGTCATGCAGGACAAGGGCAAACTCATCCCCGCCCATGCGGGCAGCAATGTCCCCGGGCCGCGTTAGGCCTTGGAGGCGCTCGGCGACATGGCGCAGGATTTCGTCGCCAACGGCGTGTCCATAGCGATCATTGGCCTGTTTGAACCGATCAAGGTCGATATAGAGGAGCGCGCTTTGGCGCTGGTGCTCCAAGCCTTCCCAGGCTTGTTCTAAGTGCTCATCCAATTGACTGCGATTGGCAAGGCCGGTGAGGCTGTCGTGATAGGCGAGATGGCTGATGCGCAAATGTTGGCGCTTCTGCTCATCGATATTCTCGAATGTGCCAATCCATTCGATGACGTCGCCCAGGTCATTGAGAATGGGAGCGCCCCTGCATTTAATCCACGCAGTGTCATCTACGCCCACCCTGATGCGGAACTCCAAGACCAAGGGTTCTGGAGACCGACGTTTTTGCTCCCAGACGTCGGCTGTGTAGGGGCTGTCTTCGGGGTGAACGAGATTTGACTAGCTTGGATCGTGCTGCCACGGCTCATTGCTGAGCTCTTCCCAGCCTTCCAGTTCAAGCCTCTTGCCTTCAACGTCGGTGCGCCACGTAGCGAGCGCGCCAACTTTGACCAAGGCGCGGTACCGTTGATTGCTGATGGAGAGCTCACGTGCGCGTTCGAGCAGCACTTGTTGGGCGCGCGTCTGCGCCGTCTGGAGTTCGGCCAACTCAATGACTGGAGTTGGGGCCAAGTCCTCAGCCAAAGGTTCATCGCGCAAAATACTGCGGGCGCGCTGCACAAGACCTGTCACCGGGGTAACGATGAGCGAGGCCATCCAACTCGAGAGGGCAATCGTTGCGAAGACGGTGATAATTGCGCCAATGGCCAGCACGGCCATCGGTTCTTGCCAACGTGCTTGGAAGACCGCTTTGGGTAGCCCGATTACGACCGCCCAGCCGTCTGTGTTTCTCACCTTCGAGAAGCCGAAGGTGATTGTGTCGCCTTCTAACGTTTCAGCGTCAAAAAGGCCGGTATCGGCGCCGACAGCAAGCAGCGCGCTCCATGTCGGCACCGGACGGCCCAAAAACCGCTCCTGCTGGGCGGAGCGCGCAACCACGCGGCCATTGCCGTCGACGCGCGCGATCAGCAGGTCTGAATTGGCGCTAGACGAGAGATCGATATTGCGCGTCAACGCCTTGGCGTCGCGTGTAGATTTATCTGGCTGTCGCCGTTTGCCAGAGGGATGGTGAGGGGGACGCGGCCGCTCACCCCTTCTTCAATGTCGTAGAGATTGCCCAGCCGCCATGTTTGCGGCGCGCTCTCGGCGAGGCTCTGACTGGGCTGCCGGGTGATGTCGATATTGCCGCCAAAGTGACGGGCGAGCGGAATGAGTTGATCCTGATCTGCTGTTAGGGAGCTGATCATTGAAGCGTGCGCCGCCACCGCACTCTCGACAAGCCCGGCAATCAGCGCAGCGTTGTCGAGGAAGCGCTGTTCCGCCGTCTCACGGTTGGCGTCTGAAACGCGCATTAGGGTTAACGAGAGCATCACTACCGGAGGCAGCATGGCGATAAAAATCACCAGAGCGATAAATGATCGAAGCGGTAATCCGCGTCGAGATTTAGGCTTATTGGCTGCTTTGGTGGAGCTCAATCATATCCTCTAAAGTATTGTATTGAAGTCTATTGGGCGTCTTGGATTGTGGCGTCATTGTTATTTCAATGTGTTTAACGATATCGGTGTGGTTGTGCCATTCGAATTATCGCGGAAACGTGATTTGTGATCGGAATGGGATGAACTCCGAGCGTTGCATTCAGTGCCATTGGGCGCATAGAATTTGAGTGCGAGGGTGCTTGAAGATGTTCAGTTAGGGCGTTATTAGCCAAGCAACGCAGTCAGAAATGATTGCTGTGCCTGACGGAGTATAGCGCAGCCTGGTAGCGCACCTGCTTCGGGAGCAGGGGGTCGAGTGTTCGAATCACTCTACTCCGACCAATTGTGCCCGGTCTCTTTTGAGGCCGGGTTTTTTGTTGCTAGACGTGTTGTGACCCCGCAGAAATCGAGCAGCGCCGGTTCCTGCTGACCGCCTATAATTGAGCCCATAGAATGACTACACACCTTCGTGCCTCGATCGATGTTTTCCCTATCGCCGGCAAGTTCACTATCTCTCGGGGGAGCCGTACCGAACAGGCCGTGGTCACAGTTGAGATCGAGCGCGACGGCGTCATTGGGCGGGGCGAATGCGTGCCCTATCCGCGATATGGTGAAACGCCTGCGGAAACGGTCGCAACGATTGAAACTATGGCCAGCTTGATCGCTGGTGGGCTGGATCGTCAGGGTCTGCTCAAGGCGCTGAAGCCGAGCGCCGCGCGCAATGGCCTGGATTGTGCGCTGTGGGATTTAGAAGCGCGGGAGCGGGGGCTAAGAGTTGCAGATATGTGTGGGCTGGAGTTGCCGTCACATGTCGCGACAGCCTTCACCATTAGCCTTGATCGGCCTGAGAGTATGGCCGAGGCCGCACGTAAGGCCGCGCATATGCCTCTTTTGAAATTGAAGCTTGGTGCTGAGGGCGATGCGGAGCGGCTTAAAGCTGTGCGGGCGGCTGTGCCCAATGCACGGCTTTTGGTGGATGCCAATGAGGGCTGGACCGCGGACGTACTGGAGCCGATGTTGGCGCTCTCAGCGCAATTGGGGGTTGAGCTGGTCGAGCAGCCGCTGCCGGCATCGGATGATTGGCGTTTGGCCGAAATTGATCATCCGGTCTTGATCTGCGCCGATGAAAGCGCACATGCGCTCGCCGGGATCGACGAGTTGGTAACGCGGTACGATGCGATCAACATCAAGCTCGATAAGACTGGTGGACTGACGGAGGCTTTGGCGGTCGTGGAACGCGCTCAATACCTTAATATGTCGATCATGGTTGGTTGCATGGTGAGCAGTTCGCTGTCTATGGCCCCTGCTGCGCTGTTGGCGGCATCGGCGCGCTGGGTGGATTTGGATGGTCCACTTTTGCTGGCGCAAGATCGTCCCGGTGGTCTTATCTATCGTGATGGGGTCATCGACATGGCGGCAATGACGCTTTGGGGGCAGTGATCAGCGCGGGTGGGTAACGTCGCGCGTGCGTTGTAGGGCGTCGATGGTTTCATCATAGCGCTGACGCGCGACGCCCATAAACAGGCAGTCGACAATGAGCAGTTGCGCAATGCGGCTCACCATAGCGCCCGCGCGGAGGTGACTTTCGCGGGCGCTGGTCGTGAGGCGATCCTGCGCGGCGCGGGCGATAGAGGAATCTGGACTGCCGGTGATGGCCAGTGTGTGCAGGTGAGCGTCGCGGGCCAGTTCTACGAACCGCACCGTGTCGGCTGTTTCGCCCGAGTGCGAGAAGCCGATGGCCACTGTGCTCTTTGGTGCGAGCAGAACTGAAGACCATGCCTCATGGGTATCGGTGAGAAGAAACGCGCTGCGGCCGATGCGGAAAAGCTTGTGGTGGAGATCTCGCGCCACAAATTGGCTCGCGCCAATTCCAAACAGTAGAATGCGGGGCGCTTGGTCAATGAGCGCTACAACGCGATCCAGCACTTCATAATCGAGCCCGCTCACAGTCTCATCAATGGCGAGCATTTCGAGCGATGCGATCTTTGAGGCGATCTCTTGGAGGGTGTCGGACTTGGCGATTTCAGCGCCGAGCGTTTGGGCGGAGCCAAATTGAGCGGCTTCGCGGCCCAGTTCCGTCGCGAGCGTCATGCGCAATTGGGCATAACCCGAAAGACCGAGGATGCGGCAGAATCGCACCACGGAAGCCACTGATGTGTCGCAACAACTGGCCAATTCGGAAATCGTCTTTTCCATGACCAGGGTTGGGTTTGCGAGCACCGCCGAGGCCACACGCTGTGTTGCTGGGGTAAATTTACTGGTCGAAGCTTCAATCGTCGACTGTATGCCCAAAGCTGTTCCTCACATCCTCCTCTGCGAAACCGGTCTTAGCCAATTTGTTCGCAGATTTGACTCTTGTGTGTAACAAAAGTTCAAACGAGACAAGACATCTGAAAATTATTGACAGAGAAGGGTGTGGGTTCATACGCTAGCTGGAATTGCCCCAGACAGGTTTAATCCTGCCGGGCGTTCGCTTTGGCTCCTAAAAGAGCAAGGGCGTCGATACCAATCCAGCCGAGCTCTGTGTTCAGGCTGGTCCTATGGAGGGAAGTATGAACTGGATGACATCCCGTAAGCTCATCGCTGGGCTTGCCGTGGCAACGGCTCTGTCGACCGCAGCTTTTGCGCTGCCGGCACAGGCCGCAACTTTGAATATGGCTTGGTCGCAGGACGCCACTGGCCTTGATCCACACAAGCAGACTGCGTTTTCTTCGCTCCGCCTGCTTGAGCTGATCTATGAGCCTCTGGTTCGTCTGGACGCAGATCTGAACGTTGTTCCTGCGATCGCTGCGTCTTGGGAATTTGCGCCAGACGCAAAGACATTGACCTTCAAGCTCGATCCAAAGGCCAAGTTCACCAACGGTGCGGCTGTTACCCCAGCTGACGTCAAGGCTTCGTTTGATCGTCTTATGGACGAAGCAACCGGTGCCGCTGCGCGCGCGAACTTCCTGACCATCGCGAGCATCGACACCCCAGATGCTGAGACCGTTGTTTTCAACCTCTCGACCCCAGACGTGCCGCTGCTGGTTGCTATGGCAACCGTGAACGCGGCGATCGTTCCTGCTAGCGAAATTGAAGCTGGCAACGTCGGCAACACTGCTGTTGGCTCGGGTCCGTTCATTCTTGAATCCTGGGAGCCAAACTCCAAGGAAGTTCTCAAGACCAACACCGAATGGGCTGGTGGCGCAATCGCCATCGAAGGCATCAACATCTCGGTTCTGCCAGACGAAACCGCGATCCTGGCTTCGCTCCGCGCTGGCCAGACCGACTTTGCTCTGCTCAACGACCCGCTGGTTGCAACCCTCGTCCCGAACGAGCAGAACCTGACGCTCAACCGCGTTACCGGTCTTGCTTACAACGTGCTGCAGCTGAACCCATCCCGTGCGCCGATGGACAATCTGCTCGTGCGTCAGGCTATGAGCTGCGCGATCAACCGTCAGGAAATCGTTGACGCAGCGCTTGCTGGTGAAGGTGCTGTCACCGGTCCTCTGACCATGCCAGCATTTGCTCAGGACCCATCGACCCTGCTTTGCTACAACCAGGACATCGCAACTGCGAAGTCGCTGATGGAGCAGTCTGGCGTTGAGCCATTCTCCGTCAAGGTGATTGCAGCGACTGGCGAGCCGCCAACCGCAGCGTCGCAGGCTCAGGTTCTGCAGGCACAGCTGGCAGAAATCGGCGTAACGCTCGAAATCGAAATGATGGAACTCAACGTCTATGTCGACACCTGGCTCAAGGGTGATTTCGATATGGCAGTTGCGCAGAACGGCGGCCGTCCGGATCCATATCCGATGTACAACCGCTACTTCACCAATGAAGGCAACCTGCAGAAGGTTTCCAACTTCCTCGACGAAAAGTCGGACACTCTGCTCAAGCAGGGTCAGTGGGAAACCGATCCGGCTGCCCGCAAGGAAGTCTTCCAGGAATGGGAACGCCACATGGCCGAACAGGCTCCATGGCTGTGGCTCTCGACCGGTTATAGCTACACCGCTTCGCAGAAGAACGTTGTTGGCTTTGAATCGTCGCCAACAGGCACTCTGTTTGGTCTGACCACGGTCTCCATTCAGTAATTAATGCAATCTGAGGCTGGTCATTTCGGCCAGCCTCGTCCGCAGGACGGGTTTTATGAATTACGTGGTACAGCGGCTCATCACATTTCCGCTGATCCTTTTGGGGGTTTCGATCCTCGTATTCGGGGCAATCCGGATGGTTCCGGGTGACGCGATCACCGCCATGCTTGGCACTGAAGCAGGGCTGCTTACGCCCGACCAGCGTGCCGCATTGGCTAATTATTTCGGCATAGATCAACCGGTTTGGTCGCAGTATCTGCGCTGGATTGGTGGCGTGTTCCAGGGCGACCTGGGCATTTCAACGATTTATGGCAAGCCCGTCATGACCGTCATTCTCGAGCGTTTCCCGCTCACCTTGCAGCTGGCGCTGATGAGCATGGTTATTGCCATGTCTATCGGTATTCCGCTCGGTGTTCTGGCAGCGACTCGCAATGAGCGTCCAAGCGATCTTGGTATTCGTATGCTGGCCATGCTGGGGCAATCGACCCCAAGCTTCGTCGTCGGCGTGCTGATCATTTTTGTGCTGTCAGTATTCTTCGGCTTTGTGCCTGCAATGGGGACCTTTACCCCGCTGTTGCAGGACCCATTGGCGAGCATTGGTCAGCTTATTTTCCCGGCAATCACGCTTGGTTTTGCCTTTGCTGCGTCTGTGACGCGCATTGCGCGCTCGTCCATGCTGGATGTGTTGAGTGACGACTACATCCGTACGGCGCGCTCCAAGGGCGCTTCGCCGCGCAGCGTTGTTTGGCGTCATGCACTGCCGAATGCGCTGATCCCGGTTGTGACCCTTGCGGGTGTCGAGTTCGGCTATTTGTTGGGCGGTGCCGTTATCGTTGAGCAGATTTTTGCACTGCCCGGCGTTGGTCGTTTGACGCTCGATGCGATCACACAGCGCGACTATGCGCTGGTGCAGGGCTCGGTGCTGTTTATCGCCTTCAACTTCCTCGTGGTTAACCTGCTGGTCGATCTCGCCTATGTGGCGCTCGATCCGCGTATTCGTATCGGAAACCGCTGATGCGCAAAGTTCTTGGCGCTCTTGCTCGGCATCCGTCAGGTCGGATCGGGCTGGTTATCATTTCCGTCTATCTCATCGTCGCCATTTTGGGCGCGTTGAGTTTGACGCCGCACAACCCACTCAAGCTTTTTGCTATCGACCGCCTCAAGGGGCCGAGCGCCACCTATTGGTTCGGAACGGATCTGCTTGGTCGTGACACGTTGAGCCGTCTGATGGTTGGCATTCGTCAGTCGCTGATCATTGCCTTTGCGGCGGTGGCCATTGCGACGGTCGTCGGCACCATTATTGGCCTGTTGTCGGCTTGGTGGGGCGGATTGTGGGATGGCTTGTTCATGCGCATCATGGACATCCTGCTCGCCTTCCCAGCGATCCTGCTTGCCCTGCTCATCATTGCCATTGTTGGTCCGGGCACATTCACTTCGGTGTTCGCGATTGCGCTGGTTTACATCCCCATCTTTGCTCGCGTTGTGCGTGGCCCGGCGCTGTCGCTCAAAAACCGCGACTTCGTCGATGCAGCGCGCACTTTTGGTTCGTCGCAGCCCTATATTTTGAGCCGCCACTTGCTGCTCAATCTTGTGGCTCCGCTCGCCGTGCAGGTGACTTTGGCTCTGGCGTGGGCATTGCTCACTGAAGCGGGTCTCTCGTTCCTTGGCCTTGGTACACAGCCTCCGACCCCGTCTCTCGGGGTGATGCTGGCCGAAAGCAAGAATTTGATGCAGCAGGCGCCGTGGCTGATGATCTTCCCAGCCTTGACCATCATGCTCGGCATTTTGGGCTTTAACCTCACCGGCGATGCGCTGCGTGACATTCTTGATCCGCGTACTCAGAGGAGGGCAGCATGACCACCCCACTGCTTTCCGTAACAGATCTGAAGGTCGGCTTTGGCCGCGATCCGCAGGCTAATGAAGTCGTGCATGGCGTAAGCTTTGACCTTCTGCCAGGACAAACGCTCGCCATCGTTGGCGAGAGTGGCTCAGGCAAGTCGGTGACAGCGTTGTCGATCAACCGCCTCGTCGATTTTGGCGGTGGCAAGGTGATCAGTGGGTCGATCAAACTGCAGCGCCAAGACGGCACTGTGGTCGATGTCGCCTCGGCTGATGAAGTGACCATGCGCTCGCTGCGCGGTCGCGACGTTGGCATGATCTTCCAAGAGCCGATGACCTCGCTTAATCCGGTCCACACGATTGGCGATCAGATCGAAGAAGCGTTTCGTCTGAGCCACGGGCTCAAAGGCGAAGCGGCCAAAAAGGCGATGCTCGAGGTTTTGGCGCGCGTTCGTATTCCGGATGCGGCAACGCGCTCGGCATATTTCCCGCATCAGCTCTCGGGCGGTATGCGCCAGCGCGTGATGATTGCCATGGCCTTGGCCGCGAGCCCGCGCCTCCTCATCGCTGACGAGCCGACCACGGCACTCGACGTTACCGTGCAAGCCCAGATCATGGCGCTCCTCTCTGAGCTTAAGGCAGAGACGGGGATGTCGATGATTTTCATCACCCATGATATCGGCCTTGTTGCCGGTATCGCTGATCGCATCATGGTCATGCAAAATGGCGTGTGTGTGGAGCAGGGCGCTGCCGATGAAGTGCTCGACAACCCCCAGCATGAGTACACCAAGCATCTGCTCAATGCCGTGCCACACTTCACCTCGGGCCGCTCGGTCCGCACCGATAGCCCACGTGCCGAAGGCATGGAGCCAATCGTCAAGGTGTCTGATCTGGCCGTACGGTTCCCAATGAAGAAAAAGTTCTTCAAGTTGACAGGCGCGATCCATGCCGTTGATGGGGTGAGCTTTGATTTGATGCCGGGCGAAACGCTCGGGATCGTCGGCGAAAGCGGTTGCGGAAAGTCGACAACCGCGCGTGCTGTTCTCGGCCTCGTGCAAAAGCACCGTGGTGAGATCGACGCTAAAACCGGTCGCTCGCGTCGTCCTATCCAGATGGTGTTTCAGGACCCGTTTGCGTCGCTCAATCCGCGCTTGAACGTTGAGGCTTTGTTGGCCGAGCCAGCGATTGCCAATGGCGGCAAAATGGATGCAGCACTGCGCGAGCGTATGCTGTTTCTCTTAAAACGTGTTGGCTTGCCGGAAGACGCGCTCGTGCGTTTCCCGCATCAGTTCTCGGGTGGTCAGCGCCAGCGCCTGTGCATTGCGCGTGCGCTCATGCTCAACCCTGACGTCGTTGTTCTCGATGAAGCTGTGTCGGCGCTCGACGTTTCGGTTCAGGCCAAGGTGATTGAGCTTTTGGTTGAACTGCAAAAAGAGTTCAACCTCGCTTACCTCTTCATCTCGCATGATATGGCCGTAGTGGAACGCATCTCGCACCGCGTGGCGGTTATGTTCGCGGGGCAGGTGGTGGAAATTGGCGACGCCAAGTCGATCCTGGCCGATCCACAGCACAGCTATACCAAGCGCCTGATTTCCGCCGTTCCGGCGGTTGAGCGTCGTCGTCAGAGTTTTGCTGTCGACAATACGCAAGTGCCATCACTCGTGCGTCCGGTGGGTTATGAACCGCCAGCGGCGCAGTGGCGTCAGGCCGGGGCGGATCATCAGGTGCGGTTGGAGGCTTAGGCCTATGGGTATTTTGGAGAGCAAGCTCGATCGGGCGTTCGCGCCGGTTGCGGCGGCGATTGAGGCCGGTAAAATCCCCGGTGGGATTTTGGGCCTTGTCGATCGCGACGGCAATCGTGTCACCCGCGTTATGGGGCAGGCTCAGACCGTTCCTGCGGCGCGGGCGATGACCGAGGACACTTGGTTCGATCTGGCCTCGCTCTCCAAAGTGCTTTTTACCACCGAGCGTATTCTGGCTTTGGCAGAAGCGGGGACGATCGACCTCGACAAGCCGATCACCTCCGTCCTGCCAGACTTCCGCCATTACAATCTCGACAATTGGGAGCGGAACGTTACCTTCCGTCAGTGCCTCGGGCATCAGACGCCGTTCCCAGCCGTCATTCCCTTCTACGCCTATGGGCGTGACCCGGACCTGCTGCGTACGCTTATTCTGCAATATGAGTATACGGCAGGACCTTCGGTCTATTCTGATATCAACTTCATCCTTCTCGGCTTTGTGCTGGAGCGGCTGAACAAGTGCTGGATCCGCGATCTTGATCCGGGCAAGGGGTTTGCTTGGGGCGCTGATCCGGACAATACTGCAGCGACCGAAGATTGCTATTGGCGTCATCGCGTTCTCGTTGGCGAAGTGCATGACGACAATTGCTCGGCGCTCAATGGTGCTGGTCACGCAGGGCTATTTGGCACGGTCTCTTCAGTCCTCGACTTCGCTGCGGAAAAACTGCAGTCTGCGGGCGAAAACGCACTGATCCGCACGCCGCTTTCGGGGCGTCGCACCCATGGCTGGGAGCGCCCCTATGAGGGCTGGTCTGGCGGGGAGCTCAGCTCTTCTTCCACCATCGGGCACACTGGATTTACCGGCACTGGCCTCTGGCTCGATTTCGAGCGCGGTCATGCCTGGACACTTCTTACCAATCGCGTTCACCCCACGCGCCATTTCGACAGCGGTATTATTCCGCTCCGTCGCGCTGTGGCTGACGCTATCAACGCAAACTAGGAGACGCACATGGAGCCGATTTGGGCTGTTGGCCTGATGACAGGCACGGTGCTGGACGGAAACATCGACGTTGCGCTGTTGCGCACCGATGGCGAGACGATCAGCGAATTTGGTGCATATACGCTCGCGCCCTATCCCGCAGACATCCGCGATATGCTGGAGCAGGCATTGGCGGAAGCCCGGGTTTGGAATTTTGAGGGCGAAGAGCCGGCCATTTTCGCCAAGGCTGAAGATGCGCTGACCCGTGCGCAATCTGCGGCTGTGGCCGACCTCGTCGCCCAAGCTGGTCTCAAACCGTCGGACATTGGCGTCGTGGGTTTCCATGGCCAGTCAGTATTGCACCGCGCGCCGGTTCCGGGTCGCATTGGTGCAACCCGTCAGCTGGGCAATGGCAAGCTGATGAACGAAATCCTCGGCATCCCTGTTGCCTATGACTTCCGCTCGGCGGACGTGCGTGCTGGCGGGCAGGGCGCGCCTTTGGCGGCTGTCTATCACCAAGCGTTGCTGCGCACGCTGGGCCATGTTGATGGCAAGACCGCTGTGCTCAACCTGGGCGGCGTTTCCAATGTCACCTATTGGGATGGTGCAGACACGCTCGTGGCTTTCGATACAGGTCCGGCCAATGCCCCGATCAACGACTTTGTAAAGTCGCTGGGCCTAGGCGAAATGGACCGCAATGGTGCGATGGCACTGCGCGGCACGGTTGACGAAGAGCGCCTCGCGCAACTCTTGACCCATAAATATCTCTCAGCGCCCTATCCAAAATCGCTCGACCGTTTCGACTTCCTCCACACCATGGCCGAAGGCCTTGGCGCGGATGATGGCGCGGCGACGTTGACGGCATTCACCACGGGGGCCGTTGGTAAGGCGCTCGACATTCTGCCCGGACGTCCAGACAAGCTGATCGTTTGCGGGGGCGGTCGTCATAACCCGGCAATCATGGCTATGCTCAATGTCCGTGCGGGCGTGGAAGCGGTGCCGGCAGAAGCTGTGGGTTGGCGCGGCGACGCCGTGGAAGCGGAATGCTTTGCCTTCCTCGCAGTACGTGTTCTGCGCAATATGCCGATTAGCTTCCCCACCACGACGGGTGCGCCGCATCCGATGACTGGTGGCATTCTGGTTCAGTAAAATGCTTGTATTCGACGTCACTGCCTCGCCCGCTGCTGAAGATCTCGACACCATCAGCAAGGGGCTTGCCTCTTTCAATCAGGCGATGGTGGGGCCGTCGGAAAAGCAAAATCTCGCCGTGGTCGTGCGCAACGACAGCGGCGAGATCGTTGGGGGGATTTCCGGCTACACGGCTTGGGGCTGGCTCTATACCCAGTGGCTGTGGATCGATGAAAGCACGCGCGGGCAATCGCTCGCTGGTCGCATGCTTGAGGCGGCTGAGGCCGAAGCGCGCCAGCGCGGTTGCCATTCGGCGCACATCGACACGTTCAGCGCGCACGCGCTGCATGTTTACAAAAAATCTGGTTACGAAGTTTTTGGCGAACTGCCCGATTTTCCTAAGGGTAACACGCGTAGCTTCCTCAAGAAGTCGCTTGTTGTAGGCCAGGACTAAGGTCTTGCACCGGTAGACGTTTTTGCACTTTATCGTCCATGCGTCGAAAGGCTATGTTCTCTTTTCGATGTAATTTGGGTTCATTCTCCTACTGGCCCAAAATGGGCGAATCTATTGAGGGGCGGTCATCGCTGGCCGCCCCTTCGACATGTGTAGGACCGTATGACCGTCGATAATTCCAGCCTGAAGGACGCAGCGCTTAATTTCCACGAGTATCCGACCCCGGGTAAACTCGCTATCGTCGCGACCAAGCCACTCGCGAACACGCGCGACCTCTCGCTCGCCTATTCGCCAGGCGTTGCTATTCCTTGTGAAGAAATTGCAGCGAACCCAGAGGCGGCTTACCGCTACACCTCCAAGGGCAATCTCGTTGCCGTGATTTCAAACGGCACTGCCGTTCTGGGCCTTGGCAATATTGGTGCGCTGGCGTCCAAGCCGGTGATGGAAGGCAAGGCCGTTCTGTTCAAGACCTTTGCTGGCATTGACTCTATTGACCTTGAAGTTGACGAGCAGGATCCGAAGAAGTTCATCGAGATCGTTGCGCCGCTCGCTCCAAGCTTTGGTGGTGTGAACCTTGAAGACATCAAGGCTCCAGAGTGCTTCGAAATCGAAGAAGCCTTGCGCGAGCGCATGAACATTCCAGTGTTCCATGACGATCAGCACGGTACTGCGATCATCGTGGCTGCTGCTGTCCTCAATGCGATGAAGCTGATCGGCAAGGATATTGGCTCGATCAAGATCTGCACATCGGGTGCAGGTGCTGCGGCTATCGCTTGCATGAACATGCTCATCGCTGTTGGCGCTAAGCGCGAGAACATCTGGCTGGCGGACAGCAAGGGTCTCGTCACGACCGCGCGTGTTGGCTCGGTTGATAGTTGGCGTGCAGCTTTCGCTCAGGATACCGACAAGACCCAGCTGAGCGAAGTTATGGATGGCGCAGACGTGTTTGTTGGTCTTTCCAAGGCTGGCGCGCTCAAGCCAGAGATGATGACCAATATGGCGGAAAATCCGCTGATCTTGGGTCTCTCCAACCCAATTCCGGAAATCATGCCAGAATTGGCAAAGGCCACGCGCCCAGACGCTATGGTTTGCACGGGTCGTTCGGACTATGCCAACCAGGTGAACAACGTTCTGTGCTTCCCATTCTTGTTCCGTGGCGCGCTCGATTGCGGCGCAACCACGATCAACGAAGCGATGAAGGCAGCTGCAGCGCAGGCAATTGCTGAGCTGGCGCAGGAAGCCGAACTTGACGGTTCTGCAAGCACCTTCGGTCGCGAGAAGCTGATCCCGAACCCGTTCGATCCGCGTTTGATTGAGCGAGTTTCGATCGCCGTGGCAAAGGCAGCGGAAGAGAGCGGCGTCGCGCGCCGTCCGATCTCTGATTTTGAGACCTATGCAGTGAACCTGCGCAAATTGCGCGGGCTCTAAGCCTTCTTGGAATAAAGACTAATAAAAAGGGCCCCGACCGAAAGTCGGGGCCCAATCACTTCTGCTGGGAGTGCGCCCTTTGGAAGTGACTTTGTTGCACTGTTAAGTCACAGCGCGTTTCCATTTGGAAAAAAACTAAAATATAGTTTTGTTACTGCCTATTGTTCTGTCATTTTTAAATAAAAGTCAAACGGCAGTGTTTGAGCTGCATCCTGCTCTGGTGCCATTGCATTAGAATGTCAGAGATGTTCGGCTTCTCGCTCTTGCGCATCATGTCATCGCTACTTGCCGTAGCTGAAGACCCGCAAGAACTGGCTCGCTGAGCCTGCGGCTGCGATTGTGGTCGTCTGATTTCCGTGTTTGAGCAGATTTGGCGCGGCGTTTGGCGATCGGCGGTGCCCATTGACGGCGTTTCCCGGTCATCCGGGCAGACTCATGGCGCGGTTGCGCGCTTTTCGTGGAAGACGAGGCGGTCGAAGTTGTAGGCCAGATTGGCCAAGGT
>NZ_JABBDZ010000007.1:0-164881 GCF_012847305.1 Devosia sp. MC1541
ACTTGCATGTGTTAAGCCTGCCGCCAGCGTTCGTTCTGAGCCAGGATCAAACTCTCAAGTTTAATCATGACTATTGTCGCTAGATGCACGTTTGCGTTTTGACGAGGACACACATCAAATTGCGCTAAAAAGCGCTAAAAGAGTGTACCTCTAGAAACGTGCACCCATCGAAGTCTTGTATAACTTCCACCGGAGTAAACCCCAGCTTCCGTTCGCAAGAACCTCGCCGTCCACGTTTCTCTTTCTTCAATCTTCACAATGTCAAAGAGCTGACCCATCGGCTACAAACCGGACACGTCATTTTGGAAGCAAAACTTCCGGAGTTCTTAGAGACAAAGCTTTTTGCGCCGTTACCGGCTAAACTGCCTGATCTTTCAGATATCTGTGCCGCTAGAACTCAGTGCCGGAAGGCGCTGTGCTCTGCAGCGATGACCGGGTTATAGGGGCAGCCCCTTTCCCCGTCAACAGGGTCTACGGAAATTTCGGCAGAAAAATCACCGCCGTGAGAACCCGTTGTGGATTACTCCCGTCAAACCCGCGGCGCATAAGGGCTCGCGGCTATGAGGGATAAATAGGAGATTCCGCGCGGCACGCAAGACCTTATGGTTAATTTTTCTTTGAGACCGCCGCAATCACCACTGCGCAGGCGCTTTCCGGGGTGAAATACTCCTAGTTTGGCCGCATTTAGACATGATGAGTGCTCAAGCATTGATCTCAGGGCCAGCTCTGACTAGGTTAACGCGCGTTAGGGAATGCAAATGCCGGCTCATTGGGCGCGGCTCTCCCCACGCGTTTGAATAAACTAAGGATGGTGCGTTGAACGCAGCGCAAAGACGACGTCAGGTTTCGCTTCTCCGCTCCGCTGGCTTTGAAGACAGCCCGGCCTTAACGGTACAATCGACCGACGGCGACATTCCGCAAGGACGTGAACTCAGCTTTGCCTGGCTGAGCGGCACAGTGCTGACTGGCCTGACCAGCGTCCTCGTCATGGGTGCGGCTTTGTTCGTCTCCTTCCAAGGACAAGATACATTCTCGACGGCCTATGCCGCGCTGAAACTCGCGGCACCGCGCATTAATCAGCCGGTTGCGACCGATTTCGTTTCCAAAACCTCCCGTCAGCGCCCCGTGGCTGCGACGCGTTCGGATAAAGAAGTCATTGAAGCCTCTACCCGCCAAGTGGTGGACGGCCGTGAGGTGATCCGCAATCAGCCGTTCATTCGCATTCGCGCGACCCTGGCCACGACAGCCACGCAGCTGTCTGCCGGTGTCCCCGATTATGATCCAGTGGCTATTCTCAATAAGACCCAGCCCCTGCAGACCGCCGTTCTCGATTTGGCTAAGGACATCTACGGCACCGATATTGAAGGCGAAGTCGCGGTCCAACAGGCCGCCCTACCCGACAATCTGGTCCCCGCACCCGCCATCAGCGATGAACTGGCCGCCGATTTCGTGCGCGGCATCACCCAGTTGAGCGTCAGCGGCGACGACTTTGTCCCCGCCCTCGCCTATGCCTCCATCGCCCCATCGGTGCAGAGCTTGGCAACGCCCGGCGCGACCTCCGAAAACATCGTAACCGGCATTGCCGAAAACGTCACCGCTGTGCCCAAGACTACGCTGGGCAGCGACAGCGAAGCTGGCCGCACCGAGCGTTTCTTGACGGTGCGCGCTGTGGGTCCATTGGCAGACACTCTCGTGCGTAATGGTTTCACCCGCAGCCAAGTGGCCATGGTTGAGCAAACTGTCGCCAATCTCATTCCCTCCGGTGGCCTTCCGGCAGGCATTCGTCTGCGCATTCTTTATGGCCCATTGTCAAACGAAGCTTCCAGCCTCGTGCCCTATCGCATGTCCATCTACATGCCGGATGGTGCGCCGGGCGACCGACACGTCGCCACCGTGGCGCTGTCGGACAATGGAAAATATGTGGTCGGCCTGCAGCCTGACTGGGTGGAGTTCCCCAAGGAAGACGTCGAACAGATCAACGTGGGCAATCTGCCCACCGTTTATCGCTCTATTTGGGAAACCGGCCGCAAACACGATTTGGACGACGAAACCATCGAACGCATCATCGGCATGTATGCCTATGATATCGATATGACCCGTCGCATCACGGCCGGCGATACGATTGAAATCCTCAAAACCGGGGAAACCGCCGAAACCAAGCCAGAGCTGCTGTATGTGGCGCTGAATTTGGGGGGCAGCAAGCGCGAGTTCTATCGCTTCACCTCGCCAGAAGGCGCCAATGATTTCTACGATCCCAATGGCGAAACGGGTAAGCGCTTCCTCAATCGCCGTCCGCTCGAAGGCGGCGGCACGCTACGTTCGCGCTTTGGCTATCGCATCCACCCGATCTTTAAGACCCGCCGTCTGCATACCGGCGTTGACCTCGCCGCGCGGACGGGTACGCCAATTTATGCCGGTGGCGATGGCGTCATCACCTATTACAAATGGCAGTCCGGCTATGGCAATAAGATCGAAATTCAGCACGTTAACGGCTATGAGACCGCTTACGGCCACCTTTCGCGCTTTGTCGATGGGCTTAGTGCCGGCAGCAAGGTGCGTCAGGGGCAGGTCATTGGCTATGTTGGCTCAACCGGTCAGTCGACTGGGCCCCACCTGCACTACGAAATCTCGATCAACGGCAATCTTGTCGATCCTCTGAGCGTGAAACTGCCTAAGGATAATGTTCTGCCAGAACGCAACAAGTCGGACTTTGAGCAGACCATCGCTCAGATCAATGAGCTGATGCTGCGCGAACCAGCTGCCGTGTCAGTGGCGCAAGCCCAATAGTCTTTGGTGTTGAGCGCCGGTTAGAGGCGCTCAACGAACACCGCCAATTCGCAGCCGCCCGGCTCCCGAAAATGAAACCGTCGCCCGCCTGGAAAATCAAACTGCGGTCTGGTGATAACACCACCCGCTGCCAGAACGCGCGCCTGAGCGGCATCCAGATCGTCGGTTTGAACAATTGCCAGCGGCGCTGAAACGCGATCACTCGAAGCATCGATCCCAGTGTCGATCCCAGCCTGATCAAGCCCTTCGTAAGCAGGGCCATAGCTGATCCGCCCCCATCCAAACGCCTGTTCAAAGAACGCCCCGCTCGCATCGCGGTCGGCGCTTGGAAATTCGATATAGGTGATTTTGTCCGGCATTCTCGCCTCCCACTCTCAAGCCCATGTCGGGCGGAAGTGTGCGGTAGCGCAAGACAGAAAAAAGGCCAGCCCCTGCGGACTGGCCTTTTATGGTCACTCGATCGGCGTTTTAGTGCACCGAACCCCCATTGGGGGTGATGACAATGCCGGTGTGGTTCGCGTCAATCAACACGCGCGCCCCGTCGCTGACGGCTCCAGTGAGAATGGCGTCAGCCAGTTCATCCTGAACCGCACGCTGAATGACGCGCTTGAGTGGACGCGCACCATAGGCAGGGTCATACCCTTCGTTCGCCAACCACGTCCGAGCGGCATCGGTCAGCTCGAGGGTAATGTCGCGATCAGTAAGAAGCTTTTCCAAGCGTCCGAACTGAATGTCGACAATCGCGCCCATGTGCTCACGACCAAGGCGATGGAACAGCAAAATCTCGTCGATGCGGTTGAGGAATTCTGGACGGAAGGCAGACTTCACCATGTCCAGAACCTTGCCCCGCGCCAATTCGACAGACTCGCCGTCCTTCAGTTCAACCAGGAACTCAGCCCCAATATTGGAGGTCAGAATGATCACCGTATTGCGGAAATCAACCGTGCGCCCCTGGCCATCGGTCAAACGCCCATCGTCGAGCACCTGCAACAGCACGTTGAAGACATCGGGATGCGCCTTTTCGATTTCGTCGAAAAGGATCACCTGATAGGGCCGACGCCGCACAGCTTCGGTGAGCACGCCGCCTTCATCGTAACCGACATAGCCCGGAGGCGCGCCGATCAGACGAGCGACAGAGTGCTTTTCCATGAACTCCGACATATCGAGGCGGACCATTGCCGTCTCATCGTCGAAGAGGAATTGCGCCAAAGCTTTGGTCAGCTCGGTCTTGCCCACGCCGGTTGGCCCGAGGAACATGAACGAGCCAATTGGACGGTGTGGATCCTGCAGACCGGCGCGCGACCGCCGCACGGCTTTGGAAACCGCCCGCACAGCTTCGGCCTGCCCGATCACACGTCCACCCAGCGAGGCCTCCATGTGCAGCAGTTTTTCCTTTTCGCCCTCGAGCATGCGATCAACAGGAATGCCGGTCCAGCGGCTCACCACGCCAGCAATGTCGCTCGCGTCCACGGTTTCCTTCGCCATCAAGGGCGCAGCGCCGCCATCGCCAGCTTCGGCAGCGCCAAGGCGCTTTTCGAGATCCGGAATAACGCCATAGGCAAGCTCGCCCGCTTTGGCGAGATCGCCCTGTCGCTGAGCAATTTCCAGCTGACCGCGTGCGGTATCGAGCGCTTCCTTGAGCTTGGTCGACCCCTGCAAACGCTCTTTTTCCGCCAGCCATTTGGCCGACAGCGTTTGCGCTTCTTCTTCGAGCCCGGCCAAATCCTGCTCAAGCCGCACAAGGCGGGTCTTCGAGCCGTCATCGGTTTCCTTTTTGAGCGCTTCGCGTTCAATCTTGAGCTGCATGATCTTGCGATCCAGCTCATCGAGCGCTTCCGGCTTGCTATCGACAGCCATACGCAAGCGCGCTGCCGCCTCGTCCATCAGATCGATGGCCTTATCGGGCAGAAAGCGGTCGGTGATATAGCGGTTCGAGAGCGTTGCCGCGCTCACAAGAGCCGAGTCCGAAATGCGGATACCGTGATGCAGCTCGTATTTCTCCTTGAGCCCGCGCAGGATCGAAATCGTATCTTCCACCGTCGGCTCGGAGACGAACACGGGCTGGAAACGACGGGCGAGCGCGGGGTCTTTTTCCACGTGCTTGCGGTATTCGTCGAGCGTCGTCGCGCCAACGCAATGCAGCTCACCGCGCGCCAAGGCTGGCTTGAGCAAGTTGGACGCATCCATTGCCCCCTCGCCCTTACCCGCTCCGACGAGCGTGTGCATTTCGTCGATGAACAAAATGATCTGTCCATCAGCCGCGGTCACTTCGTTGAGCACGCCTTTGAGGCGCTCTTCAAACTCACCACGATATTTCGCGCCCGCGATCAACGAGCCCATGTCCAACGCCAGAAGGCTCTTGTTCTTGAGGCTTTCGGGCACGTCGCCATTGACGATGCGAATAGCCAAGCCTTCGGCGATCGCGGTTTTACCCACGCCAGGCTCACCAATCAGCACCGGATTGTTCTTGGTGCGACGGCTCAGCACTTGGATGGTGCGGCGAATTTCTTCGTCACGACCGATGACCGGATCGAGCTTGCCTTCGCGCACATCGGCGGTCAGATCGCGCGCATATTTCTTAAGCGCATCATAGGCGTTTTCAGCCGAAGCGCTGTCTGCCGTGCGACCCTTGCGAATGTCTTCGATAGCTTGGTTCATGCCAGCAGCGGTGACGCCGGCAGCCGACAGCACCTTGCCCGCATCGGTGTCTTTTTCGATCACCAGTGCCAACAGCAGTCGTTCCACGGTGACGAAACTATCGCCAGCCTTGGTCGCCGCCTGCTCGGCGGTTTCAAAGACGCGCGCCAGTTCGCGGCCCATGTAGAGCTGACCATTGTCGCCCGAAACGACCGGGATCTTTTTAAGAGCAGCTTCAACGCCTGCGCGCGCTTGCTTAGGGTTGCCCCCGGCGCGTTCGATCAGGCCATTGGCCATGCCCTGGTCATCATCGAGCAGAACTTTGAGCAGGTGGAGCGGCGAAAACTGCTGATGGCCCATGCCCAGCGCGCCAGTCTGCGCACTCTGAATGAAGCCGCGCGCACGCTCGGTATATTTTTCAATATTCATTCAACTCTCCTGTTCTCACCCGCACCCCGGCCCAATTGGCACCGCAGCTACGGAGGAAGCGTCGTTTTGTTGGATGCCCATACGCGGCGCACCCTTCGAATGGAGATGTAGGGTGTTTTGATCCGATCAAAAGGGACTGATACGCAATATTTTTAGCCAACCATCAAACCACTGATATTGAGCCAGGCGCGCACCAAACGAAAAATGCCGGACCATCGGCCCGGCATTTCAAAACTCTATTCTGCTGAGAGCCGGAGCTTATTCAGCGCTGGCTGGTGCGCCAGTCAGAAAGGCTGGCAGTTCACTACCATCGGCAACGCCTGCATCCTTCGGCGCAGCATCACCTTCACCGGCAACCGGACGACGGCGACGTGGGCGACGCTCACGCGGCTTGCGCTGTGCGGCTTCCCCGTCCTGCTCAACTGGAGCTGCCGCCGCTTCCGCGGGTGCAGAACCAGCGTCGCCACGAGGCTGTTCGCTCGAGGTGTCAGCAACAGCTTCAGCTTCGCTTTCTGGCTGATGCACGGGCTGAACCGGCTGCGGCGAGGCGAAGCGCGAATTCAATTCGCTGACGTCATCGTCGTAGTCGTTATAGTCGCCGTTCTGCCCGTCACGCGTGCCCTGCAGGGCCTGCTGTGCAGAAGAAACGATGCGGAAATAGTGCTCAGCATGCTGCAGATAATTTTCAGCCATGACGGAGTCACCGGAGGACTGCGCATCGCGGGCCAACTGCAGATACTTTTCGGCGATATGGGCGGCGTTACCGCGCACCTTAACGTCCGGACCGGTGCTTTCGTAATTGCGCGAGAGCGGATTAACGTGCTTGCGTCCGCCGTTACGGCCACGCTGCCGGTTCTTGTTGTTCTGGTTGTTAGGTCTCATCGGGTCGCTATGTCTAACTCTAAAAGTTAAGCGTCACATCATGGGGCGGATTGGCTAACCGCTCTGGCCCCTACCCCACGGTGACAAATAGCGCACCGAACGGGATCAAAACTGGCTTCATGAAGACCGGGCGCTTTCGGCAACGATCCAACGGAAATCCGTAAAACTCCCTCGCGTCGCTCTGATCACCAGAGCCGCGCTGTCTTAAGACAGCTTCGCGTTTTGGAACTTTTGAGATCGCTGCGGCGCCCATGATGCGCCATTGACAGCACGCTCAAACTATCCGGTTCCCGGCGCTTTGGCCAGCAGAAAATCGCATCTCATGCCCAAAGCGCCTGCTTGTTCAGGCTTTATGATGCGCTTCCACAACACGATCCAGCCCACCATAGTCCTTGTGGACCCGCACCTGAGAGAACCCTGCATTGGCAAAAAGTGCGGACACTTCATTGGCTTGGTCGTAGCCGATCTCGACCAGAATCACACCATCTGCCTTCAGATAACCGCCCGCCTGCGCCGCAAGAATACGATAAGGCGCAACACCATCAGGGCCCCCATCGAGCGCTAACATCGGGTCAAAATTCTTCACTTCGTCCGCCAGCGTGTTGATAACTTCGCTCACAATATAGGGCGGATTGGAAACAATGAGGTCAAATCGCGCCGCGCGATCCAGCCCCTCAAGCGCCTCAAACCAACTCCCGGCCGAAAAGCTCAGCCGCTCCGAAACGCCATTGGCACGCGCATTCTCTTGCGCCATCGCCAAGGCCTCAGGATTGATGTCGGAGGCATGTCCACGCCCGTCTGGGCGATTGGCGAGAATGGAGATTGGAATGCAGCCCGTGCCAGTCCCCAAATCGAGCAAACGCCCGCCCTTCGGCAACGCTTTGATCGCCAGATCGACAAGCAGTTCAGTGTCCGGGCGCGGCTCAAGCGTGGCCGCGCTCAGCTTGAAATTGAGCCCGTAAAACTCGCGATAGCCAATAATCCGCGCAACAGATTCCCCGGTCAGGCGACGTGAGATCGTCGCGTTAATCGCCTCGCGCTGCGCCTCGCTGACACCGTCCATCTCGCGCGTCATCAGCCCGAGCGCATCAAGCCCCAGCGCGTGCCCCACAAGCAATTTGGCGTCGAGCGTTGCTGTGGCCACATCATGCTTGGCCAGTACGTCACGACAAGCGCGCCAAACAGCGCCGATGGAAAGCGGCGCTGTCAGTTCGACTGCTCCATAGCCGCCAGCTGTGCCGCCTGATTTTCGGTGATCAGCGCATCGATCAGCTCATCCACAGCTTCCCCGGAGATCACCTTGTCGAGCTTATAAAGCGTCAGATTGATCCGGTGATCGGTCACGCGCCCCTGGGGGAAGTTGTAGGTGCGGATACGCTCGGAACGATCGCCCGACCCCACCTGCCCCTTACGCTCTGCCGAACGGGCGCTGTCGCGCTCTTCGCGCTGCATTTCATAAAGGCGCGAGCGCAGAACAATCATCGCCTGCGCGCGGTTCTGGTGCTGCGATTTCATCGCTGACGTCACCACCAGCCCGCTTGGAATATGGGTAATACGCACCGCCGAGTCGGTCGTATTCACGTGCTGACCACCCGCGCCCGAGGCGCGCATGGTGTCGATACGAATATCCTCATTGCGGATTTCAATATCGATGTCTTCCACTTCAGGCAGCACCGCAACTGTCGCCGCCGACGTGTGGATGCGGCCCGAACCTTCGGTCGCCGGCACACGTTGAACGCGGTGCACGCCGGACTCATACTTCATGCGCGCATAGGCGCCTTTGCCCGAAACATTGGCGATGATTTCTTTAAAGCCGCCCATTTCGCCGGGGCTTTCTTCCATCACCGTGACTTTCCAGCCTCGATTCGCGGCATAGCGCTCATACATGCGGAAAAGGTCACCCGCGAAGAGGGCAGCTTCGTCGCCACCCGTACCGCCACGGATTTCCAGAATAATCGACTTTTCGTCGGCCTCGTCCTTGGGCAGCAGCAGGATACGGATCGACTGCTCATAGGCTTCGATCTTTTCGTCCAGCTCGGAGATTTCCATCTCCGCCATTTCGGCCATTTCCTTGTCGCCGCTTTTCAGCAGCGTTTGAGCTTCGGCTCGGTCGCGCAGCGCTTTTTTATAAGCCGTGATCTCGCCAACGATGGGCGCGAGATCGAAGTGCTCTTTCGAGAGCTTAGCCAACTCGTCAGGGCTCGCTCCTCCGGAGAGCGCAGCTTCAATATATTGAAACCGCGTTTCCAGAACGTCGAGCTTATCCTGGGGCAAAGATGGCATGGGCAAGGTCTTCCGTATGGTCGGTGCAGACAATCATTGGTGCCCTGCCGTACCTGTTGAATGGGGTTTTCGGCAAGAGCCAAGCGCAAATGTGGCAAGGAAACGCACACCCTGCCCGCCCCGATCCGTCCAGACTTAGCCCACTGGGATGTTTTGTCTCTCGACCCAGGCGGTCAAAAGCTGACGCACGGTCAGCCCGTTCGCACCGACACTGAGCGCCTCTGCGATCTCGTCCTGAATAGGCTTGAGATCCAGATTGAGGATCATCTCTTTGATCGGCCCGATCGAGGCCGGGCCCATCGACAAACGATCCATCCCGACCGCCATCAAGGCCAGCGCTTCAATCGGCTTGCCCGCCAACTCCCCACACATAGTCACCGGCTTGCCATGACGCTTACCCGCTTCCACCACAAGGCGAATAGCGCGCAATCGCGGCAGCGCAATTGGATCGTAAGCCTTCGAGACACGCGGGTTGGCGCGGTCCGCTGCGGTCAGGAACTGCACCAGATCGTTCGAACCAATGGAGACGAAATCGGCTTCCGGCAACAGCTGGTCAAGTTCGAACAGCAGCGATGGCACTTCCACCATCGCGCCCACTTCGATCTGTGTCGACACCGGAATACCGGCCCGCTTTACGCGGTCGATTTCCTTGGCGATCACCCGCTTGGTCTGCAAAAACTCAAACGTCTCTGTCACCATTGGCACAAGGATTTTGAGTGGCCGCCCATTGGCCGCCTGCAACAGCGCGCGAACTTGCGTGCGCAACAATCCTGGACGATCCAGCCCCAATCGAATGGAGCGATAGCCCATGGCCGGGTTCTCTTCCACGCTTGAGCGTAGATAGGGCACGACCTTGTCGCCACCGATGTCGAGCAGGCGGAATACGATGGGTCGCTCGCCCGCAATGGCCATGGCCTCTGCGTAAAGCTCAATTTGCTCAGACAAACGCGGCAAGCGGCTCGCAATCATAAACTGCAGCTCGGTCCGGAAGAGACCAACGCCACTGGCTCCCGTGTCGTCGAGCATCGGCAGATCAGCCACCAGCCCCGAATTGTGCAGCAGGGTGATTTCCACCCCGTCCTTGGTCACACTGGCCTTGTTGCGCAGAGCCGCATAGTGCGCGCGACGCCGCGCCGAAACCCGGACCTTGTCGATATAGGTCTGCTCAACTTCGGGCGTGGGGCGCAAATGCACCTGCCCAGCGGGACCATCTATAATGATGTCGTCGCCGGTTTCGCACATCGAGGCGATGGATTCCGCCTGGCCGACAGCCACGATCCCGAGCGAGCGCGCCACGATGGCGACGTGCGCTGTCGCGCCGCCTTCTTCGAGAACAATGCCGCGCAGCTTGTTGCGGTCATATTCCAAGAGTTCGGCCGGACCCATATTGCGCGCCACGAGCACGGCATTGTCCGGCAAGTCACGCTGCGCATGGAGGCCCGAATTGGTTAGCACCCGCAACAACCGGTTCGCCAGATCATCGAGATCATGCAGACGATCACGAATATAGGGGTCGGTCTGGCGCATCATGCGCGCGCGGGTGTCATTCTGAACCCGCTCCACCGCCGCTTCCGCAGAAAGACCATTGTCGATGGCCTCGGTCATCCGGTTCACCCAACCACGGTCGTTGGCGAACATGCGGTAGGTTTCGAGAATTTCGCGATGATCCGACCCGGTGAGCATATCGCCCCGGTCGAGCATGGCGTCGATAGACACGCGCATGCTGGCCAGCGCCGCGTCCAGACGCGCCTTTTCCACCTCGGTGTCTTCAGCAATAAAATTGCTCACGACGACGCGCGGATCGTGGAGCACCACAGTCCCTAAAGCGATACCGTCGGAAAGACTGACACCAGAAAACATACGTGGCCGCCGCAGATCGATATCCGATCCAGGCTTGATCAGATTGTCGAAATCGGAGGTAGCCACCATCTCGGCCAAAATCGTGGCAGTGGTCAGCATCGCCTCGATTTCATCTTCCCCGTAGTGGCGGTGATTGGCGTTTTGCACAACCAAGACGCCCAGCGTCTGGCCCGAGCGCAACACCGGCACCCCAAGAAACGAGCTATAGCGTTCTTCGCCCGTTTCCGGACGGTACGCGAAAGAGGGATGGCTGGGGGCGTCTTCTAGGCTCAGCGGAACAGCTTCCGCAGCGATCAGGCCAACAAGGCCTTCGCCGAGCCGAAGCGTGGTCATGTGGACCGATTCGGCTTTCAGGCCATGGGTGGCGAAAAGTTCGAGCGCGCCGTCGTCGCGCAAAACGTAAAATGAGCAGACGTCGGCCTGCATATTGTCGGCGATGAGGGATACGATTTTGTCTAAGCGATCTTGCGAAGCCAGCGGCTCCGCCATTGTTTCGCGCAACTGCCGCAGCAGCCCACGTGCGCTGCTTGAGATCGTAACCATTGCCTCACCTGGATAGCCCCGGGCTACCCCCCTGCATGGAGGAGCCCGAAGCTTCAGGACAAAGCGATCAGGCTTCCTTCTTGTCCAAACCGTAATATGTGTGCAGAGCGCGAACCGCAAGCTCGGCATACTCTTCATCGATCAGAACCGAAGTCTTGATTTCTGAAGTGGTGATCAGCTGGATGTTGATGCCCTTGTCAGCAAGAGCCTTAAACATGGAGGATGCAACGCCTGCGTGGCTACGCATGCCTACGCCCACGACCGAGACCTTTGCGCCGCCCTTCGAGCCAGAGAGACGGTCATATTCAAAGCGACCGCCGTTATTTTCCAGCGCCTTAACAGCCTTATCATATTCGCTGTCAGGAACGGTGAAGGTGATGTCGGTGGTCGCGCCATCATCGGCGATGTTCTGCACGATCATGTCGACGATAATGCCTTCGTCGGCCAGCGTGCCAAAGATCGAAGCGGCAACGCCTGGGTTGTCCTTGACCTTGCGCAGCGTGATCTTGGCTTCTGCCTTAGCGAGCGTCACGCCCGAAACGATCTGCTTTTCCATGATCTCATCCTCATCGCATACGAGCGTGCCGGGTACACCGACAGAACCGTCAGGCGCGATCTGGGGCGCATTCGGGTCATCAAAACTAGAACGAACGGTCAGGCGCACCTTATGCGCCATCGCCATTTCAACCGAACGGATCATCAGCACCTTGGCGCCGAGCGAAGCCATCTCCAGCATTTCTTCAAAAGAAATTTTGGTCAGGCGCTGCGCCTTTGGCACGATGCGCGGATCGGTCGTGTAAACACCGTCAACGTCGGTGTAGATATCGCAACGGTCGGCGCCAACAGCGGCGGCAACGGCCACTGCCGATGTGTCCGAGCCACCGCGGCCAAGCGTGGTGATGCGGTTATGGGGCGAGATGCCCTGGAAGCCGGTAATGACCGGAACCCAGCCACTGGACATGCGCTCGTTGAGCTCTGTCGGGTCGATTTCGACGATACGCGCAGCGGCATGGGAATCATCGGTGCGGATTGGCACCTGCCAGCCGGCGTAAGAGCGCGACTGAATACCCATTTCCGAAAGCACGACAGCCATCAGGCCAGCGGTCACCTGCTCACCAGACGCCACAACAGCGTCGTATTCACGCGCGTCATGGAATTTTGAGGCTTCATTCACCCAGCCGACCAATTCATTGGTCTTGCCAGACATAGCGGACACGACAACAGCGACTTCGTTCCCTGCTTCCACTTCACGCTTCACATGCAGTGCGGCGTTACGGATGCGTTCTACGGTCGCGACGGAGGTGCCACCAAATTTAACGACGATGCGGGCCAATTGCTTCCCCGGTCATCCGCCGAACCCGGCGGTACGCTTAATGATTGGCCCGGAAATGCCACAAACTACGCTGCGGATCAATGGGAAAGACCCAGGCCCTACCCAAAGCCGAGGCTGAGTGTCCGTACTGCTTCACCTTGCCCACACGGCCCTCTCTGTTGCATAGGTGCTGTAATGGAGTGCCCGATATGACCAACACCACCGTCAACGATGCTGAAATCGCAAAATTCACGGCCATGGCGGAAGAATGGTGGGACCCAACGGGCAAGTTTAAGCCGCTGCACAAATTCAATCCTGTGCGCCTCTCCTATATTCGCGACAAGCTGGTCGCCCGCTTTGGCCGCGATGCAAATTCCATCCGTCCGTTTGAAGGCATCCGCATTCTCGATGTCGGCTGTGGTGGCGGCCTGTTGTGCGAACCGCTCACTCGGCTCGGCGCCACCGTAACCGGGGTCGACGCGGCCGAGCGCAACATTGCCATCGCCAAGATCCACGCCGAGCAAGGCGGCCTCGACATCGATTACCGCGCGACCACATCGGAAGCGCTGGTTGCCGCCGGCGAAAGCTATGACGTGGTCCTCAATATGGAAGTTGTCGAGCACGTCGATAACGTCCCGCTCTATATGAAGAGCTGCGCCGATCTCGTCGCGCCGGGCGGTCTGATGTTCACCGCAACGCTCAACCGCACTGCCCGCGCGCTGGCGCTCGCCGTCATTGGCGCAGAATACGTGCTGCGCTGGTTGCCGCGCGGCACCCATGATTGGAACAAGTTCCTTACGCCCGAGGAAATCATCGCCGAGCTGCGCCGCAACGGCCTCAATGTCACCGACCAATCAGGGGTCAGCTACAATCCATTGAGCGGCGAGTGGCGTCTGTCGCGCGACATGGCCGTCAACTACATGGTTGTCGCTGAACGTCAGAAATAGTGGCCACTATTTCGGTTTCAGTGAACGCGCAATTTGGGGAATTGCTCGGGCCAGTGCGCCCCACGTTCTAGCACCACATAAAGTGTTTCAGGCACCGGCTTAACGCCCATCAGCCGCACAATAACCCGCATTAAGTCATTGGGGTCCGGACGGGGCGAAACACTGCGCTCCATCCGCCCATCATGTCGGCGGGTCAGTGTGCCCGCGCACAAATTTCCATCTTGAACGAAGAGGAGCAACGCAGCGTGTCCGGCTGGCAAGCGGGTCTCACTGACTTGAACATATTCGGTCATTCTGAAAATCACCTAAGAAACCACTAGGTAATTATACGCAGGAGCCAGCACAGAGGTTCCCGGTCTCCCCTGGGCGACCGGATACAATCTCGGCCCTATGCTTAACTCTTCCTCTACCACGCACTGTCGCCCTAACGATCACGCATTCGTGGTCCACTGCAACTTCAGACTTCGCTGTTCATTGATCCGGTGTCGTTCTCCCAACGACCGCCAATGAATTGATGAACTGAAGCAATGCGCGTTAGCTCCAAGCCGAGGCGCAAGAAAGTGCTATGATGCGTCTGCGTACCGTCCTGCCCGTCACCGCCGTGATTATGATCACCGCGTCGCCGCTCAATGCTGCCGAAACTGCAGCTCTCTCGCCGGTACCCGATCAAACAGTCTTCGCTTTTGCCGGCGTCATGCACGCGGGCCATTTCAGCGACAGCTTAGAGTTTTGGAACGGCCCCTATGAAGCCAATGTTGCGATTGGCGCGGGCTACCAAAACTTCTTTTATTCTTATGGCAGTTTCGGCCTCGGCGTCGAAGTTGGCGCTGCCCTCAGAACTGGCGAAAGCACATCCGGAGAAATCTGGGCCGGTGGTGTTGCGCGCCTCACGACCTTCGAAGTTGGTCCCCTCAACATTACGCCATCGCTGACCGCAGGCTTTTCGGTCGTCACTGATCCAATTGGGGTAGAAGCCGTCCGGGCGCGCGAGAATAGCGCCTCGCCCTATTTCCTCTACTACCTGTCCCCCGAGATTGCCGTCTCCCACGACAACGCGCCCGAGATTGAAGTTTTTGGGCGGATCCACCACCGCTCTGGAGGCTTTGGCACGATCGCCCATCTCGATGGCTCAAACGCTGCTGTCGTCGGCATCCGCTATCGCTTCTAATCGCGCTTTCATTACGCTGTCTGTGCGGAATGCCTCGCTATGTGCAACCAAGCGCGTGTAAGAGTATTTCTATCATTTGAGGCGCCTTCCGCCGCACACGCACTGGCACTGGCACTGTGACGCCAATCCTTTTCCGATCCAGCGAGACGCAATGAGCTTAATTTTCGGCCTAATCCTTATCCTTCTGCTCATTGCTATCAGCGTCTACATCGCTCTGTCGGAAATTGCCTTTGCTGCCGCCCGTGAGATCCGCATCCGCGCCCTAGCCGAGGCTGGCGATAAGCGCGCCCTTCGCTTTATTAACTTACGAGCCAAATCCGGAACAGTGATCACGGCGCTCCAGATCAGCACCAACGCTGTCTCCATCCTTGCCGGTATCGTCGGCTCTGGCGCCCTCGGCCCTCTCATCGCCTCGGGTTTGAGCACAGTCCTGCCCACCGACGTCGCCACCATCACCGCTGACATCGTCGCCTTTATTATCATCACCTCGGCCTTCGTCATGTTCGGCGATCTCGTGCCGCGCCGTGTCGCCATGATGATCCCCGAGCGCTCAGCGCTTTTGGTCGTCGGCTTTGTCGAAATGCAAATCCGCCTCCTGCGCCCCATCGTCATGGTGTTTTCGAGCATTTCGGAATGGATCATTTCTTTGCTGCGCATCGAGCCTGATCGCAGTGACGAGATCACGACCGAAGATTTCCGCATGATCCTAGCCGGTGGCGAAGCCTCGGGCGCTTTGATGAAGCGTGAGCATCAGCTCATCAACAATGTTCTGGCCCTAGAGCTGCGCTCCGTCACCTCAGTCATGACCGTGCGTGACGACATCGTCTTTCTCGACATCAACGACAGCCGCGAGACGCAGCGCGAGAAGGTCAAGTACCATCCGTTTTCGCGCTATCCACTATGCGATGGTGGTCTCGACAATGTCATTGGCAGCGTGCGTGCCGAAGACGTCCTTGCCGACGCTTTCGATACCGCCAGCGAGCTCGAACTCAAGAAAATCCGCCGCGAAATGGCCTCCGTCCCAGACAGTCTCAACGTCTGGGAAGTTCTGGCCGAATTCCAGGCACAGGACACCGGCGTGGCGTTGGTGGTTTCCGAATACGCCAATGTTGTCGGCATCGTGACCTTCAAAGACCTCATGGCCCCTCTGGTTTTGGGTCTCGCCAATCCCTTTGAAGAACGCCAAATCATGCAACGCGATGACCAGTCTTGGCTGGTCGATGGCGTCACTCCAATTGTTGACGTTATGTCGGCGCTGAGCCTACATCACATCGGCTTTGAAGGCTCGTTTGAAACCATCGGCGGCTTCGTCGTCCATCGCCTGCGCCGCGCCGCCCGCAAGGGGGATCGCGTTGAGGCCGAAGGCTACCGCTTTGAAGTCGTGGACGCAGACAAGATGCGGCTCAACCAATTGCTGGTGACGAAAATCCCTGCCGCCAAAGCGCACACCAGCTCCAAAACCCCAACAGACGCCTAAGCCGCAGCGCAAACGCCTGACAGTCTATGGTTTTCCACCAAGCAAGCTAGCAAGAAACCCAAGACAAAAATCTGCGCCGCAACCGTACCCATCGGTACGGTTTCTAGTTGTCCGCCGCCGCTAATGGGTTTATTGACAGGGGAGATATCAAACCGGCCCCAACCGGCTTCCCTGTTCGAGGATGTGCCAAATGCCTGCCTATCGTTCCCGTACCAGTACCCATGGCCGTAACATGGCCGGCGCGCGCGGCCTCTGGCGCGCCACCGGTATGAAAGACGGTGACTTCGGCAAGCCGATCATCGCGGTCGTCAACTCCTTCACCCAGTTCGTGCCTGGCCACGTACACCTTAAGGACCTCGGCCAGCTCGTCGCGCGCGAGATCGAGAAGGCTGGCGGCGTCGCCAAGGAATTCAACACTATTGCCGTGGACGATGGCATCGCCATGGGCCACGACGGCATGCTCTATTCGCTTCCAAGTCGCGACATCATCGCTGACTCGGTCGAGTACATGGTCAACGCCCACTGCGCCGACGCCATGGTCTGCATTTCCAACTGCGATAAGATCACCCCCGGCATGCTGAACGCTGCGATGCGTCTCAACATTCCTGTGGTCTTCGTCTCCGGCGGCCCGATGGAAGCTGGCAAGGCCATGATCAAGGGTCAGTTGCAGGCGCTCGATCTCGTCGACGCCATGGTTATGGCGGCTGACGACAATTACACCGACGAAGAAGTCGAACTCGTAGAGCAGAACGCCTGCCCAACCTGTGGCTCGTGCTCGGGCATGTTCACCGCCAATTCGATGAACTGCCTCACCGAAGCCCTCGGCCTATCCCTGCCGGGCAATGGCTCGACCCTTGCCACCCACTCCGATCGCCAGCGCCTCTTTGAGCAGGCCGGTCACGTCGTTGTTGATCTCTGCCGTCGCTATTACGAGCAGGAAGACGAAAGCGTTCTTCCGCGCTCCATCGCCACCAAGGCGGCGTTTGAAAACGCCATGGCGCTCGACATTGCTATGGGCGGCTCGACCAACACGGTTCTGCACATTCTTGCCGCTGCCCACGAAGGCGGCGTCGATTTCACCATGGACGATATCGACGCGCTCTCCCGCCGCGTTCCAGTTCTGTCCAAGGTCGCTCCAGCCAAGAACGACGTCCATATGGAAGACGTTCACCGTGCAGGCGGCATCATGGCCATCCTGGGCCAGCTCGACCGCGCGGGTCTGATCAACCGCGACGAGCCGACCATCCACGCCCCATCCATGGCGCATGCGCTCGACAAGTGGGACATCTCCCGTACCAATTCCGAAGAAGTACGCGAGTTCTTCAAGGCAGCGCCGGGCGGCGTCCGCACCACACAGGCCTTCTCCCAGTCCAACCGCTGGAACGACCTCGACCTCGACCGTCAGAACGGCGTCATCCGTTCAGCCGAAACCCCCTTCTCCAAGGATGGTGGTCTGGCGGTTCTCAAGGGCAATATCGCTCTCGACGGCTGCATCGTCAAAACCGCAGGCGTTGACGAGTCGATCCTGAAATTCAGCGGCCCAGCCCGTGTCTTTGAAAGCCAAGACGCGACCGTTAAGGCCATTCTGTCCAACGAGATCAAGCCTGGCGACGTCCTCGTCATCCGCTACGAAGGCCCACGTGGCGGTCCGGGCATGCAGGAAATGCTCTACCCAACGAGCTACCTCAAGTCCAAGGGCTTGGGCAAATCCTGTGCTCTGCTGACCGACGGTCGCTTCTCGGGCGGCACCTCAGGCCTTTCCATCGGCCACGCCTCGCCGGAAGCGGCCGAAGGCGGCGCTATCGGCTTGGTGCGCGAAGGCGACATCATCGAAATCGACATCCCGAACCGCACCGTCAACGTGTTGGTCAACGATGCCGAAATGGCTGCCCGCCGCGTCGAACAGGACAAGCTCGGCTGGAAGCCAGCTGAAAAGCGCAAGCGCAAGGTCACGACAGCCCTCAAGGCTTACGCCATGCTCGTCACCTCCGCCTCCACCGGCGCCGTCCGCGACGTCAGCAAGCTCGAAGACTAAGTCTTCACGCCATAATGTGACAAAGCCCCGGTCTCACCACCGGGGCTTTTTTTGTGTCTCTGAGCAGGATAAAAGCTGTGTCTAGCTCTCCGGCCTACAGCAAGTCGTTCGTTGGAGCCTGCATTTCCGATCAGATACTGGCAGTGTTCGTGTGAAAATCTACTACATTAACCTCGACCACCGTAGCGACCGGCGCGAGGCTATGGAGCGCAAACTTGCCGCTCTTTGCCTAACAGGCACTCGCATCCAAGCGGTTACGCCCGCTAACATCGCGCACGACCTGGTTATCAGCCATACAAATTTGGCCAATGTCGAGCATGTGCGCATCACCGAGCTGGCCTGCGCGCTCAGCCACCATCGCGCGCTGGAAGCGTTTTTGGCGACCAATGACACCTACGCGCTCATCCTCGAAGATGACGTGTTGCTCTCAAACGCAGTCGCCGATCTGCTGCAAACGCCCCTCTCCGGTTTCGACATACTGCGACTTGAAACCTATTTGGACCCGCAGCACTTCTTCAGCACAAAACCGCTCCAATTAGGCGCGTTCGAGGCCCACGAAATCGCCAGTCGCTGTGCAGGGACCGCGGCCTACATCGTCAATCGCGATGCCGCCAAGGCAATTTTGGCAGAGCGATCGGCGCTATCGCGCCCTTATGACTTTGTGCTGTACTTCCCATTCCGTAAACCCGGTACCATGTTTCGTGCCATGCAACTGGTGCCGGCGCTCGCTATCCAAGAAGATCGCTTCTTTGGCACGCCTTATCAAGGCGATGTTCAAGTTGGTAACGGCAAGATGGGCATGAAGCCGCGTCACCTCGCAGTGCCGCACGCGATCGCTTACTTCTGGCTCAGCGATGCGCAGATCAACCTCATTAAATTCTGGCGACGTCTCTGGGGTAAAACACGTCGTGCCTTTGTGGAACCGGATGCGCTTTTGGCGCGCCAAAAGAACGACTAAAAACTGCCGGGGGGCACATGCTGAGCTACTACATTAACCTCGACCGCCGCACCGACCGGCGCGAGGCGATGGAAAAACGTTTTGCTGATCTAAAGATCAACGCAACCCGCATCTCCGCCTTCACGCTTGACGACATCACTCCAGAACTGGACGCAAAATATTGCGCACCCCATCTGTTTGAGCCCATGTTGCGCGTTGAATTGGCCTGCACCTCAAGCCACTTCCGGGCCATGCGCGCCTTTCTCGCGTCCGACGCCCCTGTCGCCGCCATTTTCGAAGACGACGCCATTCTAGCGCCGCAGCTGAGCGCGCTGTTCGAGCATATCGACGCCCATGGCCTACCTTGCGATCTGCTGCGCTTGGAAACCTTCCTCGACCCCAAAAGCCAGATTTCTGTTACGCCAGTTGGCTCCCTCGGCGGATACACTCTGCATGACATGCAGCACTTTACGTGGGGGGCGGCAGGCTATGTCCTCACCCGCAAAGCCGCCGAGCGCTACCTTGCCAACCACACACTGCATCACACCATCGTTGACCGGGTGATTTGGCGCGACCTGCCTGACACCACCAATTTGACCATACGCCAGCTCGTTCCCGCGCTTGTCGTCCAGGAAGATCGTCTCAATCCGACCTTGCGTGTGGGGTCAGACCTCCACGGCGAACGCGCACATGCCGCCCAGCATATTCACACACAAAAGCGCTCGCTCGCTTACGAACTCCGCCGCTTCTGGCGCTATGAGGTCAAAGTCGCCCTTCCAGCCCTTATCCACCGCACGCTCAAACTGTCGCACCGTACAATTGTGCCTTTCGCCGGTTCAGGGGTTGCGCCGAAGAGCAACAAGGCTTAGACCCACATTCAGCTACTCAACGGCCTGCCAAGGTTGTTGTTTGGTTAGGTTCGATAGCGGGGATTCCACCCTCCCTATCGGACCGACCTAAAAAACCTTCCCAACATCGTCGGTAATGCCCAGCTCCAAGCGTAGCTTCTTGGGCAGCCCTTTGGCGACCAGCGTGTAGGATTGGCGCGCATAAGCGAGCAGATCGTCTTCGCTCAACGGCGCTGTGTCAAAGACCTGCACCCAGGCGCGTTTGGCGAAATACGGCGCTTGGCTGATCCCCTCTAGGCCGGTCAGCATCTCAAAGCTCATCTCGCTCACTTTGACGACGATCCGCGGCGAGCCATCGCTCAACAGGCAAAATACCTTGCCGCCCACCTTGGCGATGTGACTGTCCCACTGATCGACAAAAGTCACGCCCGGCCAAGAGCCCAAAAGCTCATCGAATTTTTCGCGCTGAAACATGGTCATGCCTGCCCTCACTCCGACAAGCCTTAGCACAGTATGGGCCAAAATCTGTCAGCAGCTACACCCCCGCTTCAGCGCGGCAGACAACTACGTTTTCCAGCATCATACACGAAGCGACAGAAACCGCCCTTCAGTCCGCTACAGTTTTGCCGTCCACCACCTTGATCTGGCGTTTGCACGAGGCAGCGATCTTTTCGTCATGCGTTGAGATGAGGAAGGTGGTCTTCTCATTCTCATTGATCTCGTGAATCAGCTCCATCACCTGACTTGCCGATTCCCGATCCAAATTTCCGGTCGGTTCGTCCGCGAGAATAAGCTCGGGCTGGTTCATCAGCGCCCGTGCAATCGCCACGCGCTGCTTCTGCCCGCCAGAAAGCTGGGTGGCCCGGAAATCCATGCGATGGCCGAGACCAACGCGTTCCAGCAGCTCGGCCGCGCGCTTCTTGTCCTTGGCCGTTTCCCGCCCCGCGCCGAGCGCCGCCGGGAACACCACATTCTCCAGCGCCGTGAAATCGGGCAGCAAATGGTGGAACTGAAAGACAAAACCGATGTGCTTGTTGCGAAACTCGGTCAGCTCCGCATCCTTAGCCGTACTGAGGTTCTCCCCCAGCATAAAATGCTCGCCGCTCGTCGGCTGCATCAGCGTGCCCAAAATCGTCAGAAGAGTGCTCTTGCCCGAACCCGATGGGCCTAGCAGCGCCGCTAGATCCCCTTCGGCAAGCTCCATATTGAGCCCCTTGAGCACGCGCGTTTCCGCCTCGCCCTCGCCATAGGTCTTGATCAGATTGCGAATTTCAACCAGCGCACTCATTGGCCAATCACCGAAACAGGGTCCACCTTCGCCGCTGCTCGCGCCGGCAGAATGGACGCCAAAATCGCCCCCAGCGCCGTCAGCGCGATGGCAAGCCCATAGGCCCCCTGCCGCACGTCAATCGGCAGACCGCCCGAGGTGGCCTCTTCCGGAACAGGGAAGGGCGATAGCGTCAAATACCCCAGCCCAGCCCCGATCAACGCACCTAGCACACCAATCAGCGTGCCCTGAATAACAAACACCGCCACCACAAAGCCGCGGCTGGCGCCAAAGGCCCGCATAATCCCGATCTCCGGACGGCGACGATAGGTCGAGAGCAACAGCGCCGATGCCACCCCAATAACGATCGTCACCAGAGCAAAGCCCTTAATCAGATTGCCCGAATTGGCCTGCGCCTTAAGCCCATCGAGCAAGCTGGCATTGCCCTCCGTCCAAGACGTCGCCTTAAGTCCAGTGTCCGCACCCAATTGGCGGGCATAGGCGTCCGCTTGATTGAGATCGAATAGCTTCACCTCAACCTTGCTCACCCCCTGCGGCAGCTCCATCAACACCCGCGCCGTCGCAGTGCTCACATAAGCCGCCCGCGCATCAATCGCCTCAACGCCAAGCTCGAAAATCCCGCCGATCACCAGCGAGCGTTCAACATTGCGGTCCGATTGCAGCCGGATCACCTGCCCGACACTCACCCCGAGGTCGTTGGCGAGGGTCCGTCCCACCAATACGCTGGCGTTGGATAACAGCGTCGTCCCCGCCACCAGTGCCGACTCAATATCGGCGATAGAGGACACCTTGTCCGCATCCAGACCGGTGATGGAAACCGGGGCACGCGATTGCCCCCGAATGACAAAGCCATTGCCCACGATCTGCGGCGACACCGCGCGCACACCCGGCATGGCCTCAATGGAGGGCAAAAACGCGTCAGCGGTGCGCAAGGTCTCGCGCTGCCCCGTCGCCTTTTGCTGCACGACCTGGGCTTGCGCGTCTTCCGGCAGTAGAAGCCCCGCGTCGCGGCTTGGCACTTCCAGCGTCACATGGGCGATATTGCCCACTGTCCGCTGCACCAGATAGCTCCCGAGCCCACCGATCAGCGCACTCATAAAGATGAACACGAAGACGCCAACCGCCACACCGGCGATCAGCAACCCCGTCTGGGTTTTGTTAGAGGTCAGATAGCGCCAGGCGATTTTAAAGCCATAAACCATGGCGCTATTCCGCGACCAATGTGCCAGCCTCAACCTTGGCCGGATCGAGGATCACCACATCGCCCTGGTTCAGCCCGCTGGTGACAATCACCCGCTCCGCTGGCCAATCATTGAACTCAATGGGCCGGGCCTCTGCGACGCCAGCATTGGCCACCATCACATGGCTCTGCGCGCCTTCGGTGATAATCGCGCGGCGCGGCACCGAAAGCGCGCCACTCACCTCTTCAACAATCACATTGGCATTGACCGTCAGCCCAACGGGCAGATCCACCGCCTCATCAAAACCAATCTTGATCGCCCGACCACCGGTGGATGCATCCACAGTCGGCGCTGCGAAGGTAACAGTGCCATGCTGGGCGACGCTCGCCCCCACAGGCTTGAGCAAAACCTTCAGCCCTTCCGCAACGCGCGAGGAATAAAGCTCGTCGACATCGGTCTCAACCACGAGGTCGGAGAGATCGGCGATGCTGAAGAGCTCGCCTTGCGTATCCACCAACTGCCCCAAATCAACACCACGGCTGAGCACCACGCCCGAGATCGGCGCAGTAATCGTATATTGCTTGAGCTGCGCATCGGCCTGTTCCAGCGCTGCCTGCAGGCGCGCCGTCTCAGCAATTGCTGCCGACAATGAAAGTTCGGCGTCTTCGCGCGTCGAGCGCGAGGCATTTTCGCCCAAGGCCTGCGCCCGCTCAGCGGTCGCCTTGGCTTGGCTTTCTTTCACCTTTTGCGCATCGAGCGCAGCCCGGGACTGCTGCCACTGCGCATCGGCCAGTGCCTTATCGAGTTCGACCAGCACCTGGCCCTTTTCCACCGTATCGCCGGTGTCCGCCGCCACAGTCAGCGCCTTAGCCGAAACCGCCGCGCGCACCGTCACCGAGTTTTTTGCCGCGACGCGCCCGTTGACCGCCAACACTTGCGAAATATCCTGCGGCGCGATGGTTTCCAGCGCCACTTGCACACGCTTGGGCTCCCAGGGGCGAGCAATGGCTCCATAAGCCCCAAGCCCCACCAGCGCCACCAAACCGAAAATCAGCATCCCTTTAGGACGCTTCCGCTTCGTCTTCTGTTCCGAGTTGGGCTTGGCCACTGGTCTCATCCTAATGCGGTTTCTGCCTAAACGCCGGCAGAGGCGGAAAGAGTTCAAATAAACGCGAGCATGAATTCAAACGCGCTATTTAACCTTGATATTACGATAAAAGGCCACCAGCAGATCACTGGCGGCCTTTGAAAAATTCAACACGCTGAAGCGTAAAGCCTCAGTTCTCCTCGCCCACATCAGGCAGGGGCAGAAACTCAACACCCTCGTCGACCAGCGCTGCGACCTCATCCTTGGTCGCTTCGCCATAAATCCCGCGCGGTGCAACTTCCTCGAAGTGGATTTTGCGCGCTTCCTCGGCAAATTTATCGCCAACATAGTCCGCTTCGTTGACCACCTTCTGGCGGTACTGGCGCAAAAATTCGCGAACCTTGGCCGCTTCCGGATGAGCAGCGGACAGCGACACACGTTCACTATCCTTGCGCGCCACAGCGGGCGCCATCATCGCTTTTTCTACGGAGCGTCCGCCACAGATCGCGCACAGCACAATGCCACGCGCTTTCTGCTCGTCATAAGCCGCTGCGCTCTTAAACCAAGCGTCGTAGCTATGCCCTTCGGCACAACGCAATGAATACTGGATCACGGTTCAAATCGTTCTTGCAGGGGCAGTTTTGGTGCCATCCCGGTCATATAGGGGGTTTTACCCCTCATGCAAAGCCGGAGCGGCAAAGCTGCGGGCATTGGCCAAGGCCGGCACACGTTGGCGCGCCTCGCCCACCGCCGCCAAATCAATATCAGCGATCAACACGCCGGGCCGATCATGGTCCAACTCCGCAATAACTTTCCCCCAAGGATCGATGATCAGCGAATGCCCATAAGTGGCACGACCATTGGGGTGATGCCCGCCTTGCGCCGCCGCAATCACATAAGAGCCAGTTTCAATCGCCCGCGCGCGCAAAAGCACATGCCAATGCGCCTGCCCTGTCGGCACCGTAAACGCGGCTGGCACAGCCATGAGCTGCGCTCCGGCATTAGCCAGCGTGTTGAACAGTTTTGGGAAGCGCATGTCGTAGCAAATGGCAAGCCCAAGAGTGAACGCATCCACCTGTGCCACCACTGCCTCTTCGCCCGCCTTATAGGTGGCGCTCTCGCGATAGGCGTTGAGCCCGGCAATATCGGCATCGAACAGGTGGATCTTATCGTAGATTTTCACCTGCTGCCCATCGGACCCAAACAGCACCGAGCGATTGGCAAAGCGCCCATCCTCAAGCGGAATCGGGAGCGAACCAATATGCACATACATGCTGTGCTGCTTGGCCAGTTCCCCGACGCGCTGGAGCTGTGGGTGCCCTTCAAAATTCGCCGCCACCGAGCGCAGCTGATCCCGGTTTTCCGGGAACAACAATGCAACCTCCGGGGTCTGCGCATACCGCACCCCAGCGGCCGAAGCCTCCGCCAACATGGGCTCCAGCGCGGCCAGATTGGCCTGCGGATCAAGCCCGGAACACATTTGAATGGCGGCGATCTTCATGGTGAAACGCTCAGCTCGGCTAAATTGGGGTCCGCTTAGTTCGCCAACAGCGGATCGAGCCCGCCCTGGCGATCAAGCGCCGACATATCGTCATAGCCCCCGACATGGGTTTCGCCGATGAAGATTTGCGGCACGGTGCGACGACCATGAGCGCGTTCCATCATCAGCTCGCGCACCGCCGGGTCCACAACACTGATTTCCTCAAAGGCAACGCCCTTTTCAGTGAGCAGCGCCTTAGCGGCGTGGCAGTAGGGGCATGTCGGGGTCGTATAGATTTCGACCTTAGCCATTTGAATTCTCCGTCACTATTGTGCCTCTTATATGGGGTTGTCGTCGCCAATGACAACGCGGGCAAAGCTAAGCACGTCAATCTTCTCAACACCCGCCCGCTTGAGCACGCGCGTCACCGCCTTAACCGTCGCGCCTGTGGTGTAAACATCGTCAACAATCACCACCCCGCGCCCTTTCAACCGCTCCAAAGCATGTGGATGCGTGGCAAAGGCTCCCTGCACATTTCTCAGCCGCCGATCGCCACTGAGCCCAACTTGCTGCGCGGTTTTGCGTTTGCGCCTCACAACGAACGCATCAACTTCTAGCCCCACCAAGCGCGCAATTTCCTGCGCCAGCATCATGGATTGATTGTAGCGCCGAAACCGCAAGCGGCTGGCATGCAGCGGCACCGGCACCAACACCGGTTTTGCGCTCCAAAACTCTCTCCCCGCGCCAACCATCAACCGCGCGCACAGCTTCGCCAGCTCCGGCCGGTCGCCATATTTGAGCTTGGCGACCAGCGCCCCCGCCATCTCATTGTAGTGAACGCTGGCTCGGGCGCGCGCAAAGGGCGGCGGGTCCGCAATCGCCTCAGCGGACAGAAAGTCTCCCCCTTCCGCTTCCACTGGTATGCCCATTACCGAACAGAGCGGGGCGGTGATCGGGCGCAGCTTTGCAAAACACGCCCCACATAACCCTTGAGCCTCGGCCAATGGCGCCCCGCAACCGCCGCAACAGGGCGGATACAACTGGTCGAGCACAGAAGCGCCCGCCCACGCGAGCCCCTCGCGCACACGCCTCAATGCTCCGGCTTTGACTTCGCTTCCGCCCCTCTTCATAAGAGACATTCTGTCACAGCCCCGATTTGGCGAAAGCCCCTCTTATGTCTGCCCCGCCCCGCCTCTTCGACGCCGCCCAGATCGCCCGTAATTTGGCGCGCCGCGCCACAAGCGAAAACTTCGTCCGCGATCTGGTGCTGGAAGATTTGGCGGAACGCCTCAGTGCCTATAAGCGCAACTTTTCCCGCGCCATCATCATCGCGCCCGACGCCTCGACGCTTCCGACAACCCTCTTCACCGCCGATGGCCCCGTCCCTGTCACGCCCATCGAAGCCTATTCTGGGGCCGAATTTCCCGACCTGCCCGAAGGCGAGCAAGACCTCATCATCTCGCTTCTCCATCTCCACACCATTGATGATGTGCCCGGCCACCTCGTTCGTCTCCGCCGCCGTCTCAAACCCGATGGTCTTTTCATGGCGGCCTTTTTGGGCGGCGATACGCTCACCGAACTGCGCGAAGCTTTTCTCTCCGCCGACCTCACAATTTCGGGTGGCTCCTCGCCGCGCGTTGCTCCGATGGCGCAAGTGCGTGATGCGGGCGGTCTTTTGCAACGCGCCGGCTTTGCCCTGCCCGTTGCCGACGTCGAAACCCATCGCGTCCGCTATTCATCTCCCTTCGCGCTCATGGTCGAAGTGAAAGCCTTGGGCGCATCCAACCCCTTGCTCGAGCGCCCCAAACGCTTTGCCACCCGCACGCTCCTCGCCGAGGCGGCACAAGCCTATGCGAACCGCGACGCCGACCCCGACGGCCGCATCCGCGCCACTTTAGAAATCATCTGGCTGGCCGGCTGGGTCCCCCACGAAAGCCAACAAAAACCCCTAAAACCCGGCAGCGCCAAAGTCTCAATGACCCAGCTTTTGGGTGACAAGGCCTAAGCCTTCCCACAGCCCCCCAAAAAACACCGCTCCGCCTCCCTCCCCTTTGAGGGGAGGGATTGAGGGTGGGGGGGCATCACCCAATGTTTACGACCAAATCAAAGCACTTCTTCACCTCTCCCTCCGGAGGAGAGGTCGACGCGCAGCGGCGGGTGAGGAGGCCCTCCCACAGCCCCCTAGCATACCACCCCATACTCTACCCACACCGTCATCCCGCTGGACGGCCGGGCCGATCTCCCAAGCCCCCCAAAAAACACTAGTCCGCCTTCCTCCCCCTCGATGGGAGGGATTGAGGGTGGGGCAACATCCCCAAAGCCAAAACAGCAAAAATCCCAAAACCAAAAAGGGCCGGTGTTACCACCGACCCTTTTAATCTCAATGCGTCGTCGAAACTTACGCGGCAGCTTCTTCGTCGCTATCAGCGTCCGCGGCATCAGCCTTGGTGCGCTTCGGGCTCTTGGCGAGCTGCTTTTCGATCAGCTGCACAGCTTCGGTCAGGGTCAGCTTACGCACCGAACCGATTTCACGGCTCATGCGATCCATTGCCTGTTCAAACAGCTGGCGTTCCGAATAGGACTGCTCTGGCTGTTCTTCAGAACGATAGAGGTCACGAACAACTTCCGAAATAGCGATCAGATCGCCCGAGTTGATCTTGGCTTCGTATTCCTGAGCGCGGCGCGACCACATGGTGCGCTTGACGCGAGCGCGACCGGTAACGGTGTCGAGCGCCTTCTTCACTTCTTCGTCTTCGGCCAGCTTACGCATGCCAACAGACTTGATCTTTGCTGTAGGGACGCGCAGTGTCAGCTTGTCTTGTTCAAAGCTGATAACGAACAGCTCAAGGGTTAGCCCGGCGACTTCCTGCTCTTCGATCGACACGATCACGCCGACGCCATGTGCTGGGTAGACGACAAATTCGCCCGTCTTGAACCCAAGCCGCTGCTGCTGCTTCTTGGCTACCATATGCTGGAACTCCTTGTTGACGCCCCACAATGGCCGGTTCCTTGCGGCAAGGACCTGCCATAGATACTCAATTACTCAAACGCCGAAGCGTTTCAGGCAGCAGAGCTTCACGGTCGCCCGGATCCGCTTTCCGTGCGCCATTCACCAGATGATGTGTGTCAAAAAAATCGTGCCTAAAGGCACGGTGCTGACGGGCTCAACTGCTTATGGGAGTACCATAGCATAAAATTTCGGCAGAATCAAAAGGTACTAATCAAAGCGCGAATACTGCGCAAGCGCGCGCGCGTCACAGTTTAGCCCTTTCCCAACAAACCCTTGCGCCGCCGAGAAAAACCGGCGGCGGCAAGTTGTGTACGCAGCTTTAGTCGCCTTCGCCGGGCGTCTCAGAGAAGTACTTTTCGAGCTTACCTTCTTCGCCATCACGTTCCTTTGCTTCCGCCAAAGGATCGCGACGTTCGGTCAAATTAGGCCAAGCGGCTGCATACTTCCGATTCAGTTCAAGCCATGAGTCGAGGCCTGGCTCGGTATCGGGCTTGATCGCTTCGGCCGGGCATTCTGGTTCACACACACCGCAGTCGATGCACTCGTCCGGGTGAATGACCAGCATGTTCTCGCCTTCGTAGAAGCAGTCTACAGGACAAACTTCAACGCAGTCGGTGTACTTGCAGGAGATGCAGTTGTCGGTGACAATGTAAGTCATATTTGCAGGATTTCCCGTGGGGAAGCGACCCTAGCCTTGGGCAGGACCGGGCCAATCTCAACTGGGTTTGGTGCTAACGTGTTTTTGCCGAGGCCGCAAGGCTAGCAAGGGAGACTGTTTGGCGCAGAACAGCTCTTGGTGAATACGTTATTCTATTCCTCGAACCCATCGCGCAGACGATCGGTGTCGCGCCGCTCTTTTTTCGTCGGACGCCCTGCCCCCGGTGCCCGCTCGGCAATCGCCGCCTCATAGGGGCTTTTCTCGGATTTCGGCAGAGGTGGGGGTGAGAGATCCTCATAGAGCCCTTGGGCTTCGGCTGCCGGTCCCCGCCTTACGCCCGGATCAACAATGCGCCAGACGAGCACGCGATTGTGCAGCGCCATCGTCAGCACATCGCCTGCGCCGACCTTATGGTCACTTTTATCGGTCTTTTCGGAATTGACCCGGATGGCGCCGGTTTCGATGATCTTTTGCGCCAGAGTGCGTGACTTTACGGCACGCGAGAAAAAGAGGAACCGGTCGAGCCGCTCCTTGCGGAGCGGAACCTCGCCCGGTCTCAATTTGTCTTACTCGGACTTGCCGCGCAGCGCGGCAAGCTTTGCGAACGGGCTGTTCGGATCGAAGGCCACCTTGCGCTCTTCGCGCTGAGGAGGACGGCGATTCTCCGGACGTTCGGTCTTTTCTGGGCGAGTCTTGCCAGCCGGACGCGTATTGCGCTCTTCGCCTTCAGGACGACGTGGGCCCTTATTGCGCGGACGCTCGTTCGGACGACGTTCCTGCTGCTGCGCACCTTCGCCTTCTGGGCGACGACCACGGCCTTCAGGACGACGATTCTGGTTGTTCTCATTGTGGCGACGGCCACCTGGGAACCACACTTCGTCAAACTCAGGCTCTGCTGGAGCAGCCGGTGCAGCCACTTCTGCTTCAGCAGCAGGCGCTGCCCCTTCGGTAGCAACCGCGTCAGCAGCATCAGCCGCTGGTGCATCCGCGACGACTTCAACCGGCGCCGCAACCTTTACGGTCTTGCGCAGGCGATAGCCCAGCGATGAGAGAATCGAGGCGAAATCTTCGCCCGAGCAACCCAGCAGCGAGGTCATCTCGACCGTGACGCGGAAGCCATTGGCTTCGGCAGCACCCACTGGCAGCTCACCCTGGTATGGGCGCGATGCGTCGAGCGCGATCAGCGGACGAATGATATCGGCAAGGCGTTCGAGAATATCGATACGCACAGCGCGCTTACCGGCAACCTTAAAGCCTGCAACCTCATAAAGGCGCGTATCGACTTCAGGATCGACGAGGAAGGAGGTGCGGCCCGACAGCACGATGTGCGGAATATCGGTCACGCCTGCCTGACGCACGCCACCGTTCTTCAAAGCGAAGAGAATCAGTGCCAGCTCGCGAGGCGCGGGCTTGAGCGATAGCGGCAGGTAGATGTGGTAAGCACCAAATTTGATGCCCAGCTTACGCAGCTTGCCGCGCTCGTCCTGATCCAAACCCTTTACATCGTCGGCCATTGCCGCGCGTGGCATGACGCCAAGGTTTTCGAACAGGCGATAGGCGATGCCGCGAGCGGTGCCTTCAACGTCGGCCGGCGCTTCCAGGCTCATCACCTGCTCAAGCACGGTGTTGATGTGGTGGCGGAGCCAGAGCGACAGACGATCCTGCACGCGGTCCAAATCAGGACCGGTCAGGCTTTCGTCAGCCAGAGTGATGATACGCGGACGATAGAGGCTATCGCCTTCTGCTAGTTCCGCCACAACTTCACCGCGCCAGCGCAGACGGCCATCGGTCGTCAGCACAAATTCTTCGTTCGGCGCACCCGCGAGCCGGTCGGCTCGGTGGTGAATCTCCGGCGCGACCACAGACTCGGCCGCGGTACGAACGCCCTTGGCGTCAGTGTCGCCTTCTGTTCGGGCAAGGGTGAAGCGGAAGCCTTCGAGCGTGCCGATGAGGTGGCCTTCCAGCCGCACTTCGCCACGTTCATTGATCTCGGGAGATACCATACGTTTGTCTTTCAGATGGCGGAGCAGTACGCTGGTGCGCCTGTCGACGAACCTCTGTGTGAGCCGTTCATGTAGAGCGTCACTCAGTCGATCCTCTATGTCTCGCGTCTTTTCGCGCCAATGAATTGGGTCTTCAAGCCAGTTTTTACGATTTGCGACAAAGGTCCAAGTCCGGATTTGCTTAATCCGGTTGCTCAGAGTGTCAATGTCGCCCTCTGCATTGTCGCAAAAGCGCACCTGCTCGGCAATCCAGTCTGCGTTGACAGAACCTTTTCGCCTTAAGTCCGAGTAAATGCGCGTTACGATCTCACCATGCGCAGCAGGTGAGATGCCCTGATAATCAGGTATCTGACAACATTCCCAGAGGAGTTTGACGCTATTCTGGCCTTTTACGAGGCTTGCCGCCTCATTTCTGGCCAGAAATTCTAGTGCCAATTGGTCTGTAGCCACAGGAACTCTGGTTAAAGTTCTGTCGCTAGGCGCTTTTTCTAGTGATGCATGCAGACGCTCTAGAGATGAAAAATCTAGCGCGCTGTTGCGCCATTGCACCACTTTTATCGGCTCGAAGTCGTGTGTTTCGAGCGCAATAACCAATTCTTCGTCGAATCCCTCGGTCCCACCGGTCACGCCAAACGTGCCGTCACGCTTGTGACGACCGGCGCGGCCCGCGATTTGCCCGAGTTCGGACGGCGTCAATGGACGGCTCTGCCGCCCATCAAATTTGCTATCGTCGGCAAAAGCGACGTGCCCAATATCCAAATTGAGCCCCATGCCGATGGCGTCAGTCGCCACGAGGAAATCCACATCCCCGTTTTGATAGAGCTCCACCTGTGCATTACGCGTGCGGGGCGATAGCGCCCCCATCACCACCGCCGCGCCACCGCGTTCGCGGCGCATCAATTCGGCAATGGCGTAAACCTGCCGCGCCGAAAACGCGACAATGGCCGAACGCGCTGGCAAGCGGCTCATCTTCTTTGAGCCCGAGTAAGTCAGCTGCGAAAAGCGCGAACGCTCGATAATCTCGACATGCGGCACGAGCTTGTAGATCACCCCGGCCATGGTCAGCGACCCCAGCAGCAAGGTTTCCTGCAAGCCGCGCGTATGCAAAATGCGGTCGGTGAACACATGCCCGCGGTCAAAGTCGATCGCGGTTTGGATTTCGTCGATACACACGCAATCGACGTGAATATCGGTGGGCATGGCTTCAACCGTCGCCACCCAATAGCGCGGCTTTTCCGGCACGATGCGTTCTTCGCCCGTTACCAGCGCCACCGCCTGCACGCCCACACGCTCGACCACGCGCTGATAGACCTCGCGCGCCAGCAAGCGCAGCGGCAGACCAATCATCCCGGTGGGATGGGCCAACATGCGTTCGATGGCGAAGTAGGTCTTGCCAGTGTTTGTTGGGCCAAGGATTGCCTTGACCGGGGCGTTAGGACGGAAACTCATTAGGGCCTATGTAGTCCGTCCTTGCGGCAGTTGCGAGTACCTTCCGCACGCGTCTCGGAAAAGCACACTGTCTTCCCTGTGATCGCTGGCATTTTAACGCTCAGAACAAAATTGGAACGAAGCAGCACCGAATCGACGCCAACGCATAAATCCGCTTTTGTTCACGGCTATATATAGCGATTTTATCCCCGCAACACACAAGCGCCTGTCCACAGCGCCCCTCAATCTCCCCGCAATCCCCAAAACCCGTTCAGCTTGGTGAAAACTTCGTTAATCTTTGGGGTTTGGTAAGACTTCTGACCAAGAGGTAAACTGCACAGTCGCCAAACTATTTTAGCCCTTCACACCGTCAAACGAGGGATTGCAGGCGTCTCAGGTTTGAAATTGATAAAACAGCCCATTGACGTTCCAAAACGGGACGCCTCTCCACAGCTCTCCACCAACACCGCTCTTCCTCCCTCCCCCTGGAGGGGAGGGACTGAGGGTGGGGGGCAACAAGCCCAAGCCTCTTCACCTCGCCCCCACGGGGAGAGGTCGACGCGCAGCGTCGGGTGAGGGGGCCTTCCACCAAGCCAGAGTCATTGCCCGCTGAGTGGGGCCACCGCTCAAAACCGACTTACCCCCGGCTTTCAGCCTGCAGTTTCTTCCACCGCTCAAGGCGCTCTGGATCAAGCTCGCCAGCGGCGACTGCCGCCCGCACGGCGCATCCGGGCTCATGGTCATGGCTACAGTTGCGGAATTTGCACGAGGGCGCGAGTTCGGTGATCTCGGCAAAGAGCGTATCGAGGCCCTGCGCCACATCCTTGAGGTGCAAGCTCCGGACGCCCGGCGTGTCGATCACCCAACCACCGCCTGCCATGGCATGGAGTGATCGCGAGGTCGTCGTGTGGCGGCCTTTATCATCGCCCTGCCGGACCGCGCCGGTTAGCTGGGGGTGTCCCCCGTCAGAACCAACAAGGGTATTCACGAGCGTAGACTTGCCCACCCCCGATGAACCGACGAGCGCTACGGTTGCGCCCGGTCCGCACCAGGGGCGCAGCTTGGCCGCGGCGTCTTCTTCGCGCGCATTGAGCGAGATGACAGCCAGGCCACGCTGTAGCGCCGAGGCTTGCTGTTCCAGTGCCGCGACATCCTCTGCCAGATCGGCCTTGGTCAGCACGACGACAGGCTCTGCGCCCGCCTCATTGGCAAAGGCCAAATAGCGTTCGAGGCGCGCGAGGTTAAAGTCCGCATTGCACGAGGCAACGATGAGCAGCGTGTCGACATTGGCCGCCACCAGCTGCATCGGCTTACGCCCTTCAGCGCTGCGCTCCAGCACGGTTTTGCGATCGAGCCTGCGCACGAGGAGAGAGGTAATGGGCTCGGCCAACACCCAATCGCCCACTGCAAAATCACCAGTATTGGTGTGCGGCGGCAGCTCGAGCTGGATCTGACCGGCGGCTGACAACCCCGTCAATCGCCGGCGATGCACGCCATCGATCCGCAATGGCACAAGGTCATGCTCATCGCCCGCGAGCTGATCTTGGAAAAACGCTGACCAGCCCAAGTGGTTCAAGACCTCAGCTCCATCGTTTTCGATCTGGCTCATCATTGCCCCATCCAATGGCAAAACAGCACCAAAACAGCGCACATACTGATTTCGACGCCCTTCACTCTCAAGCGGACGCTTCGTCGGAAGCCACCGTCTCGTCGGCCTCGACCACAGGCTTGAGCTTGGCTTGCGCCTTTTCAGCCTTCTTAAGCGATTTGAGCCGGTCGCGTTCTTGACGTTCGAAATTGTAGTTTGGAGTGCGGGCCATGGGTCCTCGTCTAATGTGAACCCAAGTTCCTGATCCTTTTTGCCTTCAAACGCAAGCCGCTGCGCCGATCTCTCTGCCGCGCACGCCGTCATGCACTGGACCGACAAATTCTCTCCCTACCCAGCGACGGGTCGCCCGGGGCAATCTTTCGATTATAGTTTTAGAATTCGTCGCCTTAATGAAATTTGGACCGTTCAGCGCCGAATTATCCGACAAACGCTAGAAATAAATCCCAAAAAACATTCGTCATTGTGCTTTCTGGGCGTATCTGATATACACCTATTTACTCGTTTTCAGCCCAAGTCGGCTGCCGTTCCCCGGTGTAAACTGGGCCTTGGCTTTCTGATCAACTTTGCGAACGTTTACAACTCCATTGCATGTCGCGATGGGGTAATAGCTCGTTTTGTAGTGATCTCGAGCACTAAGGATATTCCCATGACCCGTTTGAACGGTACCGTAAAATTCTTCAACGCCACCAAGGGCTTTGGCTTCATCACGCCAGACAATGGCGGCAAGGATCATTTCGTACATATCTCCGCAGTTCAGAACTCCGGCGTTGATGGTCTGTATGAAAATGACAAGGTCAGCTACGAAGCTGAAACAGGCCGTGACGGTCGCGAGTCCGCGATCAATCTCGTTCTGGACAAGTAAGCCTTATACGGCACTTGAGGGTCGCCTACGGGCGGCCTTTTTATTTATCTGGCCCACACCAGCGCTGACCATCGGGCTCAAGCAGTCTGCCGATGCAAGCGGCCCCTCTCGCGACCAGCACCAGCGCGCAATGACGGGCAAACGCCGTCACCTAATCTGCCGCGCAGGCGTCCGTCGCCAGGCCGAAGCGTTAAGCCGATGACTGCATAAAATCTTGGAGATCTGCCATGTTGCACCGATATAAAGTCGGCGATTTGCTCGATATGCGAACCGATCTGCGCCGGAGCAATCGCCCCGCCGGAACCTGCGAAGTTTTGACATGCTTGCCGCACGAAAAAGGGCCACTCATGTATCGAGTGAAGTCCGTGAGTGAGCGGAACGAACGTGTGATGGAAGAGGCAGATTTGTCCCCGAGCGACAGCGCCAAGTCCCTCCATGAAGCCAATGAGAGCATCTTCAGCATTGCCGTGTCCAAGCGCTAATCTGAACCCGCGCAAACCCACGTCTTCGCGTCCAAACCGGGCTGATCGAGCTCTCACCAGCCCGAGCCCCCGCGCCGCCTAACGCGCATAGGCGTTAAACGGATTATCGTGCGTCAGAGCCCGCAGCGCCTCCGCGCTCACCCCGTGCTCGCCCAATTGCGGCATCATCACATCGCTCAAATGCGTATAGGGCCGCTGCTTGCCCCCGCGCGGCTGGGCGGGGTCATACCAGCCAAGGTCATGACTGACCAAAAGCTGGTCCCATTGCCCCTTTTCGTGGGCTCGCAAAATGAGCGCTCGCACCGCATCGTCCGGGTCACGCCCGACGTGGTCATATTCAATCCAAGCGCCGCGAGCGACCGCTTCATCATGCAGGCCGAGATCAGCCTCACTCTGCGTATGGATCCAGATAAAGCGATCGGCCGAATACCCTTCCTCCTCGATAATATCGATCTGCTGCAGGGCCACGCGCCCGCGAATAGTGTGGCTGCCAATAATGGCCCCGGTGCGCGCCCCTGCCCGCGCCGCGGCCCGCAAGATCCGCTCTTCGAGTGGCGAAATCCCATCGTCCCCCGCGCTGATCTTAATCCACCCGGCGCGGAAATCGGCTTCCTCCAGCCGAATAGTCAACTCCGCGACCATCCATGCTTCCAGCGCCGCATCATCGGCCGAGGCGACAAAGGGCGTGATCCAGGGCTCGCGATAACTGCCTGTCGGCACCACGATGGGGAATTGGGTCGCCTGTGAAACCGCCAGATCCAAATCCCCGCGACGCCCAACCCCTGTGGTCGAACATTCCACCAAGGCCGTCACGCCACGCTGCTTGATAGCCTCAATTTGCGGGGCCATCACCGCAACGACCTCACCTGCCTCAGCCTGCGCATAGCCCGGTTGATCAGGCGTCCGTAAATCAACAAAGACATGTTCGTGGGGCAAGATCATCCCCAGCTGCTCGCGCCGCATCGGCCCCATGCTCGTATAAAGCAAGCGCTCGCTCTGCGTGTTTCCGTGCGACGATCCGCTCATGTGCTTCTGAACTCCCCCCAAGTGACCCAAGACTAGCCGCCTGCGCCGCTTTACGCCAAATCCGCAAACGGCTCTTTCCAAGCCGGAACATCCAACAGCTGATCATGCCAGCGCCGGATATGGCTATAGTCTTCCAGCGGCAGCTTGCCCTGCACGGCAAAAGGCAGCGCGGAAGCGACGCGAAAATCGGCATAGCTCATGCGTCCGCCCACCAGCCATTCCCGTTGGCTCAGTTCGGCGTCTAAAATCGACGCAAAGCGGTGAAAATCAACCACCAGTTCCTCGACCACCTTAGGGTCGGGCTCCCCCTGCCAAGCCACTGCCGTATAATTGTAAAAGACAATATCGCCCGCAACTCTGGTAAAATGGTGCGCACTCCAGCTCACCCATTTCATCATCTCAACGTTGTGCTCATCCGGCCAGAAATCGCTGCCGGTCAGCTCAATAAGCCGCAACGCAATAGCGTCTGTCTCCCACAGCGCCACGCCATCCTCCACCAAAAGCGGCGCGAGCGAATTGGGATTGAGCCCCAAAAACGCGTCTTTGTCTGCCCCCATTGGCGCATAGCGCTTGTATTGGACCTGTGCATTGAGATGCCGCGCGACAGCCACCGCCACGCGCGGGTTCAAATTCGGCGTATAATACAAAACCCTCTCTGCCATCGTCTCCTCCCAAGGACTATCCGGCGATCCTCACCCCATCTTCCACGAAAAGCAAAACAATGCTTCCCAACGCCCCGTGGCCACCCGCGCGATGAGCCAACGGCCCCACAGTTTTCAAAACTGACCACGAGCCCCTATCCACCCTCCTGTCGTGGCGCTTAAACTGACCGTCCACCGCCCCGCGCGCAGGAGCGCCCAATGCCCACCATCACAGCCTTTAAAAACGCGCCGGATAAGGGCGCAGGATTGGCGCGAGACATGCGGGTGCGCTGGGCCCTCGAAGAGGTCGGGCAGCGCTATGATGTGCGCTTGCTAACCTTCGCCGAATTAAAGCAAGCGCCTCACCTCGCCCTGCAGCCCTTCGGGCAAATCCCGAGCTTTGAAGACGGCGATATTGCCCTTTTTGAAACAGGTGCGATTGTTCTGCACATCGCCCAGCATCACCCCGGCCTGCTGCCCGAAACCCCTGCCGAGCGCGCCAAGGCCATAAGCTGGATGTTTGCGGCATTGAGCACCATAGAGCCGCCCATTCTCGAACGGGAAAGCGCCAAATTCTTTGAGGCAGACAAAGACTGGCAGGCCGAACATTTTGCGCTCATCGACGCCCGCATCACGACGCGCCTTACCCAACTCGCCGCCGCTCTTGGCGATGCCCCGTGGCTGGTGGGCATTTTCAGCGCCGCCGATATTTTAATGGTGCATACCCTTAGCCGCTTAGGCAGCTCGGGCCTGCTCGAAAACCACCCATCTCTGGTTTCCTACATCGCCCGCGCCAAATCCCGCCCAGCTTACCAACGCGCCTTCGCCGCCCAATACGAAGTTTTCGCCAGCCTATCCAATTAACCGGTCCCTCTTCGCCTCCCTCCCCTTGAGGGGAGGGATTGAGGGTGAGGTGACGACCGAGCCCCTATATCGGGCAAAAGCACTCCCCACGCCGCTCTATAGGACATGAGGAAGCCCCCCCCCGATGCGGCAGCGCACTCAGTAAGCAGCGGTGAAGCGCTCGCGGCTGTGCTTGTGCTGTTCGAGTTCATCGACCATCGCAATGGCATAGTCAGCAAAACTGATCTTGCTCACCCCTGCTTCATCCGTGACCAGCGTATTGCCCCCCAGTCGGTAGTGTCCGAGGCGCGGACCGGCGAAAAAGTCCGCCGCCGGGGAGAAGAAGATCCAGTCGATCTCTGTGTCCCCCTTAAGATCCTCAAGGAAGGTAATCCCGCCCTGCACAAAGGGTCTGGCTTCATCAGGAAAGCCGGGGGCATCGATGAGCCGGACCCCTGGCGCAACCTCAAGGCTCCCCGCGCCACCGGTAAACAGAACCCGCCCTATGCCAGCCTGCTTGGCCGCCGCCAACAGCGTGGCTGCGGGCACGTCAAAGCGTAACGCGCTAATCACCACGTCACAGCCTTCAATCAGCTTGGAAAGTGCCGCAGCGTCGAATGCATCCCCCTTAACCGGCGTGACGCCCGGCGCCGTGAGGACGGTGTCGGGATTTGTGTCGACCGCCAGAACAACATGCCCCCGGCGAGCCAGTTCTTTGGTGATTTCCGAGCCAGCGCGGCCGCTCGCGCCCAACATTGCAACTTTCATATTTGATCTCCGATGGTTTCTATGGGAGACCTAGTGCTCGATAGGAACCAACCATGCAAGACGGCACTTTCACCCCACCAGGTTACCCCGAGGGAACCCGCCCCGCACGCGGCCGCGTCTTTGACAGTGATTGCCCGACCCGCAAATTGCTCGATCGGATCGGCGACAAATGGAGCGTGTTGATTCTTCTGGTGCTCGGCGATGAGGACACACGCTTTAATGATCTGAAGCGTCAGATCGGCGGGATTTCGCAAAAAATGCTGAGCCAAACGCTGCAGTCTCTCAAGCGGGACGGCCTTATCACCCGCGCCGTCGAGCCAACGACGCCGGTCACCGTCACCTATTCGATCACGCCCCTAGGACGCGAATTGCTGGCTGCATTGCGCTTCATGATTGATTGGGCCGAAGTTCGGCTGCCGGACGTAGAAAAAGCCCAGCGCCTTCATGACGCTGCCCTAGCCACCGATTGACTGCGCCAAGCTACAAAAATCGCTCTGCCCCATCGTCCCTTGCCTCCCTCCCCTTGAGGGGGAGAGATTGAGGGTGGGGTGACGACCGCGCCCCAACATCGGGCGAAAAGCACTCCACACCCCGCCTCGAGCAGACGTGTACAACCCAACCCGGCACCGCCGCCGTGACATTACGCCATGCGGTTACAGTCGACGACGGCTCACGCCGCAGCCGTATGTGTGATGAACGCAAATGCTTCGCTCGCGGGGAGTGGTTTGGAGACGAAATAGCCCTGAATGGTCTCGCAGCCTGTCTCCAACAAAAACTTCATCTGCGCTTCGGTCTCTACGCCCTCTGCCACGATCTGCAGGCCCAATTTATGGGCGATCGCAATGATCGCCGAAGTTAAGGCCTCACCATCACTATCGTGCGGGATGTCAGCAATGAATGACCGGTCAATCTTAAGCTTCGAAACAGGAAAACGTTTCAGCGCGGTCAAGCCGGAGTAGCCCGTCCCGAAGTCGTCAATGGCTAAGGTGACACCCATGGCCCCAAGTTGCCGCATCAATTCAAGCGCCAGCGGCAAATCTGGCATCATCAGGCTTTCAGTAATCTCGAGTTCGAGATTGTGCGGGCTCAAACCAGCCTCTGCGAGCGCGTCTTGCACGTCACTCAGGACAGTGCGCTCTTTGAACTGTCGTGGAGAGACATTCACGCAGACCTTAAAATCAGGCCCGAGCGTATCGACCCATTGTTTACACTGGCGACACGCCTCGCCGAGCACCCAGCGCCCCAGCGCGACGATCAAACCATTGTCTTCGGCAAGCGGTATAAAATGCGCTGGTGCGATCAAGCCGTGCACTGGGTGGTTCCAGCGGACCAAAGCCTCGACACAATTGATCTGTCCGGTGCGCTGATTGAACTGGGGCTGATAGTGCAAAACGAATTCGTTTTCACGCAAAGCACGCCGCAGTTCCTCGGTTTTTGCGAGCTTTTGCTTACTGCTATCCAGGATGTCTTGGGAAAACACCATCAAGCTGTCGCGACCGGATTCCTTGGCGTGATACATCGCGGCATCAGCATGGGCCAATAGTGTGGTGGCGTCAGACCCGTGTTCCGGATGCATGGCGACACCCACGCTGGACGTCATTTCGAGCATCATGTCATGAACGGGGATCGGCTCCGCGACCGCCGCCCGCAAGGCTTCCAGCCGGTCGATCACATTCTCTTTCAGCTTGCTCATCAGGATGACAAACTCGTCGCCGCCAACGCGAGCGACGATGCCGTCTTCCCCCACTTCGCGCTCAAGCCGCATCGCGATAACCTTGAGCAGCTCATCACCCGTGGCATGACCAAGCGTGTCATTGACGTGCTTAAAATTGTCGAGGTCTAGGAAGGCCAAAGCGAGCTGACCACCGACGTCTTTTGCCGACGCAAGGGTCACCTCAAAGGCTAGCTCCATGGAGCCGCGGTTTAATAGCCCGGTCAATCCGTCATGCGTGGCCAAAAAGCGAACGCGTTCTTCCGTTTGTCGGCGTTCGATGGCGATACCGGCAAGATGGGCCGCGATCCCGATCAATTCGTTGAGTTTAGCGTCAGGGGGGCCGCGCTCTGGCGAGTACAAGGCAAAGGTCCCCAAAACCTCCCCGTGGGAGGAGCGGATTGGGGTAGACCAGCAGGCTTGGTAACTCACGCCTTCAACCAGATGGAGGAAGTTGCTCCACCGGTAATCACTGGCAATATCGGACACGACAACTTGTTCATTGAACCATGCCGCGGTGCCACAGCTGCCAACCTCGGGGCCGATTGGCACGCTTTGGATGCGTTGCTTGTAGATCTCCGGCATGGACGGACCTGACGCCAGCAATAGGCTCTGCCCGTCCTCCGACCGGATCATCACCGAGCCCGAGACATTCACGGTCTGGGTCTCGATCATCAAAATCAGTTCGTCGAGAACTCTGTCGAGTTCAACACCTGTCGCCACGAGTTCAAGGAGGCGCGCCTGCGCCTGCACCAATTGCTCGGCCATTTTGCGAGAAGTGATGTCGCGCGACATGCCAATGACGCCGACCGTGTGACCGTGCTTATCCCGCAAAGGGGCTCGCGACATCATCAACCAACGGTCGCCATTGCCGCCAAGAGAAATCTCCTCGATCCCGAGATCGGGTACTCCCGTCGCGATCACCCGGGTCTCCACATCGGTAATTTTCTTTGCATCAGCGTAGGGATGCAGATCAAAATCTGTTTTCCCAAGGATTTGGTCGATGTTGTCCAGCCCATTAGCGCGAACGACCGCCTCGTTGGCGAAGAGTAAGCGCCCGTCCAGATCCTTTATATAGATGTAATCTGGAAACTGGTTGATCATCGCTTCCAGCCACTCATACCTGCCATGGTCGGTCGACAGTTGAAGCCTTTGACTGGTCCGGCGAAGTTGGTCTGACATGTTCGTTCGGTTCCGACCGAGGCCTTAAGTCGGCCTATTGGGGTCATACTCTCTTGGACTAACCCCAGTATACAACCAGCGACCCGCTAAATCGAAGTTAAGAAGCTCGGCACTTTCTGAACTAGGACCAGTGCCCAACGCCCTCAAAATCCCTGAGCGCCATTGCTTTGGACAGCGCCGGAAACGCCTCGTCGTAACGGGCATTGGAACCAGAGCGGTGCAATTTTTCGTCAACACAACCAAAGTCTTTCGCCCCGACGCCTCGCTCAAATGTCCCCTCCCCGCACCCGCCACTAATCCCCGCACCGGAAACGTCACGCATCATCTCAACAGCCACGCCCGTGCGCGCTTCTCGCCCCTCCCAAAAAAACGCAGCCACCTTTGATGGTGCAAAGTTTTTCGCCCTCGCGTCACGACCCCGCGCCCGAAAAGGCCACGCCCATGCCCACGCTGGCGCCCAAAAGTGCCAGCGTCATGCCCAAGATGGGCCAATCCGCGCCCATAAAAAAAATCGGGGCCAAAGCCCCGATACTTTCGATGATCACAATGCCGTGAGTTTTACGCCTAATCAGGACTGCATCTGAGTGAGAACCATCGACAGATCGCCCATGCTGGTGCCGACGATCACGCGGTAGGGAATAAAGTACCCGCTGTCCGCCAGCGGCGCATACCAGATGATGATGCGCGAGCTGTCAGCTAAATAGCTTGTCATTTCCGAGCTGGTGAAATGGCCGGACACTGGCTGATATTCCAGCGAACAGGCCACCAGCGGCCCCTGATAGCCGGTGCGCGGCGAGGTCGCTTCATCCTGCTTGAGATAGCCGGTCTTGATGTTGAAGCGCTCCACCCCAGTAAAAATGGGGAGCGTCTGGTTACACAAGGATTGATCGAGCGCCGTACCCTTGAGCACGAACGACGACAGAAAGTCTTGCACACCAGTAAGATGGCGGCGCTCTACAGCAACGCGATCATAGCTATCGAGCACAGGTGGCTCGACAGTGAAGGCCGTTACATTGCGATTGGCATAGTCCACATTGACATTAAACCGCTCGCCATTGGCGCGGGTCTCTAGCTGGAAACTGTCGCTCAGCAGACGCTGCCCATTGGACGGGCCACGCGACTGCGCTGTCGCCGTACCGCTGGCGACAACGGAGCCAAGCCCTGTCACATTTGCTGCGAGATCAAGATTATAGCGCGCGCCATCGTCCTTGAGTTTAACGTCGAGCAAGGCCACATTGATCCCGCCAACGGTGATCACATAGCTGGCTTTGGCCTCGACGGGCGCTGCGGAAATTGGCAGTGCCGTCATAGGGATAAGGGCAGCCAGCAGGGCAAAGGCAGGACGGATCATGGGTTTCTCGGCCACACTAACCCGCCGGTAATGCTGCCGGACGGGACGAATCAGGGATATCATCCAACCTGCCGTTCCGATGAGTCCTAAGCAAGGCGCTCACGACGCTTTACCCCGGCCTCGCCTTGACGCAGCCAGACTCTTTGTCTAAAGACCGCGCTATATCTCTTCACAAACGAGGCCCGTTGCAGGCAAGCCTGCCACGAAGGACCTTTACACAAACAGGATATTGAATATGGCACGTCGCTGCGAACTCACCGGTAAGGGCGTTATGGTTGGCAACAGCGTTTCGCACGCTCTCAACCGCACCCGTCGTCGTTTCCTCCCGAACCTGGTCAACGTGACCCTGCTTTCCGACGCGCTGAGCCGCCCGGTTAAGCTGCGCATTTCTGCTGCAGCTCTCCGTACCGTTGAGCACCGCGGTGGTCTCGATGCCTTCCTGCTCAAGCAGGCTGACGCTGACCTCTCCCCACTCGCTCTGGGCATCAAGAAGGAAATCCGCGCCACTCTCGCTGGCTAAGCGGTTTCTGTTCTGACAAGTTTTGACCGCGTGGGGCTCAACCAGTTCCGCGCGGTTTTTTATTCCGCCTCGGCCGATTGCCGATCAGTGGATCACATAAGGATAGTCTGATGCTGTCTCGCTTTTTGGTGGCTATTGCCGCCATGGTGGCCTGTGTGGCCGCCTCGAATATTCTCGTCCAGTTTCCGGTAAACGCCTCTATTGGCAGTGTAAACTTGGGTGACCTCCTCACATGGGGTGCCTTCACCTACCCAATTGCCTTCCTCGTTACCGATCTGTCCAACCGCGCCTTTGGCCCCGAAAAAACCCGGCTCGTCGTGGTCGCCGGCTTCTGCGTTGCGGTTGTTCTCTCCATCTGGCTCGCGACCCCGCGTATTGCTATTGCCTCGGGCTCGGCCTTCCTCGTCGCTCAACTGCTCGACGTCTCGATCTTCCATCGCCTACGCAATAGCGCTTGGTGGAAAGCACCTGTTTTCTCATCGCTTTTCAGCTCGGCGCTCGACACGATCATCTTCTTCTCCCTTGCCATGGCCCCCGCCTTTGCCGGAATTGATGCCTTCTTCGGCATGGAAGATTCCTCGCTCGCCTTCCCGGCCCCTCTCCTCGGTGTCGGTTCCGAGGTCGAGCTCTGGCAGTCGCTGGCTTTAGGCGACTTCCTCGTCAAGCTATTGATGGTTGTACTGCTCCTCGCCCCCTACAAGGCGATCCGCGATCTCGTCTTGCGCCGCATGCCGGTCGCTGCCTAACGAGCGCTAATCTCTCATAAAATGCTTCTGCCGGGGATCACTCCGGCAGAGCAAATTCCAGCAGCAGCGTGCGCTGCCAATCGTTGAAATTATTGTCCGAGCCGATGACAATTCGGGTTTCCCCATTGGGGGCCTGATGGACGAGCAAGCTCTCCATATTGTCGATCTCGCCGCCCTGCGCCGAGAGCAACACCTCGCCCCCCATCAGATTTCCGGCCTGCACATCCTCCGCTTTCACACGCGTTAAGCGCATGACAAAGCTGATCAATTGCACACCCCGCTCAAGCACCAGCAAATCGCCATTGGGCAGGAATTTGCAATCGGTTGGGTTCACGACTGGCGAGTTGACATAGCTCACATCACCCTTGTCGCGATTGCCCAAAATGGTGCCGCGGTGATTACCGTCGCCGTCGAGAACATCTTCCATCAGCCACAGGGTCGAGCCCCCAATCGGGGAGGCTGGAGGAGCCACACAGATGGCCTCCAGCGACCGATTGGTTCGTGCTTGGCTGACCCACTCAGGAACGGCCACTTCCCGTGCGGCCCCGCCCGGACGGCCATCAGTGATAGCAAAATCGGCGACCCGCGTCAGGTTCTCAAAGCCCACCCGAACGGCCGATGGCACACCATCGCGCCAGACCGTGTCGACGCCTTCGGCATCGCGCGCAAACTGGCGCGGCAGCACCTCGCCTTTGGAGTTGCGCATGGGCTCTATGCTCACGCCAATAAAGCCAAAAAGACGATTGCTTTGGTCGTAAGCCAGCTGACCAGAAACGAAATTGCCCCGGTCTGAGACGAAGGCAACGCGCTGGTTCGCGCCCGTCAGCGTCAGGCCCGATAGGCCGCCAAAAGTGTCGTCTTGGCTTTGCAGCGTTACCCCGCCGCGAAAGATCAGCCCATCAACCCATTGGTCAACGTCTACCCCTTTGAACCGCAACACCGGCGCTGCCGAAACCGTCACATCCACTGCGCTGACCGGCATGGTCAAAGCAAGGATAACAGCAGCAGCGCCTAGGCTTCGGATCATCGGCGTGTCCGTCTCCGCGCTTGGGCGGGGAGCTCTTCATCAAACAGCGAGGCCAATTCGTCGGTCAGCGCGCCTGCCAGCTCTTCAGCATCGAGCAGGGTGACCGCCCGGCGATAGTAACGGGTCACATCGTGACCGATACCCACCGCCACCAGCTGAATGGGCGAGCGTGTTTCAATATCTTCAATCACTTGGCGCAAATGCGCTTCGAGGTAATTGCCAGCGTTCACCGACTGGGTGGAGTCATCGACCGGCGCACCGTCTGAAATCACCATCAGAATGCGACGCTGTTCAGGGCGCGCCATCAGCCGCTTGCGGGCCCATTCCAGTGCTTCCCCGTCGATATTTTCCTTGAGCAGGCCTTCGCGCATCATCAGGCCAAGGTTGCGGCGCGCATGACGCCACGGCTCATCGGCCGCCTTGTAGATAATGTGGCGGATGTCGTTGACGCGACCCGGGTTCTGCGGACGATTGGCCTCAAGCCAAGCCTCACGGCTCTTGCCGCCCTTCCAGGCGCGGGTGGTGAAACCAAGGATCTCAACCTTGACGCCGCAACGCTCCAGCGTCCGCGCTAAGATATCACCACAGATCGCCGCAATGGTGATCGGGCGACCGCGCATCGAGCCAGAATTGTCGATGAGCAGAGTGACAACCGTATCGCGGAAGTCAGTGTCGTTTTCGACCTTAAAGCTCAGCGCCTGCATTGGGTCAGTGACAACACGGGTCAGCCGCGCGCTATCCAGCAGGCCTTCTTCGAGGTCAAACTGCCAGGAGCGGTTCTGCTTGGCCATAAGGCGGCGCTGCAGCTTATTGGCGAGGCGCGCAACGGCACCAGCAAGATTTTCCAGCTGTTTGTCGAGCAGCGCCCGTAGCTGATCAAGCTCATCAGGCGGGCACAGCTCGGCCGCCTTGACGATCTCGTCATACTTGGTCGTAAACACCTTGTAATTGAAGGTGTTGGAGAGCTTGGTGTCAGCGTCCTTAGCGGGCGGCGGCATCGGCGCGTCTTCGCCCGACTCCGCTTCGGCGTCTTCGTCCACGTCAGCCATATCGGCTTCCATGCCTTCAACGTCGCCGGTCTCTTCGCTTTCCCCGCTCTGCTGATCCTGATCGGAATTCTGCTCTTCGTTTTCCCCTTCGCCGTCTTCTGGCGATTGGTCTGAACCCTGCGCCTGCTCGGGCTGGTTCTCGTCAGCATTGTCCTCGTCGTTTTCCGAAGGATCGTCCAGCTCGCCCTCGGCCAGCAGGTTGAGATCGCGCAGCACGGAGCGCGCAGCCTTCGAGAACGCGTCTTGGTCTTCGTAGGTGTTCAGCAGCGCCTCAATAGAGGTGCCAGCCTTAGCTTCGATTTCCCCACGCCAGAGATCAACCAGCGCATGGCCTGACGGCGGCACAGGCACGCCCGCAAGCTTTTCACGCAGCATCAGGCCCAAGGCCTCGGCGAGCGGCGCATCGCTTTGCTCGGACACCTCTGCAAAATTGGCACGGAACAGGCGGTCTTCCAACATTTCGTGGATGTTGTGCCCCATCCCCTCCATGCGGATACAGCCTAGAGATTCAACGCGGGCTTGTTCGAGCGCATCAAAAGCGGCGCGGGCCTGCGGGTCCATGGGGACGCGTTTGCGGTGCGTTTCGGGGTTGTGGCTGGCCAGACGCATCGCCATGGCGTCGCCCTGCCCACGGGCAATAGCAATATCGCGCTTGCTCGGCAGTCGCGGCAGATTGGCAATCCGCGCCTTATCCGAAGTCAGAAGGGGACGGTCAGCGGTGAAGGTGACTTCCAGCTCAGCAGTGCCAGCAATGGCGCGCACAGTCGCGCCCATGGCGCTTTTGAACACCTGCGTGTGGTCTGGCTTATTGGCTTTGCTGCGAGGAGGAGTTGCCATGGTTTCATCCGGTGTGCGGACGCCGACGCACCGTTCTATTCCGGCGTCATTCCTGCCAGTGGGCAAGAACCTCGTTCCATGACCTTTTTAGAACACCGCTCTTGAGGAGACCCCCAAGAGCGGCGTTTCAAAAATTAGGCCGACACTGCCAGGTTGGCAGAGCTTTCCGGCAGATCTTCGCCGAAGACGCGCTGATAAAACTCAGCCACAACCGGGCGTTCAAGCTCATCGCACTTGTTGAGGAAGGTGAGACGGAAGGCAAAGCCAACATCGCCACCAAAGATCTGCGCGTTTTCAGCCCAGGTGATCACGCCACGGGGGCTCATCACGGTCGAGATATCGCCATTGATGAAGCCGGAACGGGTGAGATCGGCCAAGCGAACCATGTTCGACACGGTCTTCTTGCCCTTTTCAGTTTCGGCATAGACCTTGTTCTTGGCCAGAACGATGCCGACTTCCTTGTCGTGTGGCAGGTAGTTCAGCGTGGTGACGATCGACCAACGGTCCATCTGACCTTGGTTGATCTGCTGCGTGCCGTGATAAAGGCCCGAAGTATCGCCCAGACCAATGGTGTTGGTGGTAGAGAACAGGCGGAACGCCGGATGCGGAACAATAACGCGGTTCTGGTCGAGTAGGGTCAAACGACCCGACTGTTCCAGAACGCGCTGGATCACGAACATCACGTCCGGTCGACCAGCATCGTATTCGTCGAACACCAGAGCGACATTGTTCTGCACCGCCCACGGCAAAATACCGTCGCGGAATTCGGTGATTTGCTTGCCGTCCTTGAGCACGATCGCGTCCTTACCGACGAGATCGATACGCGACACGTGGCTGTCGAGGTTAACGCGCACCAGCGGCCAATTCAGACGCGCTGCAACCTGCTCAACGTGGGTCGACTTACCCGTGCCATGATAGCCCTGCACCATCACGCGGCGGTTGTAGGCAAAGCCTGCAAGGATCGCCAGCGTGGTGTTGCGGTCGAACAGATAATCGGGATCGAGCGGCGGCACATGATCGGTGCGCTCTTTATAGCCCATGACCTTCATATCGGTGTCGATACCGAAGAGTTCCCGCGCGCTGTATTCAGTGTCGGGCAGGTTGGCAAATTCAGTCATGGTCTGGGCTCGTCGATTATCTGAACTGGCAAATTAGGCACAGCGTCTATAGCAGCTTCGTCTCTGGGCGGGTAGGTGTTGGATCACCCCTATTTGCCCCTAGACTTAGCGCACCACCAGACCTGATTTCTTGAGTTGAGAATAGGCTGCAATAACCGCACGAAGACGCTCTTCAGACGAAGAGTCGCCGCCGTTAACGTCCGGGTGGTGCAGCTTTACAAGGTTCTTGTAAGCGGTCTTAATCTCGTCAGAACTTGCACGGGCGGCAAAGCCCATGGTTTCCAGCGCACGACGATCAAGCTCGCTCAGCGGCTTAACGCGTTCCGAGGCTGGCTTCTTGCTCTGCTGATAGCGGTAGCGAGCGAAGACACCAAACGGATCGCCATATTTGTCGCCTGGGCGGCCCGGCATCTGTGTGCTCGCAGCGCGTGCAGCCCCCGGATTGCCTGTAGCAAAGGTCGAACGGCTTTCCGCCTTGGGCGGCGTATGTAGCGCTTCGTCGAGCTCTTCCGGGCTCATGCCAGCAAAATAGTTGAACGCCTTGTTGTAGTGACGGACGTGTTCGAGACAGAAGGTATGGTACTGACCTTCAGAGCGCGGGCCCTTTGGAGCCTTATATTCGCCGGCCTCTTGGCAGCCTTCCCAATCACACGTGATCTCGATCGCGGCAGGCTTGTCATCCTGACGCTTACTAATGCGGATACTATCGAAGAGCTTAGATTGCGGTTTCATTGCACTCATTTGTTGCATCGGGGCGGTTGAAAAGCGGTTTCCCTCTTTCAACCCGATGCTCTAGTTACGTCTTCAAACCAAAGCGGAGCCGACCCAATGTCCATGGTGGACACCATTCGAGCCAAGCTCACAGAACAATTCGACCCCACCCATCTTGAGGTCATCGATGAATCTCACCACCACGCGGGCCACGCCGGCTGGCGCGAAGGCGGTGAAACTCATTTTCGTGTCAGAATCGCGACCCGCAATTTTGACGGGATGACACGCATTGCGCAACACCGCGCTGTTATGGGAGCACTTAACGATGAGTTGAAGACGCAAATCCATGCGCTCAACATCCAAGTGCTGAAATCCGAGTGACGCCTAAGCGCGCATCTCGTTGAGATAATCTCTGACCGCCGTGGGGTCGACATTCTTTTCTATGAAAGAGCGTCCGATCCCGCGGGTCAGAATGAATGTCAGAGCACCCCGGCTCACCTTTTTGTCCTGCGCGATGGCGGCCATCAACGTCTCGGTCGAACCGAGAGGTCCGGGAATATCTGCCAATGTGGTAGGCAAGCCGACGGCCTTCAAGTGCGCCTCTACCCGGGTTTTGTCCTGCCCCGGCGCCAAGCCGAGCTTGGTCGAAAACCCATGAGCCAAGACCATGCCGATGGCAACGCCTTCGCCATGCAGCAGCCGGTCGGAATAGCCAGTGTCCTTTTCCAACGCATGGCCAAAGGTGTGCCCAAGATTGAGCAAGGCGCGCACGCCGATTTCTTTTTCGTCTTCGATGACGACCCGCGCCTTATGCGCACAGCACCGCGCAATGGCTTCGCCACGGGCGACGCCGCCATTGAAAATCTCCACCCGGTTAGCGTCCAACCAATCGAAGAACTCAGGGTCATCGATGAGGCCGTATTTGACCACTTCGGCATAACCCGCCGCGAACTGGCGCGCATCAAGCGTATCGAGTGTCGAGAGATCGGCCAGCACCAGCTTTGGCTGATGGAAAGCGCCGACAAGGTTTTTGCCATGCGGGGAGTTGATCCCGGTCTTGCCGCCCACCGACGAATCGACCTGCGCCAGAAGCGATGTTGGCATCTGGATGAAATCCATGCCGCGACGGGTGATCGAGGCTGCAAAGCCTGCCAGATCACCAATCACGCCGCCACCGAGCGCAATGACGAGGTCGCCGCGTTCCAACTTCGCCGACAGCAATCCCTCGACCACATCTTCGAGCACCGCATAGCACTTGCTGGCTTCCCCGGCAGGAACAACCACTGTGCTGTACGACAGGCCCGCGTCTTCTAGGCTTTTGACGAGACGCGGCAGCTGCGCCCGAGCCACGTTTTCATCGGTGACGATGCCATAGCGACGCCCCGGAAATTTTTCTGCCAGAACAGCACCCGCATCATCCAGAAGGCCCGGCCCGATGAGGATGTCATAGGCGCGCTCGCCCAGCGCGACATGCACGGTGTGGTCGATTTGAGCCATTATTTCTTTGTCCTGAGGTAGTCGAGAACCGCCGACACGATGTCTGTCGCAACAGTTTCTTGCGGCACATCACGGCTCATCACCGTCACGTCAGCCGCTTCATAAATCGGGTAGCGCTCAGCAATGAGCTTCTCAAGCGTTCCTCTTGGGTCCTGCGTCTGCAAAAGCGGACGATTGGAGCGGCGCGAGACGCGCTCAAACAACACATCCGCATCAGCCTTGAGCCAGACAGAAAGGCCTTCATCCTTGATCGCCGCGCGTGTTTCGGGCTGCACAAAAGCACCGCCACCGGTCGCCAGGATAATGTCTTTTTCTTTGAGAAGACGCGAGATAACGCGCAGCTCGCCAGCGCGAAACTCGACTTCGCCCCTTTGAGCGAAAATCTCGGGAATGGTCATTTGCGCCGCGCGTTCGATCTCTTCGTCGCTATCGACAAAGAGGCGCCCCATGCGATTGGCCAAGCGCCGCCCAACGGTCGTTTTGCCCGCGCCCATCATGCCCACGAGCACAATCGGCTTGCCCCCAAGTCTGTTCACCAGGGCCTTCGCCCGGCCTTGCTTCGCACCGCCGCCGTCGCCGTTTTTCACCTGAGGCCCTCTGCATTCACTCTCGCTTTCAACCGATCAGCGCGCAAGCTGTCAAGCGAAGCCTTGGACCAGTTGATTAAACAGCGTGAAATCGGTCAGATTGACCACAGAAACACATCAGCAGATTTTGCGCACTCATCAGGCCGGGCGCGCGGCGCGAAGGACCAAAATGCCTACACTATTCCGGATGCTCATCACGCTGATTTTCCTTGGCGGCTTGGTCTATGCTGGCATGTTCGCCCTCATCAGCTTTGTCGAGCCAACCCCGAAAGAGGTTAGCCAGCGCGTGCCGACGCGTGACCTTCTCGGGCCAACCGGCGCAGGCACAAACGGCGGCACGGGCGCAGGGTCGATGCTGCCGCAGCCCAATGTTACCAGCCAGCCAGCTGCCCAATGAGTGGGACCCATCTCGTCGGCGCTTTTCTTGAAATGATGAGCGCCGAACGCGGCGCGGCGGCCAATACACTCGATGCCTACCGCCGCGATCTCAATGACTATGCCGATTTCGTTGCCGACCGCAGCGAGACCCTACTCACCTGCACGCGCGACAGTGTGACGGCCTATCTCGATTGGCTGCATGCCACAGGCCTGTCGGCCTCCTCCGCCGCGCGCCGCCTATCGGCCATTCGCCAGTTCCACAAATTCCTCTGCGCCGACAATCTGCGCGGCGATAATCCAACACGCATTGTCGCCTCTCCGCGCACGGCGCGCGCCTTACCCAAAGTGCTCTCTGTGGAAGAAGTGGATAAACTGCTCTCGCTCGCCGAAGAGGAAGCAAACGCCTCCCAGGAGCCGGCAAAACAGCTCAATGCCCAGCGCCTTTATGTGCTGCTCGAACTGCTCTACGCCACCGGGCTGCGCGTTTCTGAGCTGGTCAGTCTGCGCCGTGCTGCGGTACTGCGCGAAGCCGCCTACATCACCGTCGTGGGCAAGGGCAAAAAAGAGCGCGTTGTTCCTATGAACGACCGTGCACGAGATGCTGTGCGCTCTTGGCTTACGCAACTGCCGCCCGGTCCTTGGCTTTTTCCAGCCAAGGGTGAGGATGGCTATTTGGCCCGTCAGGTCTTTGGCCGCGATTTGAAAGCGCTGGCGGCCCGATCCGGCATTTCCGCAAACCGAGTCGCACCCCACGTTCTCCGCCACGCCTTCGCCAGCCATCTGCTCGCCGGTGGGGCAGATTTGCGCATTGTCCAAACGCTGCTTGGCCACGCCGATATTTCGACAACCCAGATTTACACCCATGTTCTGGACGAAAAACTGCGCGATCTGGTCGAAACGCATCACCCTTTGGCCAACTCGTGATGCTCCATCCTCACGAAATTGGAACCAATTCTCTCGCTAAGCTTGACTCTGCGTTGCGTCGCCGCCACTTTCCGGCCACTTTAAGGCGCAACAGCAGCGCAGGCGCTTTTGCGTTTAAACAATGACCCCTACGGGCGGTGGGATGCAGTCTTATCTCGATTTCGAAAAGCCAGTCGCCGATCTGGAAGCAAAGATCGCTGAACTCAAATCCTTGGCGCAGACCGATCAGGCTGTCTCCATTGATGAGGAAGTGACGCGACTCTCCCAACGCGCCGACGAAGCGCTGGTGGAGATTTATCGCAAGCTCACCCCTTGGCAGAAGACACAGGTCGCGCGTCACCCACAGCGTCCGCATTTTTCTGACTATGTGCGCACCCTCATTACCGAATGGACCCCGCTCGCCGGAGACCGCAAGTTCGGTGAAGACGCAGCTTTGCAAGCAGGCTTCGGCCGTTTCAACGGTGTTCCCGTGGCCATCCTTGGCCAGGAAAAGGGCAACTCCACCGAGACACGCCTCAAGCACAATTTTGGCATGGCCAATCCGGAAGGCTATCGTAAAGCCGTTCGCATCATGGACATGGCCGATCGTTTCTCGGTTCCGGTTCTGTCCTTCGTTGACACTGCAGGCGCTTATCCTGGCATCGGCGCTGAAGAGCGCGGTCAGGCAGAAGCCATTGCCCGTTCGACCGAAAAGGGCCTTGAGCTGGGCGTTCCAAACCTTGCGATCATCATCGGTGAAGGTGGTTCTGGTGGCGCTATCGCCATTGCCACAGCCAACCGCGTGCTGATGCTCGAAAACGCCATCTATTCGGTCATCTCGCCAGAAGCGGGTGCATCGATTCTGTTCCGCGACGCAGCCCGCGCTCAGGACATGGCAACCGCGCAGAAGATCACCGCACAGGACCTCTTGGGCTTTGGCGTCATCGACGGCATTATCACCGAACCCACTGGCGGCGCCCATCGCCACCATCCGGCGATCATGGAATCGACCCGCCGCGCTATTGCGACCTTCCTCAAGGATTTCGATGGCAAGTCGCGCCTCGAAACCCGCGAACACCGCCGCGAGAAATTCCTCGCCATTGGGACCAACCTCTAAGGTCTGGCACCGATCACGAATTAAAAACGCCTCGGATTTCCGGGGCGTTTTTTTTGTGCCTGTGCCCTCCTACACAGTATCGTGAGCCAAAAGCGAAGCGCGTAGAATTGGCGCCTTGATAAGGCTTCGTTCACCGCGACAAGTCATAATGCGCTAACCTTGTGCGCTGTCTCCGGCGCTTCTAACTAGAGCTGACAATTGTCCACCTTCTTCAACCGTCTTGGCGCTTTCGTTGTCTTGTCGCTTGTGACTTTAGCGCTGGCGGCGTGCTCAAGCTTTGTCAAAGGTGGCGATAATCGCCACAATATTCCGCTCACCGGAGAAATGGTCCAGGCGCTGCGCAACATCAGCTCGTCGCCCAGCGACGGCATGGTCATCCGTATCTTCAAGGAAGAAGAAATTCTTGAGGTTTGGAAGAAGTCTGCCAACGGCACATATCGCCTCTTCAAGACCTATGAGATCTGCTCCTATTCGGGCGATCTCGGCCCGAAATTCAAGGAAGGTGATCGTCAGAGCCCCGAAGGTTTTTACACCATCTCGCCTGGCCTGATGCATCCCAAGTCCAACTATTATCTCGCGTTCAACACCGGTTTCCCGAACAAATTTGACCGCGCCCACGGCCGCACCGGCTCGAACCTGATGGTCCACGGCGATTGTAAATCGGTCGGCTGCTATGCCATGACCGACGAGGGCATCGCTGAAATTTATGCGCTGGCCCGCGAAAGCTTTAAGGGTGGCAACCCCACCTTCCAGCTGCAAATCTATCCGTTCCGCATGACAACGGCCAATATGGCCAAGCATGCCACCAGCCCGCATCTTGAGTTCTGGAAGAACATCAAGGTCGGCTACGAAGCTTTCGACATCAACAAAGTTCCACCCACTTGGGACGTTTGCGAAGGCCGCTACATCTTCAACCCAAAAAGCTCTGGCCCACTCGACGCCATGGGTGCCTGCCCGCCGACAAGCTTGAGCGACGCTGTAAAGTCGAAGGTGGCCGCTGACGAAGCCGCGCTGCAAAAGCTGATGGACGCTCAAATGACCGCCGCCCAACGCGCCGCTGCCACCGAGGCCGCCCTCAAGCAGCGCAGCGAAGCCATCACCGGCTTTGTTTCCGGCATCGGCAGCGCCATTGGTCTTGGCAACCCCGGCCAGAACCCAAACATTCCACCGGTCTTCACCGGCAAGCCTGCTACACTGCCCACCTCTGCAGCCCAACGCCCATAACACGCGTTGGTGCCGCATTCCGGCCCCACTATGCTGCAATGGCAGGGGACCTTAGGAGACAGACGTGGACGAGAAAAAAGCCGATACGCCGGATCGCCGAGACGAGGACATCCGTGTTGAGCCCGATATTTCGTCCACACTGATCGATGAAACCATCGTTCCAGCCGAAGACTTTGCGTCCGAGGATCACCAGCCTCCTGTGGCGCGGCCGTCCAAAATTCCGATTGTTCTCTCGATTGCCAGCATGATCGTGGCCATTGGCGTAGCCGGCGCAGCAGCGACGCTGCACCTCGCCAATCAAAACGAGATTATGCGCCTCTCGACCGAGTTGGCGCAGCTCCGCGTCAGCCTTGATCTTTACGCCCGTGGCAGCAATTCAAATTCCGGCTCCCAGCAGCTCAGCGCCCTCACGGAACGCCTTACCGCTCTCGAAGAGCGCCAAACAAGCGCCCCAGAGCCTACTCCAGCGTCGCCGCTTACAACAGCGCCTGTGCCCGCTCCCCTGACCACCCCAGCGCCCACAGCAGGCGTGAGCGATGATTGCTTACCCGCAGGCATGCGCCTCCTCGTCACCACTGGCGACAGCTACCCCATCTGCGATCAGCCCGCCACGATCGACGTCAGCCTTGTCGACAGCGGCTACATCACCCTTGTGGACGGAACAATTGTCCCCTCTGGCGTCGCGGTCCCACTGCCCAATTCGACCTGCACCGTTTCGGTCACCTCCTCGGGCGACGAAGGCCTCACCGGCTACGCTGAAATACGCGTCACCTGCTAACCCCCCAATAAAAAAGGCCCGGATCGCTCCGGGCCTTTTCAATTCTGGATGCCGTTCGCTTAAGCGAAGGCACCATGGCAGTGCTTGAACTTCTTGCCCGAACCGCATGGGCAATCCGCATTGCGCGAAACGCCGACGAGCAGAGCCGGATCAATTGGCGCCAAGGGTTCGCGAGCCACTTGCGGAGCCAGCGCAGCAGACGCTGCGGCGGCCGCTGCAAGACCCTGCGCAGCCTGCGCTTGCTGCTGCGCAAGAGCCTGTTCTTGTTCAGGCGAGCGCACCTGCAACTCAACGTGGGAGAGCTGCGTCGTCACCAATTCACGCAGGTTCGCCAGCAGCGACTGGAACAGCTCATAGGCTTCCTGCTTGTATTCGGTCAGCGGGTCGCGCTGCGCAATACCGCGCCAGCCGACAACCTTGGAGAGGTGGTCAAGCATCACGAGGTGTTCGCGCCAGAGACCATCGAGCGACTGCAGCAGGATCGTCTTTTCGACCTGCTTCATCACTTCGCCCGAGTATTTCTCGTGCTTGGCCGCAATGACAGCGTCTGCCGCCTCGCGGATACGCTCTTCAACAACCTCGGCTTCAATGCCTTCTTCCGCAGCCCATTCAGCGATAGGCGCGTCAACATTGAGATAGGTCTTGGTCGCAGCGGTCAGCTGCTCAATGTTCCACTGATCGGGATAAGAGCGCGGCGGAATGGCCTTGCCCACCACATTGCTCACCACCTCGTGGCGCATTTCTGTGATGGTTTCAGATACGTCTTCCGCATCCATGAACTCGAGACGCTGTTCGAAGATCACCTTACGCTGATCGTTCATAACGTCGTCGTACTTCAGGATATTCTTACGAATATCGAAGTTGCGGGCTTCAACCTTGCCCTGCGCGCGTTCAATCGCCTTGGTAACCCAAGGGTGCGTGATGCTTTCGCCCTGCTCAAGACCAAGCTTGCCGAGCATGGAATCCATGCTGTCGACAGGGAAAATACGCATCAGATCGTCCTGCAGCGACAGGAAGAACTTTGAGTGACCGGGGTCACCCTGACGGCCCGAACGACCACGCAGCTGATTGTCGATACGACGCGACTCATGGCGTTCCGTGCCGATAACCATCAGCCCGCCTGCCGCCAGTGCCTTGGCCTTGTCATCGGCGATCTTGGCCTTGATCTCTTCGATCTTGGCATCGCGCGCAGCACCCTCAAGACCTTCCGCATCCCGCTGGATGCGCATCTCAAGGTTACCACCGAGCTGAATGTCGGTACCGCGACCAGCCATGTTGGTCGCAATAGTGATGGCGCCCGGCAGACCCGCGTCCGCAACGATAAACGCTTCCTGCTCGTGGTGACGAGCATTGAGCACGTTCATCGTACCAACGTTCTTCTTGCGCAGAAGGTCAGCGAGCATTTCCGACTTTTCAATCGAGGTCGTGCCCACCAGAACCGGCTGACCACGATCCTGACATTCCTTGATCAGGTCGGCGATGGCATTGAACTTTTCGTCTGCCGTACGGAAAATCGCATCGTCTTCGTCGATACGCTGAACCGGCAGATTGGTCGGAACAGTGATCACGCCGAGACGGTAGATGTCCGCAAATTCTTCCGCTTCCGTCGCCGCCGTACCGGTCATGCCAGCAAGCTTCTTGTAGAGACGGAAATAGTTCTGGAAGGTGATCGAGGCCAGCGTCTGGTTTTCTGGCTGGATCTTGACACCTTCCTTGGCTTCAAGCGCCTGATGCAGGCCTTCCGAATACCTGCGGCCCGCCATCATGCGGCCCGAGAACTCGTCGATGATCACGACTTCATCGTTACGAACGATGTAGTCCTTGTCGCGACGGAACATTTTGTGGGCGCGCAGAGCCGAGTTGGCGTGGTGAACCAGCGCCACGTTCTCAACGTCATACATGGACGAGCTCTTGAGCAGGCCTTCGGCCGCCAGTGCTTCTTCCAGCTTTTCCGTGCCCTGATCGGTCAGCGTCACCGAACGCTGCTTTTCATCATGCTCGAAATCGCCCTCGCCGATGATCGCCATCAGCTTGTCGATTTTCACATAAAGATCAGAACGATCTTCCGACGGACCCGAAATGATCAGAGGGGTCCGCGCTTCGTCGACCAGAATCGAGTCCACTTCGTCGACGATCGCAAATTCATGCCCGCGCTGCACCATCTGGGCGCGCGAGTATTTCATGTTGTCGCGAAGATAATCGAACCCGAGCTCATTATTGGTGCCGTAGGTAATATCGGCCGCATAAGCCGCCTTACGCTCGGTGTCCGAAATGCCTGGCACCACAACGCCATAGTTGAGGCCGAGGAAATTATAGAGCTGACCCATCCACTGCGCGTCGCGACGCACAAGGTAGTCGTTCACGGTCACCAGATGCGCGCCCTTACCGGTCAGCGCATTGAGATACATTGGCAAAGTCGCAACCAGCGTCTTGCCTTCACCGGTGCGCATTTCAGCGATAGCGCGGTCATTCATGACCATGCCGCCGATCATCTGCGTATCGAAGTGGCGCATGCCCAAGGCACGCTTACCGGCTTCACGCACGGTCGCAAAAGCGGGGATAAGCAAATCATCGAGCGAAGCGCCCTGCTCAAGCTTTTGCTTGAACTCAGTGGTGCGTGCGCGCAATTGCTCGTCAGTAAGCTTGACCAGTTCCGGTTCCAGCGCGTTGATCGCCGCTACCTTGCTCTGATACCGCTTCACCTGTCGATCGGACGGTGACCCGAAGATTTTCCGGGCAAGAGCAGTAAGTGCCATGTGTTCTGGTCCTTTTTAATTCGGAGTCATAACGAGTTAAGGACAGCGCCTATGGCGTCTCTCAACTCATCGCGACTCATCAGAAAAAGCCTAATCAGCTTCTCTGAGCGAAGTCTTGCATGTCCACTGCGCGATTTTGGTTGGGCGCGACAGCGGGCCCATGCTTTTGGAAAAGCGGGTGAGATGTAAGAGTGAGGGGTGGTCTTGTCAACGTATCCGAAATCAGCCACACCACAGCAAGCCTCTGACTTTCCGGGCGTTGCGATAGATTTATAGTGCCAGACACAACGGAGTGCACGGCACATTTTAGCCGTCATGTCGTGCGAGCCGGAAAGAACAAAGATTCGGTAGTGCCGATCCGACATCGGCAAAGGAGAGACCTAATCCCTATGCAGAACCCTGCCTTGCGCCTGCTGCGCGCTGCTAGCCTCGCGACAGTCCTGCTCGCGGTTCCTGCTCTTGCCACCTACGCGCAAGACGCCGCTCCTGCAGCACCTGATCAGAATGCGGTCGTTGCCACCATTGGCGCGCACTCCATTACCGAAGCTGACCTGACCTTCGCCGCCGAAGACATGGCACAGGATCTGGCACAGCTCCCGCCCGACGAACGTCGCGCGTTTCTCGTGCGCATCCTCATCGACATGAAGGTGATGGCTGAAGCGGCTCGCGAAGCGGGTATGGACAAGACCGAGACCTTCGCTCAGCGCCTTGATTACCTCGAAGAACGCGCTCTGCGTCGCGCCTATTTCAACGAACAGATCGTTGCGAGCGTGACCGAAGAAGCCGCCCGCGCCGAGTACGACAAGTTCGTTGCCGAATACACTCCGGAAGACGAAGTTCACGCCCGCCACATCCTCGTTGAAGAGGAAGCAAAGGCCAATGAACTCAAGGCCGAGCTCGACAAGGGTGCAGATTTCGCCAAGCTCGCGGCTGAAAACTCCATTGATCCAGGTGCCGCCAACGGTGGTGATCTTGGTTTCTTTGGCAAGGGCATGATGGTCGCTCCATTCGAAGAAGCGGCCTTCGCGCTTGAAAACACCGGCGACATTTCGGCGCCAGTTCAGTCCCAGTTCGGCTGGCACATCATCAAGCTTGAAGAAAAGCGCCAGTCGGCTCCGCCAACCTTTGAACAGGTTGCAGGCCAAATCCAGCAGCAGCTGATGATGACCACGTTCAACGACAAGGTCACCACACTGATGGATGGCTTGGACATCACCATTAACGACGAGGCCCTCAAGGCCAAGTTCGACGAACAGGAAGCCGCAGAAGCGGAAGCGGCTACCCCCGCTCAATAATCCTCGTCACACTGTACGAAGAAAGCCCGGTCTCGCACCGGGCTTTTTTTTATCTTGTGGTGCTGTTCAACGCGCCGCGCAGCACGCTATCGACGACGGCCTCGATTGTCCCCATGGCCGCCTCGACCCGCCCAAGCAAAAGCTGGTGCCATGCGTAGGAGACGATGAGATCAACGATCAACTCGGAATTGACCTCGGGCGCGCACTCCCCACGCAGCTTGGCCTTTTCGATGATTTCAATAACCACAGCTTTGCGGCCTTCCTGATACGCATAAAGCGCATCGGCCGCCGCTTGATCGGTCTGCGCCTCGGCAATCAGCGCGCGATAGACCGTGGCGGCGAGGCTGTTGTGCCAGAACCCGAGCAGCTGATTGTCGAGGAATGCGACAAGGTCCGCGCGCAAGCTACCCGTGTCGGGAAACGGGCGTTCGTTTTTAAACCGCCGGTAGACGTCGAGCATTAGCGCGGTCCTGTTTGGCCACCAGCGATAGATGGTTGGCTTACCAGCACGGGCCTTTTTAGCGACCGCTTCAATCGAAAACCCAGCCACGCCGCCTTCTTTTAGCACGGCTTCCGCCGCATCCAGAATGGCTTCTTGGCTCGCCGGATTGCGGCGCGCGCCGATTGATTTTCGCGTCACAGCGCCGGTGGGGTCAGCTTGAGAGTCTTTGTGGTCCATCCCCCGAATATGCCTGAGGCGGCACTCGAAGAAAAGACTTGAACGAAACGGCCCGTTTCATTACATACGAAACGTATCGTTTCATTAGAGATCCCAGACATGCCTATCCCCGCCCGCGTCAGACTGGCCCTCCTCCTCACCATTGCCGTTTATCCCCTCGTCACTCTTGGGCTCTACGCACTTGGCCCGCTGACCCAAACTTGGGAACTTTGGCAAAGAACTTTGATTTTAGTGCCAGTGGTCAGCTCAAGCCTTGCCATACTCATCTCGCCTTTCATCAACCGCCGGTTTGCAAAATTCATCACCGGGCGTAAGCCTATTGGTTAAAAACACCGCACTGCAGTTACACTCCTTCTGCTCTGCCTTGCGTCCGTCACACCTTTGAGGCAAACCGGAAAGCAATCGATTTGCCTTTGAGGTTTCGCCCATGGCCGCAATTCCGGTATCACCGCTCGCGCCGAAGACTTTCCCCGAGCTCCCAGCGATTGAAGGCGTTCGCTTCGCCACTGCCGAAGCTGGCATTAAGTACAAGAACCGCACCGACGTTCTGTTGATGGCGTTTGATGAAGGCACCTCCGTTGCTGGTGTTCTCACGCGCTCGCTGTGCTCGTCGGCCGCTGTCGAGTTGTGCCGCGAAAACCTGCCCGGCGGCATCGCCCGTGGCCTCGTCGTCAACTCGGGCAATTCCAATGCCTTCACCGGCATGAAGGGCCGCGAAAGCGTCAAGCACATCGCCGCAACCGCTGCCAAGGCGCTCGGCTGTTCCCCTTCGGAAGTGTTCATCGCTCAGACCGGCGTTATCGGTGAGCTGATCGATGCGTCCAAGTTTGATGGCGTTCTCGACGAAACCGCGACCCGCATGAACCTCATGCCGTGGATCGAGCCTGCCAAGGCCATCATGACCACGGACACCTATCCAAAGCTCTCCGGCGCTGTCCTGGACATTGACGGCACTGAGATCAAGATCAACGGTATTGCCAAGGGTTCGGGCATGATTGCGCCGGACATGGCGACCATGCTGAGCTTTGTCGTCACCGACATGCCGATCGCAGCACCGGTTCTGCAGGCGCTCCTCAGCCGTCACGTCCAGACCACCTTCAACGCCATCACCGTTGATAGCGACACCTCCACCTCCGATACGCTGCTGGTTTTCGCCACCAATAAGGCCGCTGTCGAGCCGATTGCATCGCTCGATGATCCGCGCGCAGAAATCTTCGGCCAGGCCTTGGCTGACGTGCTGTTCGAATTGGCTATCCTCACTGTCCGCGATGGCGAAGGCGCCACCAAGCAAGTGTCCGTCCACGTCGAAGGCGCAGTCTCTGACGAAAGCGCCTTCCGCATCGGCAAGGCCATTGCTGATAGCCCATTGGTCAAGACCGCCATTGCCGGCGAAGACGCCAATTGGGGCCGCGTGGTTATGGCCGTCGGCAAGGCCGGCGAGCCAGCGGACCGCGATAAGCTCTCCATCCGCTTCGGCGATTTCGTCGTCGCCAAGGATGGCGAGCGCGCTCATGGTTATGATGAAGCCGCCACCAGCGCTTACATGAAGGGCGAAGAGCTTGAGCTCACCGTATCGCTCGGCATGGGCGAAGGCCGCGCCACCATCTACACCTGCGATCTGACCCACGGTTACATCACCATCAACGGCGACTACCGGAGCTAATTCGGTCGTCACGCGGAGTACCACAATGAGCATCCCAGACGTCGAAGCGATTGAACGCGCCGGGCTATCCGCCTGGCCCGGCATCGAAGAAAAATGGGATGGCTCTTGGGTACGACGCGCATCAGGTGGCTACACCAAACGCGCCAACTCAACCCAGTGCTTTGACCCTGATGATTTCGAAGACGCCGATCTTCGCATCATCTCGGCCAGCACGTGGATGATCATTCGCAAAACCAAGCCAGTTTTCCGCATCACCCCGCTCGCGGCTCCTGAAGTGTCCGCCACGCTCGACGAGTCGGGCTGGCAAACCATTGATCTCAGCCATGTCTATGCGATGGACCTAGGCGATCATGAAGCAGACGCCGAGGCGCATTTCCTCAGCGTCACGGACCCCAAATTTGTCGCAGCTCAGCAGCAGCTTCAGTCTTATGACGACACGACGCTGACCGGGTTCACAAATCTGATGGCGGTTTTGAAGGTGCCCGCCACCGGCGTGGTGCTCACGCGTGATGGGCAAGCCGTGGCCTCAGGCCTCATGGCCATTGCCGATGGCATTGTCATCACCGGCAATGTCATCACTGACACCCAACGTCGCCGTCAGGGGCTCGCCAAGTCCATGATGAACTCGGGCCTGGCTTGGGCCAAAAAACAGGGCGCCAAATTTGCCGCCCTCAATGTCCAAGGCGACAATCCGGCCGCTATCGCGCTCTATTCAGAGCTCGGCTACACCCATCAATATGATTATCACTACCGCATCCCCGGAGCCCCCAAGTGAGCGATAAGCCTATTCTCCTTGTTGTCGCCTGCGCTCTTGTCGATGCCGACCGTCGCGTGCTGATCGCCCAGCGCCCCGAGGGCAAGAACATGGCGGGTCTGTGGGAGTTCCCCGGTGGGAAGGTCGAACCCGGCGAAACGCCAGAGGCAGCCCTTATCCGCGAACTGCGCGAAGAACTGGGTATTGAAACCAAGGAGGCCTGCCTCGCACCGGTTTCATTTGCATCCCATTCTTACGATAATATTCACCTGTTGATGCCACTTTACGCCTGTCGGAAGTGGCAAGGCACGCCGCAAACCAACGAGCACCAGGCCCTCAAATGGGTCCGCCCGCAGGCTCTGCGAGATTACCCCATGCCCCCAGCCGATGAACCGCTCATCGCGGCCCTGTGCGATCTGCTTTGAGGAGAGCGGCATAGGGCAAGTTTGGAGGCCCTATGCTGAGCACAACATTTTCGCGCTTTATACGTGACACCAGTGGCGCCACAGCGATCGAATATGTGCTCATTGCCGCGCTTCTCAGCCTGACGGCCCTAGCTTCAGCCTCTGTGCTCGGCCCCAGCATTGAAAATCTGCTCAAATACGGGAACGCGGCCAATATTTTTGCTGAAAAAGCCGCCAACCTCTAAGCGCTACTGCACCGCCACGATTTTATAGCGCTGACCGGCTCTGAGCTCATCGCCCGGATAGAGGTTGTTCAAGATAAAGAACAGGTCGCGTCCGGCCGGAATATTGGCCATCTGCGCTGCCAAATTATTGGCCGTATCCCCAGCCTTAGCCGTCACCAAACGAATAGAGGTTTTCCGGATCGGGGCCAGATCGGCCGCCGTCGTGCGACGGAAGCTTTGGAGCGTTGTATCAAAGCCCTGCGCAAAACGCTGACTGTCAGCCTTGGCCGCAAAGATAAAGCGATACACTTCGCCATCCATACGCATCACCGCCACGCGGAAGAACCACTGGTCCGTCTGCGCGAGGCCCGACGCCATCTCAATGCCGTTGTAATTCAGCGCCTGAACGGTGTCGGCCTTCAGGCCCGCTATCCAGCCGGACTTGAGGTACGCCGTCAGCTCCATATTGCCTTGGACCTGCGCGCTATCAAAGCGCACCGCTTCCCCATCGCCCGCTACGCCCACAACCGCGCTCTGCGCATTTTGCAGCGCATAGTTTTGCGGCACGGCAAAGGTGAACTTGCGCGCCGGATTAACGAAGCGCTGGCCCACAATACTGCCCTGCGCCGGACTATCGCCAAAGGTCATGCCAGAGATGGCCGCCAGATACCCCTCGCGATCGGTCTCACCAACAGCACCCGCACCAAACAAGCGTGCCGAGCTCAACGCGGTCTCAACGCGCGCTGGCGTCGATGGGTGCGATGACAAGAAACCATCGCCCTTAGCAGCACCGGCCGAGAAGGCCGCAAACCGGCTCATAACGCCCAAGAAGCGCGCCGCAGCGGTTGGATCATAGCCAGCCTTACCGGCAAACTTGATCCCTTCACGATCCGCCTCAAGCTCTTGGTTCTGGCTAAAGGCCGCCAAGGATTGACGCGTCCGATCGGCAGCGGCATCGCTCGATTTATCCCCACCGAAAATCCCTGTGACCACGCGGTCCACAATTTGTGTGGTCCGGGTCTTGTCGGTGCGCGCGCGCGCATGGCGCAGCGTCACGTGGGCAATTTCGTGCGCGAGAACGGCCGCCAGCTCGCTCGTATCCGAGGCCAGCGCCAAAATCCCGCGGGTCACATAAATATAGCCGCCCGGGAGCGCAAAAGCGTTCACTTCCGAGGTGTCGAGGATCGTCACTTGGAACTGCACATTGGGCTGGTTTGCGGCAGCCAACAGGCGGCCCACAATCCGCGCAACCATGATCTCGGCTTGGCGGTCTTCATAGACCCCACCATAGGTTGCAACAATGCGCGGATGCTCGCGACGGCCAATGGCATCGTCGCCCGTGAGCGTTTCCTGCGACACTGAAGGCGCAGGATTGTCCCCGGTCCGGCCAACGCTGATGTTGGAGCCCGTAATCGAGGAGCAAGCCGTTATAGCAAACACGCTAACCGCCAAGGCGGAGGCACGAAGGGCAAATTTTTTAGGAAGCGTGGTCATTGCCGCCCAAGTACCTCGATCTGTTCGGGATGGGTCACCTCGATGCGTGGACCGTCCCGATCGTCCACCCATCCACGCACTCGCACCAGCGCACCCTCCAGCGCCAGCAAATCAATACTATCGTCATCAAAGAGCCGTTGAGCCGGCCCCTCGATCACCACAGTGAAGTCTTCTTTATAGAAACGGCCAAAATTGAGATAAACACGTGCTCCGCTCTTTTCGGCGGTTAACACTCTGCCCTCAACCAGTTCGTAGTCGCCGACGCGATCTGTGAGCATCTCGGGCCGGTCTGCTTGTCGCACTCGATAATAGGAGTTGGCCCAAATGCCAAGGCCTTCGACGCGCGCGCGCGCTTCGGCGGCCAAAAGCGGGCCGAGGCATTTGCGATTATCGGGGAAAGAATAGACCCGCGCCAAGCCGTTCGCGACCATATGCAGTTGCGACCAGATCAGCGTCTCGCCGTCTTCGACAAACACATGGGCGAGCGAGCGGTCATAGCGGTCGATCTCTTGCCCACCATAACCCAATTGGACGCGCTTATTGAGCGCTAGTGCTTCAAGCTGCGCCTTCGCCTCTTCGGCGAGCGGCCAGGTTGGAAACCCTTCCCGACCCAATGGCAATTTTGGCGCTTGTGTCCCGATCATCCGCACCGTGATCCCACTATCGAGCACGATGGTATCGCCGTCGGTGACCTGCACCACCAGCCCGCCTTTGACCATGCGCAATTCGGCACAGCTTTCCGCCGCCGCCGGACTGACCGCCGCCAAAATTCCTGCACTGATTGAGGCCAGAGTGACGCTGCGCAATACCACCACCTTAGATCAATACTTTGTTCACCATGCACCACAACTGGGCAAAAAAGGATTACCGGCCTGCACCAGCTTAAGGCCAATCGCATCAACTTTCGTCCGCTGCGATCACAATTTCGCGCGCGACATTGCCCTATGCTTGTGGCGAAATAAGGCACACACAACAAACTTGCGCTTTGTCTGGGTTTTGACATGAATACGGGCTATGCGCCTGCCACCTAATCGCGTCAGCAGAGAAAACTAAATGGCTCGTCCGTTCGAACGAATTGCCGCCGGGATCGCCTTTATCCTAGGCCTCGCCACCATTCTGGGAGCCCTCGGCTCCCAATACATCGGCGGTCTCCAGCCCTGCGACCTCTGCCTGCAACAGCGCATGCCCTATTATTGGGGCCTCCCCCTCTTGGCCCTGATTCTGGTGCTTTGGGGCCGCCTACCCAAGCAGGTCAAAATCGCCGGCATGGCGATTGTTGCGGCGCTGTTTGCCTATGGCGCTTATCTTGGCGCGTTCCACTCTGGCGTCGAATGGGGCTTCTGGCCCGGCCCGACCACATGCTCTGGCCTTGGCGAAAGCCTCTCGCTCGATTCGCTCAATGACCTGAAGCCGGTTATCGGCTGCGACGTGGTGCAGTTCCGCTTCCTGGGCATTTCCATGGCTGGCTATAACGCCATCATCTCTCTGGCAATCGCGGGCCTGCTGACCCTGTCCATCCTGCGCACATCGCGTCAGCGCTAAAGCCTAGGGCTCAAGCTCGATGTCCCAATAGAGATAATCGAGCCAGCTCTTATGCAGATGATTGGGCGGGAAAGACCGCCCATTATTGTGCAGGTCATGCACACTTGGCGCAAAAGGCGTCTGCCGAGGAAACATCTTGATCTCACTCGGCAGGCGGTTGGCTTTGCGCAGATTGCACGGCGCGCACGCCGCCACCACATTCTCCCAAGTCGTCAGCCCGCCCTTAGAGCGCGGAATAACGTGGTCGAAGGTCAGATCGTGCGGATTGCCGCAATACTGGCATTGGAAGCGGTCGCGCAGGAACACATTAAAGCGCGTGAAAGCCGGGAAACGCACCGGCTGCACATAGTCTTTCAGCGCCACAACACTGGGCAGACGCATATCGAAACTGGGAGAATGGATCACCGTGTCGTAGTGCGACACGATGTTGACCCGATCCAGATACACCGCCTTAATCGCATCCTGCCACGACCATAAAGACAGTGGGTAGTAACTGAGCGGCCGGTAGTCGGCGTTCAGTACCAGTGCGGGACAAGTCTCAGGCGACACATGGATAGTCACTTGAGTCTCCCGAAACGGGAATCGTGTAAGGCCATAGCGCAGTAATACTACGCCGTTTGTGTCGCCTGTGTGAAGCAGATGCCGGATTTATTTTTGGCTGACTGCCGAAATAAAATTCGTCATGAAATCAAGACCATCGGGTGCAATTCCATGACCGACGCCACGGCTCACGTGATAGTGCACGTCAAATTTTTCATCGCGCAGAATGCGGTCAGCGTCGGCGCTGTGATTGGGGTCGACAACCTCATCCATATCGCCATGCACGAGGCATACCGGCGGCTTGGCCAGCGCGTCCGAGCCAAACTGTTCTGGCGGCAGGAAAGCGCCGGAGACTCCGATTACCCCCATCAGCTGCTGGGACTTAGGCAGGGCCAATCCCGTGTGCAGCGCCATCATCGCGCCTTGGCTAAAGCCCCCCAAAATTGTGCGCTCGGGCAAAATCCCAGTCTGGCTCCACAGATCGTTGAGAAACTCTTCCAAAACCGGACGGGCCGTCACCACGCCCGTCTGGCGATTAGCAAGGCGGTCCGCGCTCGGGTCCCAATCAATAGGGAACCACTGAAAACCAGCGCTGAATTGACCAACCGGTTGCGGCGCGTTCGGCGAGATAAACAGCGCACCGGGCAGCAGATGCTGCCAATGGCTCGCCAGACCAATCAGATCATTGCCGTCGCTGCCATAACCATGGAGCAAAATCACTGCACTATCGGGTGCTTGGCCATTTGCCGGAGCCACCATCGGGCCAGAGAGTTTGGTCACAGCAGGCTTCCTTCTCGATTCTTCATGGCGGCAAAATAACGCCAAAATAAAATAGCCGCGGCGGATCGGTGCGGCGACCAGTCCTGGGCAATGCCAATCATTTCTTTGATCGTCGGGCGAGCGTCAAGACCAAGCCCGGAATGGGCGGCCTTGAGCAAGGCCAAATCCCCGGCTGGAAAAATATCCGGATGCCCGGCGCAGAACAGCAGATACACCTCGGCCGTCCAGGGGCCGATCCCCTTCAACTGCACCAGTCTGGCCACCGCCTCTTCAGCAGGCAAAACCTCCACCGCCGCCAAATCGATCTCACCCGCGCTAATCGCTTCGGCGACGCCGCGCATGGTCGCATATTTGCTGCGCGAGAACCCGGCCCCGCGAATGTCGTCCTCAGACACGCCAAGATAGCCATCGGGCTCAAGTGCGCCCGGAAGCGCCGAATACCGCGCCCATATTGCTGCTGCGCTTTGCACTGAAACCTGTTGCCCACAGACAACCTTCCCGAGCCCGGCAAAGCCCTTGGGATTGACCCGCGGCTCAACAACGCCCGCCACCGCCCGCATTGGTGCCAGCTGGGGCCAAAACCCCACGAGCTGGTCCACATGCCAGGCCAGTCCCTCGGGGTGATCAATGCGCGGTGTTGCAAGGGCCAAATCTTTGGTAAGTCTCTGCGCCATGTCTCAGCCGATCCTTCGCTTCGCTCCCAGCCCCAATGGCTATCTCCATCTGGGCCACGCCCTCTCCGCCTTCCTCACTTGGGAGGCGGCCGAAAAGCTGGGCGGCACTGCTCATCTGCGCATCGAAGACATCGACCTCAACCGCTGTAAACCCGAATTTACCCAAGCGATCTTTGAAGACCTAGCTTGGCTGGGCTTGTGCTGGCCTCAACCGGTGCTGATCCAGTCCGAACGGCTCGAGCTTTATGCCGATGCGGCCAATGTTTTGCGCGACCAAGCGCTGATCTACCCGTGCTTTTGCACCCGCGCTGAAAGCGCCGAACACGCCACCGAAACCGATCCAGACGGTGCGCCAATCTATCCCGGCACCTGCCGCCACCTCTCCAATGCCGAGCGCATCGAGCGCTTGGAGCGGGGCGACGCCGTTCAGTTCCGCCTCGATACCGAAGCGACACGCGACCGCGTTGGCATGCTGACCTATACCGTCGTCGGCCCCACTGTGCTCGACCGGCCGCAAGTGCGCTACGCCCGGCCCGAACGTTGGGGCGATGTGGTGCTGCAACGCAAAGACACGCCCACGAGCTACCACCTCTCTGTTGTTGTCGACGACGCCGCAGAGGGTGTTACCCATGTCACCCGTGGCCGCGATCTCGAGGCGGCAACCGATATTCACGTTCTCTTGCAAGCCATATTGGGCCTTAAGAGCCCGATCTATCACTTCCACCGCCTGCTCAAGGACGAGACGGGAGCAAAGCTCTCCAAATCGCGCAATTCCAAAAGCCTGCGCGATTTGCGGGCTGAGGGGCTCACCCCAAACGATGTGCGTCGGTTGATTGGTCTGCCTGAACGCTGAGCTTGTCCCGTCCAATCCGGCCAAGGTGCGTCACCCCAAAAGCCAGTCGCGACTTGAGGCCATAGCCCAACATGCGGTCAAATCCCGTGTGAGCGAGCAGCAGCAGCCCAATTGCGCAAAGAAACGGGGCGGACAGCATCGCGCCAAGAGCGAAGACACCCGCGCCCAATCCATAATTGTGGACGCTATTATAGATCCACGCCCCCATGCGCGGGCCCAAGACATAGCCCAAAAAGCTCAGATCGGGCGCAAAGAACACCACAATTGCCGCCCAAACTGGCAAGCCATAATCCCCGCTCAGCATAACACCGAGCGCCACGGCAAACAGCACCGCCCCCTCGACCCGCTGCCATCGCTGTGTAAACCGCTCGTCCATCGCCGCCGTCCTCAATCTTGTTCGATTGAGGAATGGCCGATACAGTTCTGAATAGAAATCCGCCAAAACTGGACGATTAATATTCAAAAATGAATAGAGAGCCCGATTGGAATTTTTGGCGCAGTTTTGCCGCCGTGGTCGAGCACGGCTCGCTCTCTGGCGCCGCTCGGGCGCTGTCGATCAGCCAGCCCACCATTGGTCGCCATATTGAGGCGCTTGAGTTAGCGCTCGCGCTCAAACTCTTTGATCGCACCCTGTCGGGCCTCAAACCCAACGCCACCGCCCTCCGGCTATACGAGCCCATTCGCACCGCGCAAGCGGCAATCGCTGAGGCCAACATCCGCGCCACAGGGGCGCAGGACACGCTCTTAGGCACCGTCCGCATTACCGCCAGCCTCATCATTTCTCACCACGTCCTGCCGGCCATTTTAGCGCCGATCCGCCTCGCCTATCCCAATATTGCCCTGGAGATCATTCCCTCGGACACCAGTGAAAACCTGCTGCTCAATGACGCCGACATCGCCCTGCGCATGTTTCGTCCGACCCAGCTGGAGTTGATCAGCCGTCACTTGGGCTCCACGGATATTGTCGCCCTCGCTCATGAGACTTATTTGGCGCGCCGCGGCACGCCCCGAACGCTGGACGAGCTTTTTCAGCATGATCTCATCGGATTTTCTGGCTCCACCGCCTTGATCGACCACGCCAAAACGCTCGGCTACACTCTCACCGACGACAATTTTGCTATTCGTTCGGCCGATCAGGCCTATCTCTGGGAAGCGATCAAAGCCGGACTCGGCATAGGGTTTGGGCAGAAAGTTCTTGCCCAAACGACATCAGGACTTGTTGTCCTCCCCATCGACATCAAAGCCCCGCCTTTGCCTTTCTGGCTCACCACCCACGAGCACTTGTTCACCTCACCCCGAATCCGTGCCATTTATGACGCACTCGCCAATGGGATAACCGCCTATATAAGAGGCGAACCCAAGACCCCATCGATCGGTTAGGTCCAAATGGAAACCCTTCTCAATATCGCCATCGGCCTCGTCATGCTGTTCGTGGTCATCGTTCTGGGCATGGGCCTGTGGAACATGCTCAAGGGCGGCTCCGGCAACACCAGCCAGAAGCTCATGCGCTTGCGCGTCATCGGTCAGGGCGTCGCCCTGCTGCTGCTGCTCATTGCCTTGGCCCTCTTCGGCGGCAGCCGCTGATCCATGGTCAAGCTCAACGCCATCTACACCAAGACCGGTGACAACGGCACCACGGGTCTGGTGCGCGGTCCCCGTCGCCCCAAGCACGATCTGTGCATCGACGCCTTCGGCACGGTCGACGAAACCAATGCCTTCATCGGTCAGGCGCGTCTTCACACCGCAGATTTTCCGGCCATTGATGCCGTGCTCGGCCGCATTCAGAACGATCTCTTCGATCTCGGCTGCGATCTTGCGACACCCGGCGCCGATAGCCCGGAAGATCCCTATCCAAGCCTGCGCATTCGCCCGGTACAGACCGCCTATCTCGAAGAGCAGATCGATCTCTACAATGCCGATCTCGCCCCGCTGACGAGCTTTATCCTGCCCGGCGGCTCGCCTCTGGCGGCCCTGCTCCACGTGATCCGCACCGTCGCGCGTCGTGCCGAACGGCTGGTTGCCGAACTTCTTGAAGTCGAACCGGAAACCAGCGCCGAAACCCTGCGTTATCTTAATCGCCTCTCGGACCTTATGTTCGTCCTCTCGCGCACCACCAATGGCAATGGCGCAAAGGATGTCTTGTGGGTTCCGGGCAATTATGGTGACATCTCAAAAGGCTGACAGGCACAGCCGATCTTTTTTGGAGACCGGCTCTGTTCGTTCCTTTGCATGATAGAAACGCCATCCGTCACGTTCGTTTCCCCTATGTGACCTATGGGCTGATGGCGTTCACCATCCTCGTCTTCTGCTTTCAGGCGATTTTGCCGCCAGCCGATTTCGATCAAGCCACCATCAATTTCGGCATGATCCCGATTGTGGTGCGCGATCTCTATCCCCAGCCTGTGCCGTGGCTGCCCGATTGGGCGACGCTCTTCACCTACGCGTTTTTACACGCCGATTGGCTGCATCTGTTGAGCAACATGCTCTTCCTCTGGGTGTTCGGCGACAATGTCGAAGACGCCTTTGGGCACGTGCGCTATTTTCTGTTTTATGGGGCCTGCGCCATCCTCGCCGCCCTCTTCCACCTCGCCTTCAACCTCGATGGCAATGGGCCATTGATCGGCGCCTCTGGTGCTGTGGCCGGGGTGATGGGCGCCTATATCCTCTTGTATCCGCACGCCCGCGTCTTTGTGCTCGCCAAAATCGTCATCCCCATTCCCGTGCCAGTTCCGGCCTTCTGGATGCTCGGGTTCTGGATCGCCATGCAGTTGTTTTACGCCATTCTCGGCTCGCCCGACGCAGTGGCATGGTGGGCGCATTTGGGCGGCTTCGTCGCGGGCATGGCATTAACGCCAATTTTCAAACGACGTGACGTGCCTTTGTTCGGTGGACGGTAAGCTTGTTTTAAGCACTAGGGCCTAGCTTTGGCCCACCATACAAGAGGTCTCAGGATGAGCGCCGAACTGGCATCGACAGCCCTAGGCATGCGTCAGCAGCACATGCAGCAACAAATCAGCGTCGCGCTGGTGAAAAAAGCTCATGACATGCAGACGGAAACGCTCGAGATGCTGATGCAGGTGGCGCTCAATGCGCCACCGCCCGGTCAAGGCATCTCGGTCGACAAGATCGCCTAAATCAGCTGCGCAGGCTCAAAAGCGCCTTCACAACATTCTTGCCATCTTCGGTCTGCCACTCGGCAGGGCCCTGCAACACGGCCAGCTCGCACCCTTCTGGGTCGAGCAAGAGCGTCGCTGGCAGGCCAATCGCCACCGCCTGACGCTTCAACCGCTCGAACGCTGCAAACGTGTTGTCGGCATAAAGCGGCAAGTTCTGGAACTGCCCTTCATCCAAAAACTGCTGCGCCTTACCCAAACCGTCCGAACCAATATCGAGATTGATCGGCAAAACCATAAAGCTGTCGGAATTGAACTCGGTCGCAATCGCGTCGAGCGCCGGCATTTCCTCGCGGCACGGCACACACCAACTCGCCCAGAAATTGACCAGCAGCGACTTTCCATTGAACGAGGCAATGCTCATATCCGTGCCGTCAATGTCCTTAAAGGCCATATCGGCATAGCCGCGACCTTCGCCGGTGCCGTTCAAAGCGGCCAATTCACCCACCGCCGCGCCATCAATAATCTGTGCTGCAGCGGCCTGAACTGGACATTCATTCGCTTCCCCGGCATTGCCGAGCATCAGCCATGCCGCTATAGACCCACCAACCACCACAAGTCCCGCCGCAGCTGGCATGATCCAGCGCATCGCGGTTGAGGATCGATCTGAGCGGATATTGGCCATGGTGTCTCCGGACAAGTCTTCGAGCAATAAGATGTGGGGCGGTCGGTTTGCCGAGGCGCCCGATGCGATTATGGAAGAGATCAACGCCTCGATCGGCTTTGATCAGCGCCTCTTCCGTCAAGATATTGCCGGTTCTAAGGCACACGCGACAATGTTGGAAGCCACGGGCATTTTGACGCGCGAAGATCGCGACGCCATTTTGACCGGACTCGACGAAGTTTTGGGCGAAATCGAGAGCGGCGAGTTCAAATTCTCCCGTGCGCTCGAAGACATCCACATGAACGTAGAGTCACGTTTGCGTGAGAAGATCGGCGATGCTGCAGGCCGTTTGCACACTGCCCGCTCGCGCAATGATCAGGTCGCGACCGACTTCAAGCTCTATGTGCGCGATTACATCGACCACCTGGTCGCCCAGATTAAAAAGCTCCAGTTCGCTTTGGTGCTGCGCGCCGAAGACGAAGCCGAAACCATTCTACCGGGCTTCACCCATCTGCAAAATGCCCAGCCGGTGACCTTTGGCCACCATCTGCTCGCTTATGTCGAAATGCTCGGCCGCGACGCAGGTCGCCTGGAAGACGCGCGCAAGCGTCTCAATGAAAACCCATTGGGTTCGGCAGCCCTCGCTGGCACGCCTTATCCGATCAACCGCGAAATGACCGCTTCGGCGCTCGGCTTTGATCGCCCAACCGCCAATTCGCTCGACGCTGTGTCTGACCGCGATTTCATCCTCGAAACCCTTGCAGCAGCGGCCATCTGCGCCATGCACCTGTCGCGTTTCGCTGAGGAAATGGTCATCTGGTCTTCGGCCCAGTTCAGCTTCGTAAAGCTCTCGGACAAGTTCACCACCGGCTCGTCCATCATGCCGCAGAAGCGCAATCCCGATGCTGCCGAATTGGTTCGCGCCAAGATCGGTCGCATTATGGGCTCGCTCAATTCCCTGCTCGTCGTCATGAAGGGGCTGCCTTTGGCCTATTCCAAGGACATGCAGGAAGACAAGGAAGTGGCGTTTGACGCGCTCGACGCGCTCTCGCTCTCCCTTGCTGCCATGACCGGCATGGTTGGCGACATGCAGCCAAACCGCGACAAGATGCATGCCTCGGCTTCGGCTGGCTTCTCGACCGCCACCGACGTTGCCGATTGGCTGGTGAAAGAGCTGAACATTCCGTTCCGCGATGCCCACCACATCACCGGCGCTATTGTTTCGGCGGCAGAGAAAAAGGGCTGCGATCTCGAAGGTCTGACCATCGAAGACTTTAAGGCGGTCGACGAGCGTATCGACAGCCGCATCCATAAGGTCATCACTGTGGAAGCCTCTGTTGCCGCCCGCAAATCTTACGGCGGCACCGCCCCGAGCAATGTCGTGGCACAGGCCGCGCGTTGGAAATCCTTGCTCACCGGGGAGACCCACGAACCGCGTGCGCTAAAAGCCAAAAAGTCTGGCCACGGCGACGGCGGCATCGAATAAGCCAAAACAAAAAAGCCCTCCTCTGGAGGGCTTTATTTTTTGATGACAGACTGTTCACGCCAGCGGTCTTGCAAATCGAGGCCAGAACCATAGCTTGAGCATATCCAAAAGCTTATACGGTCGCGTAACATGCTCTCTCGTACCCGACAGATGCGCCTGACCCCGCGTCACGTGGCCCATCTCCAGCCCACGACCATTGATGTCGCCCTACCCAAGCCTCCGGTAGGTATGCGCGAAGCCACGCAGGCCGATTATGATGCCGCCATCGCCCATCTGTTCTCCGAAGCGGACCACCACGAGGAAACCTGGGTCTTTGCCTATGGGTCTCTCATCTGGCGACCGGCTTGCGACTATGTCGAGGTGCGAACTGGTCGACTGCATGGTTGGCACCGTCGCTTCTGCTTGGGCTGGAACACTGGCTTTCGCGGCAGCCCGGAAAATCCCGGCCTGATGCTGGCGCTCGATCGCGGCGGCGCCTGCAATGGCGCGCTCTATCGCCTGCCCCCCGACACGCGAGACGAGAACGTCCAAAAGCTGCTGGAGCGGGAGATGAGCTGGCTCCCGAGCTCTTTTCCACCGCGCTGGGTCAAGGTCAAATCCGGCGACCGCACTGTGCGCGCCCTAACGTTTTGCATTGATCGCCATTCGGGGCGCTATGTTGCGGGCCTGAGCGAAGAGCAAATCGCCGACATGCTGGCCACCGCCACAGGCACCCGCGGCTCAATGGCAGACTACCTCTATTCCACCGTCAGCCATCTCGAAGACATGGGCATTCACGATCCCCATATGTGGCGGCTGCAACACATGGTCGCTGAGCGGATTGAGGCGGTTTACGAGCGCTAGAGCACACGGCCGCTTCCGTTTTCTGCGAGCTTGCCGTAGAGGTTTTCCAAACTACCGCCTTTGGGGAACTATCGTGGTCCACCACTTCCATCACCGCAACGACACCCTCTTTGCCGAGGACGTCAATCTCAACGAACTCGCGGCGGAGGTCGGCACTCCCTTCTACGTTTATTCCAGCGCCACTCTGCGCCGCCACGTCGCTGTGGTTCAGAAGGCGTTTGAAGGCATTCCCACGACCCTGGCCTATGCCATGAAGGCCAATTCCAATCAGGCCGTTCTCAAGCTCATGGCCGCCGAAGGCTGTGGCGCCGACGTTGTCTCGCTTGGCGAACTGGAACGCGCGCTCGCCGCTGGCATCCCGGCCAACAAGATCGTCTTTTCTGGCGTCGCCAAAACCATTGCGGATATGCGTCGCGGCCTAGAAGCGGGCATCAAGTGCTTCAACGTAGAGAGCGAGCCCGAGCTTGAGCGCCTGTCCATGGTCGCCTCTGATCTTGGCCTCACCGCTCGCGTTTCCGTGCGCGTCAACCCAGACGTTGATGCCCGCACCCACGCCAAAATCTCGACCGGTAAGTCCGAAAACAAATTCGGCATTCCCTACAAGCGCGCTCGTGAAGTGTATAACCGCATCGCTGCGCTATCCAATGTTCAGGCTGTTGGCGTCGACATGCACATTGGCAGCCAGATCACCGACCTAGAACCCTTCGGCAATGCCTTTGGCCTCATGGCTGAGCTGGTCAAAGCTTTGCGCGAAGACGGTCACACCATTGAGCATGTCGACGTCGGTGGCGGCCTCGGCATCCCCTATTCGGCCGATGGCGAACTGCCGCCTCATCCAGATGCTTACGCCGCTGTCGTACGAGACAAGGTCGGCCAGCTCGGCTGCTCCCTCGTTATTGAGCCGGGCCGTCTGCTCGTCGGCAATGCCGGTATTCTGGTCACCAAGGTGGAATATGTGAAGCGCGGCGAAAAGGACTTCGTCATTGTCGATGCGGCGATGAACGACCTCATCCGCCCCACGCTTTATGAAGCCCACCACGACATCGTCCCGGTCAACCACTCCAACCTCGCCCCAATCACGGGCGACATCGTTGGCCCCGTGTGCGAAACCGGCGATTACCTCGCGACCAACCGCACCATTCCGGGCGTCGTCGAAGGCGACCTTTTGGCCGTGATGAGTGCGGGAGCTTATGGCGCTGTTATGGCCTCAACCTATAACTCGCGCCCGCTTGTGCCCGAGGTCCTGGTTGATGGCAGCCGCTGGCACGTCATCCGTCCACGCAAGAGCATTGATGAGCTGCTCGCGCTCGATAGCGTGCCAGACTGGCTGTAATCAGTTTGGGAGTTAGATCGCTTGGGCCCTTTGGCCCAGCGACATGACCTCAACGGGAACACCCGCCAAGGCATCATCAACCTTCGCCAAAAGGTCGACGAGCGTAAACGGCTTTGGAATCACATCGTAGATCAGCGCCTCAAGCCCACGGCTGCGCTCGCGCTGATCTGCAAATCCTGTCATCAACAAAATCGTCAGCTCAGGATAGCTCGCCCCTGCGCGCTGCGCCAAGGCAATGCCGTCCAACACCGGCATCTTGATATCTGACAGCAGCAGGTCGAACGCGCCATTTTCGGCGTCCAGCGTTTCCGCCGCCAGCTCACCATCTTCCTCAGCCACAACCTCGTGGCCTCTCATTTTCAGAGCAGCTTCGACGAAGGCGCGGACCGATGGATCGTCCTCTGCAACAAGAATGCGTGCCATGCTGTTCTTTACCTCGTTGCCGAAATGCCGGCATGAGCAATAGGTTGAACCACTTGCGGCACGGCCGCCTGTGATGTCTGGTCTGTCCCCGGACGGACAGCGCTCCCTGTGGAGGCAAAGCTCAAGCGCACGCGTTGCGCATCAGCGGGTGGCAGCGTTAGTCGCGTATCAAACGTCGCTGTTTCACCAGCCATAAGGTCGGGCACGCGCGGATTGACACTCCACTCATAGATAGCGCGTCCACTGCTATCCAAGAGACTGACCACCACCGGAGGCACCGGGACAGGTTTTCGGCCAATTCCTACAATTTGCGCCGAGACTGAGAGAACGTCCTTACCCTGCGAAAGGCTCCGCAGCGTCTGCAACTTGGTAAATTCCAAACCAACAGTGTTCACGCCCAGCCCGATGCTGGAATAAAGGCCAGCCAGTTCCGGGTACCGTTCAACCAATTGCACGCGCGCAAAATAGCCCGTGCACAGCACGGCACAGAGCAGCAGAACACTCGTCATGCGCGCACCACGGCGCACGCGGGCAAGCGGCAGGCGAGAACTTAAAGCACTTTGGCGGCGAGAAAATTCCGCCTGTCGTTGTTTTAATTCGGCGGCATTTGGCGGGGGCATAGTCAGGTCTACAGTCGTCTCACCGACAGATTCGTCGGGCATAACAGGAGCAACGGGCTCGGCAATCGCCTCAACCAATGCGGTGGTCTTTCGCCTGCTGCGCATTTTGGCCGCCTCGGCCATGGCCTCATCGAACAGGTCTTCAGCCAGATCAGTGAGCTTGATTCCCTCAGGAATTGCAGGGGCTTCATTGACTGGCACTTGATCCCAAGCTTGCCGACAATGGGCACACTTTACCTTACGGCCAGCCGACCCTATGGCGTCAAACGCCACCTGGTATTTGGTCTGGCAATGCGGACAAGAAATAATCATCGCGCCGAGTGGCTTTCACATGGAGTCGCATTGACCCTAATGCCCACTTGTTAAAACTCCTCAAACCTCGCTAAAGCGACGTCATCACCACAATTGTGCCGTTTCCCCCGTCGAAACACTTGCCTAACACCGCGTCGGCTACACGACGCTGCTATGATGGCCGAAAGGCTGATTCGCCTTTTTGGCACCACCGGACCAGCTGGGGAGCATCCGTTCTTGATCGAGTTTTCCGATGTGGGTCTGCGCTACGGCCATGGCCCGGAGATCCTGAAAGACCTGTCGTTCTCCATCGAGCCAGGCTCGTTTCACTTTCTCACGGGCCCTTCGGGCTCTGGCAAGACCAGCCTCTTGCGCCTCTTGCTGCTGTCGCTGAAGCCGTCGCGCGGCAAAGTCACCATGTTTGGCGAAGACGTGGGCAATCTCGATCAGGATAGTCTTTTGCAAATGCGCCGCCATATCGGCATCGTGTTTCAAGAGTTCCGCCTGCTCGATCATTTGACCACGTTCGAAAACGTGGCCCTGCCGCTGCGCGTTCTCGGCCAGCCCGAAAGCGAATACCGCCCCAATGTGACCGAGCTGCTCGAATGGGTTGGTCTGGGCGAGCGCATGCACGCGCACCCCACGCTTCTTTCAGGCGGCGAAAAGCAACGCGCCGCCATTGCCCGCGCCGTGATCGCCCGCCCCAAAATTCTTCTGGCAGACGAGCCGACCGGTAACGTCGATCCCGAACTCTCGAGCCGCCTCGTACACCTGTTCGCCGAGCTCAATCGCACCCTGGGCATGACCATTATTCTGGCCACCCACGAATTGCCCCTGCTCGATCGCTTCTCCTATCCGCGCATGGTTCTCAACAAGGGGGAGCTGGCCATCCATGGTTAAGCAACTTCTGCGCTTCGTTCCGCGCCGCACCGGTGCCGCTCCAATCGTGCCGGAAAAATCCGTCGCTGGGCGCACCCTCCTTCTGCTCATCACCATCATGGCCTTCCTTTCGGCCGTGACCCTGGGTGGCGTCGTGCTGGTGCAAAAATCGGCCATTGCCTGGTCCGCCGATGTTGGCCGCGAACTGACCATCCAGATCCGCCCGGTTGAGGGCGAGGTGATGGACAGCAATCTGCGCACCGCCGTGTCGCTGGCCCAATCCACCCCCGGCGTTGCCAATGCCCGCGCGCTGACCCTTGCCGAGAGCGAGGCCCTCCTCACCCCTTGGCTGGGCGCAGGGCTCGACCTGTCGACCATCGCCATCCCGCGTCTCGTGGTGGTTCAGCTCTCTGATCCAAACTTGGCCGACGTCGAACAGCTTTCGCGCAATCTGCAAGCCATCAATGGCGCAAGCCTCGATACCCACGCCGCTTGGCGTCAACAGCTCAACACCATGGCCGGAACGGTTGTGTTCTCAGGCCTTCTGGTGCTTGGCCTCATTGGCGTTGCGACGGTTCTAGCCATTGTCTTTGCCACCCGCGGCGCCATGGCGACAAACCGCGAAATCGTCGACGTGCTGCATTTTATCGGCGCATCGAATCGCTTCATCGCTGGCGAGTTCCAGGGACGCTTCCTCTCCATTGGCCTGCAAGGCGGCCTCTTGGGCGCGCTTCTCGCGATCGTCTTCTTCCTCCTCGTGGGCACAGCCGCCAGCTCGGTTCTGCCTTCCGAAGCGACAGCGCAGATGGATGCTCTGTTTGGCCAATTCATCCTCGGCCTTGATGGCATTGGCTGGGTCATTGCCGTGGTACCGGTCATTGCCGTCCTCACAGCCATCACCTCGCGCATCACCGTTCGTCGCTATCTGAGCGAAGCGTCCTAATCCAAATGCCTCGCCAAGTGCTGCCCGTCACGCTATGACGAGGCAGCACCAGCCGTTGACAAGGCAACCCACATGTCGATCAGAACCGCGATCCAGGCCCTCCGAACCGCCCTGTTTTATGTGGTGTTTTTGGGTCAAACCGTAGTTCTGGCGCTGATCTTGGGCACCATTGCAGTCATCGCCGGGCGCACGCGCGCCGGCACTGCCATTGCCCGTTTCTGGTGCGCGTCCAACCTCGTTTATCTGCGCACCATCGTCGGCGTTAAAACCGAGGTTGAGGGCGCTGAAAACATCCCCCCCGGCGGCTGCATCATCGCCTCCAAGCACCAATCCGATTGGGATATTTTCGGGCTATTCCCCCACATCACGCGGCCGGCCTTCATCGCCAAAAAAGAGCTGATGCGGATCCCCTTCTTCGGCTGGGCCGCACGCTCCATCGACTGCATCGAGGTCGACCGTCAGCGCGGCGCCGAATCCATTCCCCTCATGCTGCAAGATTCGCGCGCAGCCATCGAGCGCGGCTGCCAGATCGTCATCTACCCCGAAGGCACGCGCAAAGCGCCCCTCGCCCCGCCGGACTACCGGCAAGGCATCGTGCGCATGTACACCCAGCTCAATGTCCCCGTCGTGCCCGTCGCCCTCAATTCCGGCCTCTATTGGGGCCGCAATAGCCTCCTCATCTGGCCCGGTACGGCCAAAGCCCGTTTTCTCGCGCCGATTGAGCCCGGCCTCAGTCCCGATGTGTTCATGGAGCGCCTGCGCTCTGCCATTGAGGCAGAAACCAATCGTTTGATCCTCGAAGCGGAAGCTGAAGGGCTCAACCGTCCCCTCGATGGTCAGCTCAAACAACGATTAGCAGCACTCTACAACGCAAAAAACACTACATCTTGATTTCAATCCGGAAGCGGACCATATAGGTAGACACATCGCAGAACATGCTTTGACTTTGCGTCAAATTTGTTCTACTTTTGTTCCGTGAGTTTGTATGGGTTCGCGAAATGGCGTGTGTTGATAGGAACGAGCAAGACAAAGCGACCGTCACACATTGGCTTGGCCGGTCCGGCCGAGACTATGGCCTCGTTCCCGAAAATCTCTCAAGCTTCAGCCTCAATACCGCCGCGCTCTATGTTCTAGCCGAAGGCTCGGTCATTGCTTGGGCTGGAACGGCCGATGATTTGATCGTCGATACCTCAAGCCGCGCCAAATTCCGTCAGGCACTCGAAAACGCTACCGACGCCTTTTCCATGGATTGCCCAGACAATGCGCAAGCCGTGGTGTGGGATCTTGTCGGCACGCCGGGGCCTGCCCACCAACACGCCGCCTAGCTTACGCCGCAGCGCTATTGGCCTCTTGCAGCTGGCGAACAATGTCCGCCAAACGCTTATCGCGTATCCCCAGCTGGCTCAGCATATTGGCGGTGTTGATCACATAGTCCACATTGCGGCCCGAAATTCCGACACCCGCGCGGATGATCGCCAATTGCTCCGCAACCGGCAAGCTGCCCGCAAACTGCTCATGCGCCTCATCCACCACATAGGCTAAAGCGCTCACCCGCCGCCCATCAGCCAGCGTCACTGGCCGCCATACGTCCCGATAAACCGAGGTGACGAGCTCCCGCGCATCAAGATAGGCCCGCACCTCATCCCATACCGCCTCACTGACCTCAAAGGCCATGCCCCGGCAGGACCCACCCCGCGCCAGCCCAAACACAAGTCCGGGCACATCCGGCGTTCCGCGATGATGATGCGAGATGATAGAGAGCGAGCGATGCGCTCCGCGAAGCATGCCCAGCTGCGACGACACGAAAGAAAAACCAGGGTTCCAAATCAGCGAACCATAGCCAAAGACCCATCGTGTTTGCATTCAGTCGAACTACCATGCTTGAACTGACCATCATGGTAATCCAGACCCGCCAGCGACACAAATGCAGTGCAAGCATCACAGTGATGCAAGCGCCGTCAGCGCCAGATAAGAAGAAGATATGAAGAAGCGAATCATCATTCTCGGCAGCGTTGTCCTGCTCGTCCTGCTGGCTTGGACCGGCGTCTGGTTCTACATTTCGGGCCAACTGCGCGAGCAGATCGGCCTGCTCGCCTATAATGATGGCGAGACCGCGCCGCAGCTGGTGTGCGAATCGCTCGACATCACGGGTTTCCCGTCCAGCTTTGCCATTGATTGCCGCAATGCCAGTGTCGTCACCGGCGACGTGTTGACCAAAATTCCGGCCGTCCGCGCCACAGCCTTTGTCTATAGCCCAACCAATGCCCGCGTCTCAGCGCTTGGCCCGGCCACAATTTCCGATGCCTTTACTGGCTCTGAGCAGAGCCTTGCTTGGTCAGGCCTTGAGGCCAGCATTCGCCTCAAGGATTGGCGAATTGGCCGCATTTCGCTGATAGCCGACGATCTCGTTTGGGCCGATCAGCTCTTTGGCGATCGCACCATAGCCACCAGCTCCAAAGCCGAGCTGCATCTTCTCGATATTCCCGAAGCGCACAACACCGAAACCAAGCGCGCCTCGGTCGCCACCTATCTGCGCTTTGCCGATATTGAAGCCCCCGGCTTTAACGTCACCCAGACCAATGCCGAATTGGAAGCCGAACTCTCGGCCCTGCCCGATGATCTGCGCAATCTCGGCGCCGTCCCCTTCCTGCCCGATTGGCAGCAGGCTGGCGGCACGCTTAAGCTCGTTGGCCTTCGCGCCAGCGATCCACAGGGCGACCTCAACGCCACGGGCGAGCTGACGCTGGACACTGCAGGCTATCCAACAGGCTCGATCACCATTGATTCTGAAGGTGTGGCGCAGCGCTTGGGCGTGATGCTGGAAGAACCTGTTCGCACTTTGGTTCTGGGTGTGCCGGGCGAAAACGGCCGACACACCAATGTTCTAACCTTTGCCAATGGCGGCATGTCGGCAGGGCTTGTGCCTGTCGCCGCCATCCCGCCGCTGTTTTAAGCCTTATCGTCGGTTTTGGGCGCGGCCTCATGGGCGCGCCCAAAATCGGCAGCGGCCGTTTCCTGGCCCGCATTGATGATCGACCGGCGAATGGCCCGCGTGCGGGTAAAGAGCGCTTCCAGTGAGGCCCCATCGCCGGTGCGAACGGCACGCTGAAGCGCCGACAAATCTTCTGAAAAACGCCCGAGCATTTCCAAAACCGCGTCACGGTTGGTCAGGAAAATATCGCGCCACATCACCGGATCAGACGCCGCGATACGGGTAAAATCGCGAAAACCCGACGCAGAGAACTTGATCACCTCGGACTTGGTGGAGGCCTCAAGGTCGGCCACCGTGCCCACAATATTGTAAGCGATCAAATGCGGAATATGGCTGGTAATCGCCAGCACCATGTCGTGGTGAGCCGCGTCCATGCATTCCACATTGGAACCCATGCCCTGCCAAAAACCGATGAGCTTGTCGACTTCTGCCTGTGGCACTTCCTCGCCCGGCGTCAACACGCACCAACGGCCAACAAAGAGCTCCGCAAAGCCAGCCGATGGCCCCGAGTGTTCAGTACCCGCAAGCGGATGTCCCGGAATAAAATGCACTGTGTCGGGCAGGTATGGTCCCACCGCATTGAGAACGTGCTCTTTGACCGAACCAACGTCCGAAATAATCGCGCCCGGCTCTAGGTGTGGCGCAATAGTTTCGGCCAGCTTGGCATAGGTGCCAACCGGCGCGCACAAAATAACGAGGTCTGCGCCCTTCACGGCCTCGGCGCTGTCGAGCGTATAGATATCGCCAAGGTTCAGCGCCTTGGCCTCATCCAGCGTCTCTTGCTTGCGGGTTGCAATCGCAATGGTATCGACCAGGCCATGACGGCGGGCCGCCAGCGCGATGGAAGAGCCGATCAAGCCAATGCCGATCAACGCGAGCTTTTTAAACTGCGCCGCCATTACGCCCCCTTAAACTCTTTAAGCACCTGCGCTACCGCGCGCATCGCCTCTTCCGAGCCGATAGAAATGCGGATGCCGTTCCAAATATCGTAGGATTTGCCCACTTCACGCACGACATAGCCTGCAGCCAGCAGCGTCTCAAACGCCGCCGCGGCCTCTTCCTTGGTATCGAACAGCACCAGAATGAAATTGGCCTGGCTTGGCAACACGCGCATGGAATTGCCGCTCAGTTCAGCGGTCAACCAGTCGCGCCACTTGGCATTGTGCGCATTGAGCTGGGCGGTAAACGCAACGTCGCGCATCGCTGCGGCCCCGGCCATTTGCGCGGGCAGATTGACGTTAAACGGACCACGAACGCGGTGCATGGCGTCGATGACATGGTCAGGACCAACCATCCAGCCAATACGCGCCGCAGCCAGCCCCATTTTCGAGAAGGTGCGCACCATCACGACATTGTCGAATTCACGCACCAGCTCGATCCCAACCGAATAGTCGGCGGCCGTCGCATACTCGGCGTAAGCACTGTCGATAACGAGCAAAATGTCGGGACGCAGACCCGCATGCAGGCGGCGCACTTCAGCGTCGGTGAGATAGGTGCCGGTCGGGTTGTTCGGATTGGCGAGCCAAATCACCTTTGTGCGCTCTGTCACTGCGGCAAGGATTAGATCGACGTCAGCCGTATAATCGGTTTCCTCGACCATTACGATCTGCGCGCCGGTCGCCTTGGTGATGATCGGATAGACCGAAAAACCATAGCGGTTCATCACCGCTTCATCGCCCTCGCCAAGGTAGATCTGCGCCAACAGGTGCAAAATATCGTCCGAGCCATTGCCGCAGACAATTGCCTCTGGGTCGATGCCATGCACTTCACCAATCGCCTCGCGCAAAATCTTGGACGAGCCTTCAGGATAAATCGCCAGCTTGTCGGCCATAGCGGCAAAGGCTTCGATAGCCTTTGGGCTGGCGCCGAGCGGGGATTCATTGGCAGAAAGCTTGATCGCATGGCTCCCCGGCGCACCGGACTTGCCGGGCAAATAGGGGGCAATGTCGAGAATGCCGGCTTGCGGCGTCGGGCGCTTATTTTCGGACATATTGGTCATCTGATTAGGCAGGAAAGCCGCGCGGACCATATGCAAACACAGAGCCAAAGGCAAAGCCTCTGTGGCACAATCCTGCAATCATCCCGAGCGTGCGGTTGCCGTCTTTAAGTTAGGCACGCGCACATAGCGCGTTTCTTTGATGCGGCGCGGCACAGCTGGAAAAGCCTCCTTACGCGCCCGCACGCAAATCACCCCACTCATGGCCGAACCGACGACGCGCCCCGCCCCTTCCCAAAAACGCGTTGAGCGCATCATCAGCTTAGAATTAATCGGGGGAACGAACAGCGCATCCCGCCAGGCCACTGGCACAAAGCTATGGTCACGCAGCAGCTTTTCAATCTGCCCACCCGAATACGGATTTCCCTGACCAAAGGGCGTGTTGTCCCTTTGCGCCCACATGCCCCGTCGCCTTGGCACGACCAAAATGAGATGCCCGTTCGGCGCTGTGATCCGCCACAGCTCGCGCATCAATTCTTCAGCGTCCGCCACATGCTCAAGGGCGTGAATGCCAATGGTCAAATCAATGGCAGCATCGTTCAGCGGCATTTCGAGCGGATCGCACAACACCGTGCGAGATGGGCCTTCGCGCGGCCAGGATGAAGCACCCTGCCGCGCCGGCATAAAGGCCAGAACCCGCTCGGCAGGCTCGAGAGCAAAGCGCATATAGGGTGTGGCAAAGCCAAGCCCCAACACGCGTTTCCCCTTCACGTCGCCAGCCAAAGCCACAACATGCTCGCGCACGAGTGCGCGCGAAAGCCGCCCCAAAGGCGATTTATAATAAGCGATAAGGCGAGCGACATCCGAACTCATGCGTTAAACTTAGGAAACACGCGCGCTCTTGTCCAATCCCAGTTGTCATCGTGACCACGACTTCCTAGCGTGCGGCCAGTCAAATTAGGAGTTCGCAATGGCTTTGATCGTGGATGTCTTCCCCGCCCGTGACGATAATTACGGCTATCTCGTGCATGACGAGGCCACAGGTCGCACTGCAGCCATCGACGCGCCTGAAACCGCCGCCATCGAAAAGGCGCTCAAGGCACGCGGCTGGACCCTCACCGATATTCTCATCACCCACCACCACATCGACCACGTCGAAGCTATCGCCGATCTCAAGGCTAGTTATGGCGCGCGCGTCGTCGGCCCAAAGGCCGAAGCTGACAAGATCGAGGGCCTCGATGAACTCGTCGGCGAAGGCGACATTGTTTCGGTCGGCGATGCCAAGCTCGAGGTTTTCGCCACCCCCGGCCATACGCTCGGTCACATCGTCTTCTACAATGCCGAAGGCGGTCACCTCTTCTCTGCCGACGCCCTCTTCTCGCTCGGCGTAGGCCGCATGTTTGAAGGCACCCCTGGCCCAATGTGGGACGGCGTTAAGCGCCTGCGCGATCTGCCCGACGCAACGCTCGTTTATTGCGGCCATGAATACACCGCCTCGAACGCGCGCTTCGCGCTCTCGATCGACCCCAACAATGCGGCGCTTCAGGCCCGCGCTGCCGAAGTCACCGCTCTGCGCGACGCTGGCAAGCCAACCATTCCGTTCAACCTCGGCGAAGATAAGAAGGCCAACCCGTTCTTACGCGCCGATGCTCCAGAACTGGCGCAGTTCTATGGCCTTTCGGGCGCAGATGCAGGCGAAGTCTTTGGCGCCATCCGCAAGGGCAAAGACACTTTCTAATCAAACTAGATTTAGGCCGGTGCAATCCACCGGCCTATTTTTCTGTCCATACGGCGCACAAAGACAGTTTTAAGCGGTTTTTAGCGAACTCCCGTCTAGCTAATTCGTAACAAATCGTTACCATCTGGCACAGCACTTGCCCCTAACTGGGTAAGGCACGCGTAAGAATGTTCCAAAATGGAACAGCGGGCCCAAAATGGAGCGATTTATGCCCGGACTGCCCGAATTCGATACAGATACGCCGGTGGTTTACTCTTTCCAGAGTGAGCTGAGCGCCCGTTCGTCTTCACCGCACTGCGCGCCAACCCCCGAATTTGTCTCGCAGCTGATCGCAGCGCGTGATCGTTTGCCGCCTCAGCGCCATCGCCGCACCAATACGGCAGAAGGCGCCGTCGGTGCCTATGGTCGCGGCATGAGCATGGCCGACCGCCGCATGCCGCTCGGCTATCGCAAGACTGTCGTCGCTTAAACATCCCCGCCCCACAGACAAAAATGGCGCCCTGAGGCGCCAGTTTCGTCCAATCTGTGTCGCCGTGGATTAGTGCATTTCCACGTCGCGGCTGGCGCTGGTGATCGAAACGGTAAATCCGGCGACCACGTCGATCAGGCTCATAACCATGAGCAGGAAGAACACCGAGCTCGCCGCCGCTCCGACCAGCAAAAACTCCACCAAAAACAAAATGAACAGCGCCATTGAGAGCATGTGCTCAACGATGGAAGCCTGCGCCGTGCGCGTGGATTTCAGCACCTCAAAGAACAGCAGCAAAATCCCGATTACCGCTAGAAAGTCGCCGGCGGTTATCGCCCAAGGCATGCCCGAAGGCATGGGCAGCGAAAACAGCCCAAAATTCCAATTGGCCGGGTTCCCGCCAAAGAAAATGAACACAACAATATTGTAGAGCACAAAGGGGACGACCAGCAGTGGCGGAATAAACCGTCCCTTATGCGCCCGCACCGAACGGCTTGGCATCATCACTGTTTCGCTCATCTCGCTCTCCGCGCCTTGATAGTCTTCCCTAGCAAACGCCGCGCGGCTGGAAAAGGCTTCCCACGCCGCTCAGCGATGAGGATTGATCAGACCCCTCCCAGAAACCGAGTGACCAAGCCAAAAATCTTCTGCTAGCCTACAAACGCCATTCCGGCAGGAGGAGACGACAATGACGACTCCAAAAAATACTGTCTGCATCTGGTACGATACCGAGGCAGAGCAAGCGGCCCAATTTTATGCGGCCACCTTCCCCGACACCCATATCCACGCCGTCCGCAGTGCCCCCGGCGACAATCCATCGACCAAAGCCGGTGCCGTTCTCACCGTCGAGTTTACGGTCATGGGTATTCCCTGCATCGGCATCAATGGCGGGTCCACCTTCAAGCACTCGGAAGCCTTTTCCATGCAAGTGTCCACCAAGGACCAGGAAGAGACTGACCGCTATTGGAATGCAATCACCAGCAATGGCGGCGAGGAGAGCATGTGCGGCTGGTGCAAGGATCGTTGGGGCGTCTCTTGGCAGATCACGCCCGACACCCTCACCCAAGCCATGCAAGCGGGCGGGGACGAAGCCCGCCGCGCCTTTGAAGCCATGATGACCATGAAGAAAATCGACGTCGCCGCCATCGACGCCGCCCGTCGCGGTTAGCACGCACAAAAAAGCGGAAGGGACACCATGCCCCTCCCGCCAAAAGCCTTAGAGCTTGATCGGCTGGCCGGTCCGCACGCTCTCGTCTGCAGCAATGCAGATGTTGAGCGAAGCCACCGCGTCATTCATATGGCGCGTCAGATCATAGTCTTCCGTGATCGCGCGATAGAGATAATCCTGCTCGCGATCACACAGCCCCTGATGGTCCGGCTCCCCATGCATATCGAGCCACTCGTCGGCCTTGAGCGGCTTGTTGTCCGCATCGAGCCCTGCGTGATGCACCAAAATGCGCGAGGTCTGGGTGTGCGCATTGATATCGGCCGAGGCCGCGCCCTGATCCATGACGATGGACACCGAGCCATTGGCCGAGATCACGTCTTTCACAAAGAACGCGGTTTCCGACATCATCGGGCCCCAGCCCGCCTCATACCAGCCCACGCTCCCATCATCGAACAGCACCTGGAAGTGGCCGTAATTATACATGCCTTCCGGCAGACCCTTGGCCAGCGGCACGCCCATGCCACGCACCTCCACCGGGGTGGCATCGGTGATCTGGCACATGACGTCGACATAGTGCACGCCACAATCAACGATGGGCGACGTGGTCTGCATGATGGAACGGTGAATGTCCCAAGCCGCCCCACTCGACTGCTGGTTGAGGTTCATGCGGAACACATAAGGCCCACCGAGCTTGCGGGCCTGCTCGATCAGCGTCGTCCACGACGGGTGGTGACGCAGAATATAGCCCACCACCAGCTTGCGCTTGTACTGCTCGGCCGCCGCCACCACGCGACGCGCATCCGCGACCGTTGCCGCCAGCGGCTTTTCCACGAACACATGCGCGCCCGCTGCCATCGCCGCTACGGCATAGTCAGCATGGGTATTGGTATGCGTTGCAATCGAAACGACGTCCGGCTTGAACTCAGCCAGTGCCGCTGCGTAGTCGGTACGCAGCGGATAAGAGGCCAGCTCCTCCGGCAGATTGCTCGGCGCCGAGCGGTTCACCAGTCCCACAATCTCAAAGCCCTCGTGGCTATGATAGGCCAATGCATGGCTACGACCCATTTGGCCTAGTCCAACCACCAGTACTTTAAGCGGTGTTGCGGTCATGAAGGGTCTCCCGAAAAGTTAAAGCGTGCGACGAGCGGCAGCAATCTGACGCGCGCCCAAAGTGGACAGCGCCACCGAGTACAATGTGGGGTTGGTTGCGGTCATGGTTGGGATCACGCCATTGCCCGCGACATAGAGATTGTCAAAATCCCACACCTTGCTGGTGGCGTCGCAAACGCTGGTACCGTCATTGGCCTCGCCCATGCGGATCGTGCCCTGATAGTGCAGCGAGCTGCCCACTGGCAGTTGGATGGTGGCAAAGCCCGGCGCTGGACGACCAATGATATTGGCAATGCGCAAGGCGGTTTCCTTGGCATATTCGATACGCGCCAGATCCGCTGCCGATTGCTGCCACTTGATCGAGATCGACGGCAGGCCGTGCCAATCGAGATTGTTCTCGTCAAACTCAATGCGATTGTTCGCGTCGACATCGGCCGGCACAAACACGCCCATGCCCACTGGATAGCCCGAAAACTCTTCATTGACCGGCATGCTGCTCAGGCTGGTCTGGGCAATCGTCACCGAGAAGGGGAAATCCTTGGTCGCTGGGATCCAGTTCATCGCCCGCATAGGCTCTTTGCTCTGGAACTCAGCAATCTGGGAGATCATGTAGTGGTCGTTGATATAGCGCCCCAGCGCCGCTGGGCGAATGCCCGAGGCAAAAAGGATCTGCGGCGTGTGCAGCGAATCGGCGGCAACCACCACGGTGGCGGCCGTGATAACGAAGCTTTCGCTCTCGCCAGCGCGGACCAATTCAACGCCAGTTGCGTGGCCATTTTCATGAATGACGCGGCGGCAAATGGTTTCCGCCAAAATCTGGAAGCGTTCCTTTGGCTCTTTAACCAGATCGCCAAGGATCACATCGGTGCCGTGGTAGAACAGATCGCCGTCCTTTGGCGTTGCCGCCAGCGGCATTGGGCGCACGGTGCGGTCTTCGTTCCGGCCCGGATTAAATTCCGCCCCCAGGCGCTCGCGCAGCTGCGCAGCAACTGCGTCGCCAGCGCGCGGGTCCTTATTGGTGCCCAGCAGCATTTCAGCGTCGGCGACAGCCGCGTCAAACACATCGTTCGCAATGAACGGGACGCGTTCTGCCTCCGATGGCGTTGGTGTGCCGGTCGACCACTTTGTGCCCATGCCACCGACGTTTGCCGCCGAAAAGCCTGCGAACAGGCCCTGACCATCATCGCCCTCATTGGCGATGAACAGGCCCGAGCGGCGCAGCAGCGAGGCATCGAAACCACCCGCGCGACGGGCTTCCCATTCTTCCTTGGAAATCGACAGGCGACGGCTGCGATCGGCGCCCTGCGCCAGCGTTTCCAGCTCAGCGCGCTTTTCCAAATCCAGCACGTTGTCGAGGTGCCCGCCCACTTCCGGAAGGATTTGAGGGCCAGCCTCCACCATCACGATGCGGGCTTCAGGCCAATTGTTGCGGATCACGCGCGCATAGGCGCTCCCATTGGGGCCGCTACCGATGATGACGACGTCGGTGGAGAAAGAAGACATGAAACGAATTCCATCAAAACGCTGGTATGAAATTGGTATCAATTGTGCAAACTCGATGTAAAGTAGCCAACTGAAACTAATGCGATAATTTCTATTCCCGGAGCGCGCTGATGAAGATCGGTATGTCCTCTTATAGCTTCCTCCCCCTGCTCGCGAACGGCAGCATAAGCGTCGATGGCCTGTTCGATTGGCTCAGCGCAAATGGCGCCGAGCACCTGGAAATCGCAACCTTCAGCTTTGCACCACCCGGCGAAGGCTCGACCTATGATCTTGCCAGCGATGAAAAAACCCTTCGCGAACTGGAAGCCGCCGTTGAGCGCACCGGCATTCCGATCTCCGGCTTCTGCCTCGGCGCAGACATGTTGGGCGAAAATCGCGCCGAGGAGATCGCCAAAGTAAAACGCTACGTTGATCTTTGCGCGCGGTTCGGCGTCAACTATTTGCGCCATGACATCGTCATTTGGGGCAATCGTCTGGCCGACACTCAGGCCATTGAAGATGCCTATCCCATCCTCGCCGAGGCCTGCCGCGAGATTGCCGAATATGGCGCCAGCAAAAATGTCGTCACCAGCGTTGAAAACCATGGCTTCGTCATGGTTTCAGCCGAGCGCCTGACGCGTCTCCATCATCTGGTCAACCACCCCAATTTCAAGCTCACCGTCGATGTCGGCAATTTCCTTTGCGTTGACGACAATCCCTATGTCGCCACCAACCGCACCTTGCCCCTCGCCAGCTTCGTCCACTTCAAAGATTTCTATATGCGCCAAGCCGAGCCCGGTCCGGGTTGGCTGAAAACAGCGGGCGGCGAGTTCATACGCGGCTCTGTTCTGGGCTATGGCGATCTCGACATTCAGGCCCTTGCCGACGCGGTCATCGCCTCCGGCTATGATGGTTTTGTCTCGCTTGAATATGAAGGGGGCGATCCAACCCTGTTTGGCTGCGAGCATGGCCTCAACAATCTCAAACGCTTCCTCAGCAAAGCCACTGCCGCCTAAAACAAGGCCACTGCCGCCTAAAACAAAACCCCGCCACGACAGCGGGGTTTTCTTTTTGAGAGGCCAGCGATTAAAGCGTGATCAGGCGATCAAACCGTGCCTTCATATCGGCGAGATGGTTGCGGTCGCCGCCCGGCATTTCAACCGAAGCCCAGCCGGAATAACCGATCTTGGCAAGGCTGGCGTTCACCGCCGCCCAATCCACATCACCCTCGCCCAGCTCCACCTCAAAGCCCTTCCACGGGCCTTCGGCGTTCATCTTGGCAAGGCTATATTCCTTGACATCGAGGCGCATGATGCGTGTGCCGAGCGCTTCAATCCAGTCGCATGGATTGCCATAGCGCAGCACATTGCCGATATCGAAATACCAGCCCAGATGGTCGTTCTCAAAACCATCAATCAGATGTGCGGCTTCGAGCGGGCTCAAAAGGAAATTGTTCCAGACGTTTTCAAGCGCGATCTTGATGCCGATCTCTTCGGCATGCGGCAGAAGGCGATCAATGCCTTCAACAGCGCGGTCATAAGCGGCCGCATAGCTGGTCTTGTCATTGACCACGCCGGGCACCAGCAACATGGTTTCCGCGCCATAGGCCTTGGCCTGCTTCATGCCTTCAATGCTCGCTGCAACGCAGGCGTCACGCACCGCAGGATCAGGGTCGGTAAGCGGGGTCGGCCAATGGGCCGAATTGATCACGCCCGGAATGGCCACGCCGGTCGCATCGCGTCCTGCCAGCACTTCCGCCTGCGGCAGATCATTGGGCGCGTCCAGCTCAACCCCATCAAAACCAAGATCAGCGACCAGACGGAACTTGTCTGCAATCGAAAGATCTTCTTCGATCATCGACCATTTGAGGCTGGTCTTGGCCATAGGGCGGGAAGAGGGAGTGGTCATAGCAACAAACTCTGGTTCTGCGTCGCCCTAACCCTAATGCGCTCTGACTGAGGTCTGAAAGCCCGAAACCGCACTTACCGTCTCCTTCCCCAATTGGAACGGCTCCTTCAAACAGTGCGCTCTTGTCGCAGGCTGAGCTCTCTTGTCCTCGCTCCCCCGCCCGGCCATATCGCAGTTTCAATCCCCCTATCCTTCTATCCGATCTCCTGAACGGACGAGTTTTTTGTCGCTTAATCTTAAAATCATCATCGGCAGCACCCGCCCCGGTCGTGTCTGCCCCAAAATTGCTGCTTGGGTTGCTGAAAGCGCCATTGCCCACGGCCAATTCAATGTCGAGATTGTCGATCTGGCTGAAGTGAACCTGCCGTTCCTCGATGAAGCCACCCACCCGCGCGTGCAGACCTACGCCTTCGAGCACACCAAGAACTGGTCGGCCATCGTCGGCTCGGCCGATGCCTTCATTTTCGTGACCCCGGAATATGATTTCTTCACCCCCGCGGTCACCATCAACGCCATTCAGGTGCTGATGAACGAGTGGGCCTATAAATGCGCGGGCGTGGTCAGCTATGGCGGCGTTTCTGCCGGTCTGCGCTCAGCACAGACCCTGCGCACCCTCCTGAGCAACGTCAATGTGCACGCCATCCCGCAGGTGGTGCCCGTGCCGATGTTCCCGCAGTTCATGCAGGATGGCGTGTTTACGCCAAACCAGCCCATGATTGATGGGATGACGCTTCAGCTCAACGAACTGGCCAAATGGGCCGCAGCGCTCAAGCCAATGCGCGCCTAAACTGAACGATGCCGCCTCCGGGCGGCATTTTTGTTTGCGTGACAACTTGCGTTTACCGCCCTAGCATCACGCATCCAAACCAAGCTGAGGAGGCCAGAATGCCTCACTTTCTAGCAGTCTACACGATGACTCCAGAAGACCTCGATCGCTTCCGCGAACGCCCTGAGGAAGAGCAGAACGCCGTGGACGATCAGGGGCTCCCGGCGTGGGAAGCTTGGGAGAAGACCCATGCGGCCATGATCGTTGATAAGGGCGGCATGGTGGGAGGCACCCTGCGGGCGTCCGGCTCCGGCATTGCTCCGGCCAAAAATGACATCTGCGGCTATATCGTTGTCGAGGCCGAAACGATTGATGCCGCCGCAGCCATTTTTGCTGACCACCCGCATTTTGCCATCTTCCCCGGCAGTGGCGTCGACATCATGCCCTTCGTCACGCCCTACCCCATGCCCTAAATACAAAATGCCGCCCCTTACGGAGCGGCATTTTTTCGATCCCCCACATCCGGATGCTTGTGCAAGCCCGGATGCAAAAATCTAAAAGTCAGCGCTTGAGCGGGCCGACCATCTGTTCTGGCTTCACTTCAGCGTCGAACTCTTCGCCGGTGAGCAGACCCAGTTCAATCGCGGTTTCACGTAGGGTGGAGCCGTTCTTGTGGGCGGTCTTGGCGATCTTGGCCGCATTGTCATAGCCAATCTTGCGATTGAGCGCTGTCACCAGCATCAGCGACTGATCAACCAGCTGCTTGATGCGCTTGTGATCTGGCTCAATGCCGATGGCGCAATTGTCGTTGAACGACTTGGCCGCATCCGCCAGCAGACGCACCGACTGCAGGAAGTTGTAAGCGATCACGGGCTTAAAGACGTTGAGCTCGAAATTGCCCTGCGAAGCCGCAAAGCCAATCGCCGCGTCATTGCCCATCACCTGCGCCACAACCATGGTCATGGCTTCCGACTGAGTCGGGTTCACCTTGCCTGGCATGATCGAGGAGCCTGGCTCGTTCTCTGGAATGGTGATTTCACCAAGACCCGAGCGTGGACCCGAAGCCAACCAACGCACGTCATTGGCGATCTTCATGAAGGCGACAGCCAGCTGCTTGAGCGCGCCAGAGGTGCCAACAAAAGCGTCGTGCCCCGCGAGCAACGCGAACTTGTTCGGGCCAGTGACAAAGTCATGCCCGGTCAGCGTCGCGATTTCCGCCGCCACCGTCACGGCATAGTCTGGATGGGCGTTAAGCCCGGTCCCAACAGCGGTCCCGCCCAGCGCCAGCTCCTTGAGCTGCGGCATGGTCTTCTTGATGGCGTCGAGCGCATAGTCGATCTGCGCCACCCAGCCCGAGATTTCCTGACCCAGCGTCAGCGGGGTCGCGTCCTGCAAGTGCGTGCGGCCGATCTTGACCACATCCATGAACTCTTCAGACTTGGCATTGAGCGTGTTGCGCAGCAGTTCGACGCGTTCGTAGAGATAGTTCTCAACCGCTTCCACCGCCGCGATATGCATGGCAGTTGGATAGGTGTCGTTCGAGCTCTGGCTCATATTGACGTGATCGTTCGGGTGCACAGGCTTCTTGGAGCCCATGACGCCGCCCGCCATTTCAATGGCGCGGTTCGAGATCACTTCATTGACGTTCATATTGGACTGCGTGCCCGAGCCGGTCTGCCAGACAACGAGCGGGAAGTGGTCCGCGAGCTTGCCTTCGATCACTTCATCGGCAGCAGCAACCACGAGGTCGCGCGTTGCTTCATCCATCAAGCCCAGCTTGTGGTTGGCCAGCGCCGCCGCCTTTTTCAGAATGCCGAAGGCGCGGATGATCTCGACGGGCATCTTTTCCCCGCCGATATCGAAGTTCATCAGGCTACGCGCCGTCTGTGCCCCATAATACTTATCGGTCGGAACCTCGATTGTGCCCATGGTGTCCGATTCGACGCGCGTGCTCATTTGCCTTCTCCAAACTGTTTGCAAACACCGCTTCTTGTGGCGGTGGGGGTAAACAAAAACGGCCGACCCATCACTGGATCGACCGTTTAATATCAAATCTAGCGCATCTGCGCCAAACCGCCTTTCGGCTTAGCCCTTGACCGCGAGGATCTGGCGACCGCGGTACATGCCGGTCTTGAGATCAACGTGGTGCGGACGGCGAAGCTCGCCCGAATCCTTGTCTTCGACATAGGTTGGGTTTGCAATCGCGTCATGCGAGCGGCGGAAACCGCGCTTCATTGGCGAAGTTTTGCGTTTTGGCACTGCCATGGTCGGAACTCCGAATTCAATATCGTTGTGCCGCCAACTAGCGGCCCAGAGAGATTATCTCTGTCAGGATTGGTGCGGTCTATAGATCAGAAAACCACCCTTGGCTAGGGGTTTCTGACTCAAAACACGGGCCTTTGCACTAAAGTGAGAGCTGCCCGCCCTGCCCCACACAGGACGCCCGGGCCCCATAGTCTTGGGCACGTTGCTGCACAATCCCCGCCACACGGCTGAGTCCGCGATTGGGATTGGCCGGATTGCGCACGATCGGATTGGGCAGTGTCACCGCCAAAAGGCTCGCCGTCCGCCAGTCCAGATTCTGCGGCTCCCGCCCAAAAGCCCGGTTAGCGCCCGCTGCCACACCAAATTCCCCGTCCGGTCCCCATTCGGCGATATTGAGATAGATCTCCATGATCCGCTTTTTGGGCATGACCAGATCGATATACATCGCCAGCGGCACCTCGAGCGCTTTGCGCACCGCGCTCTGCCCATTCCAAAGGAAGAGATTGCGCGCCACCTGCATGGTCAGCGTCGAAGCGCCGCGGGTGGGTTTGCCAGCAAAGTAGTTGTCGATCTCGATTCTCAGCGCGCTCATGTCGACCCCCCAGTGCCGACAGAACTGCCCGTCCTCGGACAGGATCACCGCGGCCTTCAAGCGGTCCGAAATATCGTCGATATCGCGCCACACCCGCGTCACCGGTTGCCCCGTCACCCCGCGCACCATCATCGGCACCGAAATGGGCGGCACCACCAGATAGATCGGCGTCATCACCACGGGAATGGCGATCAACACCCCGAGAATGATCATCGGTATTTTGAGGGCTCTAAAGAGTGATTTGATGCCTTTGGACATTCCCCCTCTTTAAAAGAACCTCTCGGTCCTGCAAACCCGTGCCATCCCGGCCTCTTGCTGTATTTTCCCCTTCGGGCTAGCAACGAGCCATGTACGATTTTTCTGCCGATAGCGCTGATTGCGCCCGCGCCGTTGAAGCCGGCCTCTCGCAATATCTAACGGCCACTCAGCTGAGTGGACCGGGTATTCCTGCCGATCGCCTGGTTGAGGCCATGCGCCACGGCGCGCTTGAAGGCGGTAAGCGTCTGCGCCCGCTGCTGGTGCGTCAGGCCGCAGCCATTTTCTCCGTGCCCAAAGAGGCGACGCTGAGCACCGGTCTCGCTGTTGAAATGATCCATTGCTATTCGCTGATCCACGACGATCTGCCCGCCATGGACAATGACGACATGCGTCGCGGCCGCCCCACCGTCCACAAGGCCTATGACGACGCCACAGCGATTCTGGCGGGCGACGCGCTCCTCACCCACGCCTTTTCTATGCTCGCCGATGAAGCCTGCCACGCAGACCCCACGGTGCGTATTCGCCTTGTCACCGAGCTCGCCTCCGGCGCTGGCGCTGGCGGCATGGTCGGCGGCCAAATGCGCGACATCGAAGGGGAAAAGGGCGGCTTTACCCCGGATGAGATTTCCACCATGCAGGCGATGAAGACCGGCGCGCTTATTCGCGCCTCCGTCCGCATGGGCGCGATTCTCGGTGGTGCTGAACCGCGCGCCCTCTCCGCCCTCACAGCCTATGCCGAAGCGGCCGGCCGTGCCTTCCAGCTGGCCGACGACATTTTAGACGTCACAGCCACCGCTGAAACCATGGGCAAAGCCACGGGCAAGGACGCCGATAAGAATAAGCAAACCCTCGTCGCTCGTCTGGGCGTCGATGGCGCGCGCGAGGCGCTGGCGCAAATCGTCAATGAAGCGGTTGGGTGCCTCCGCACCTTTGGCCCCAAGGCCGACGGCCTACGCGCCACCGCCCGCTATTTTGCCTCACGGGAGAAATAACTTGGCTCAGCTCCTCAGCGTCAATGTCGGCGTCCCGCGCAACATTCCCAGCACCCAGACGCTGACGGGCATTTATAAGCTTCCGGTCGAAGGCCCCGTCGCCATCACCCGCGAAGGCATTGCCACAGACATCATCGCCGACCGCCGCCACCACGGCGGCGCCGATCAGGCGATCTACGTCTATTTCCAGGAAGACTATATTTTCTGGGAAAGCCAAGGCGTCGCCACCGCGCCCGGCCTCTTTGGCGAAAACTTCACCCTCTCGGGCACCGAAAGCCTCACCTGTGCCATTGGCGATCGGTTCACCATTGGCGAGCTCGTTCTTGAGGTGACCTATTACCGCAAGCCTTGCCGCACCTTTTCGGCCCGCATGGGCAATCCCGCTTGGGTCAAACGCTTCCAAAAAGCCCTACGCTCCGGCGCTTATTGCCGTGTGATCACCCCGGGAACCGTGCAAGCAGGCATGGATGTGACCATCACCCCCTACTCTGGCGAAAGAATCACCACCGCCGAAATCATGGGTTATGATGGTGTTGCCCTCATCCCCGACGAATTCATGCGCCGCGCTCTCACCACGCCACTGCGGGAAAAGACGCGCGAAAAATACGAAACCAATTTGAACCGACTATTCTGAGTTTTCCATGAGCCTTGAATCTGTCCAAGCGGACCTCGCCGCCCGCGCCCCAGACCTTGCCGTCATCGTCACCGAAGACTCCACTGCAACCGTTCAGCTAGCCGCCGAAGTCCATGGCGTTGAACCCGGACAGATCGCCAAAACGCTCTGCATCAAAGTCAAAGACGAAGAGTTCTTGCTGGTCACGCGCGGCGATGCCCGTCTCGACAACCAAAAGTCCAAAACCGCCTTTGGCGGCCGTCCGCGCATGTTGGGTGCTGAAGACGTGCTTCGTCTCACCTCCCATCAGGTTGGCGGCGTTTGCCCCTTTGGCCTGCCCGCGCCACTCAAAATCTATCTCGATACCTCGCTCAAGATTTATGACGTGGTCATCCCCGCAGGCGGCAGCACCCATTCCTCGGTGCGCCTGACCGTCGAACGCCTCGCCGAGCTCTGCGGCAGCAATTGGGTCGATGCGGCCCAATTGCCCGAGTAACGCGATGAGCCCAGAGCAGTTCATTGCGCAAAAGCTTCCGCTTCAGCCTTTGAGCCTCTGGCCCGACATTGTTCTGCATCAAGCCAATGCCCATAGCGGCCTCGCCGCTTGGCTTGAGGCCTATGGCCACCCAGCCGCACCCTATTGGGCCTATGCATGGGCTGGCGGGGCCGCGCTGGCCCTCCATCTCAAAGCCCATCCGGAGTTGGTTGCCGGTAAAACGGTTCTCGATCTCGGCTCGGGCTCAGGCCTTGTGGGCATAGCCGCCGCCAAGCTGGGCGCCGCTGCGGTCTTCGCCTTAGACCCCGATCCTTTGGCGCAAGTGGCAACCACGCTCAACGCCGAGGCCAATGGCGTTGCCCTCACCCTCGTCCCAACGCTGCTCCACACCGACATCGTCGTCGCGGGCGATGTCTTTTATGATGAGGACAGCGCCACAGCCGTCCTGCCGCTCCTCAAAGCCCTTGCTCAAACCGGCACGCAAGTTCTGATCGGCGATCCTTATCGATCCACCCGCCCCTCTGAAGCCATGCGCGAGATCGCGCGCTATTCTGTGCCCGACATGGGCGCAAAATCCCCTGTCCCATCGGGCATTTTCGCGCTCATCGAGCCCCTATAAGAAGGTTCCCTCCCCCACGCGCATATCGGCTTTGCCCGGCCAAAACTTGCCAATATGTCGCAATTCTCCTATATCGGGAGCTCAAGAGGACGACCTCTTCCAGTTTGGTTTGTGTACCGGGACGGCCCGGATAACCATGGGGTCATCCATGCGCACCACACGTGATCGTATCCGCCACGCCATCTCTTTCGAGCTCATCGGCATTTTGCTCGCGACCCCGCTCGCGGCCTTCGCTTTCCATTTGGAGGGCGGCGATTCGATGGTCATTGTTATCGCCAGCGCCACCGTCGCTATGCTGTGGAACTACATCTATAATTTGATGTTCGACCACGGCATGCAGCGCTTCCGGGGCACTACCGAAAAGACCAAGCTGATCCGCGTCTTTCACGCGATCTTCTTTGAAGTCGGCCTGCTCGCGATCATGCTGCCACCCATCGCTTGGTATCTGCAGATTTCGCTACTCGACGCCTTCATCATGGATCTGGCCCTCGCCATTTTCTACATGATCTACGCGCTGGTCTTTAACTGGGCCTATGACCGCATTTTCCCGCTCCCCGAGTGGACTGAAGGTAACGCGTAATTTCTCGATCAAACTGTCGCAGCATCTGGCTGAACACAGATTAATCACCTACCTATGCTGCGCCGTCTAAGGACGGCGTAGTTCTGGGTTAGGTATCAAATGAAGCTGTTTTATACGCCAGGCGCTTGCTCGCTGGCTTCGCATATTGTTCTGAACGAAATCGGCGGCACTTTCAGCATTGAAAAGGTCGACCTGCGCGCCAAGACAACCGAAAGCGGCGCTGATTTTCTCGCGCTGAACCCACGTGGTGCTGTTCCGGCGCTCGAAGTGGCTCCAGGCACCGTTATTTCGCAGGGCCCTGCAATTCTGCAGTATCTGGGCGACAACTCCGACATCGCCGCTTTCAAGCCTGCTTACGGCTCGATCGAACGCGCGCGTCTCCAAGAAGCGCTCGGCATCATTGGCGACACGCACAAGGCTTTCGGTGGCCTGTTCAAGCCAAATCTCTCGGACGAAGAAAAGGCCGCCGTTATCGGTGAAATCAACCGTCGTGTTGGCCAGATCGAAGCAACGCTCACCGACGCCAGCCCATATTTCCTCGGTGACTTCACCCAGGCTGACGCTTATGCCTTCACAGTCATCAACTGGGGCCGCCAGTTCCTCGACTTTGCAGCCTTCCCACGCGTTGGCGCACTGATGGCCGCCGTTGGTGCCCGCCCAGCCGTTCTGGCAACGCTCAAGGCCGAAGGCCTGATCTAAGCGAAACGCCAAGCCAAACAAACAAAAGGGGCGCTCAGCGCCCCTTTTTCAATTCAAATGCCCGGTGAATTTTAAAGCGCTGAGCACGATGATCAGCATGGCGAACCAGAACAGTCGCCGTACATTGCGTTCACTCATTCAGCCGCATCCTGACGGCCTGTGCCGAACTTCTTTTCAATGTAATCAGCGACCATGGCCTTAAACTGATCGGCCACATCGGCGCCGCGCAGCGTTGCCACCTTCGCGCCATCGACAAAAACCGGCGCTGCTGGCGTTTCCCCGGTACCGGGCAGCGAAATACCAATATTGGCGTGCTTGCTCTCGCCCGGACCATTGACGATGCAGCCCATCACCGCGACCGAAAGCGTTTCCACACCGGGATAGCGCTCGCGCCACGCAGGCATAGAGTCGTTAAGGTGGGTCTGAATTTCCATGGCAAGGGTCTGGAAGGTCGAAGACGTGGTGCGTCCGCACCCCGGACACGCCGCCACCACCGGCAAGAATTGACGGAAACCCATGGTCTGGAGCAGTTCCTGCGCCACCTTCACTTCCGTCGTCCGATCGCCACCCGGCTCCGGCGTCAGCGAAATGCGAATGGTGTCGCCAATCCCCTGCTGCAGCAAAATCCCGAGGGCCGCCGAGGAAGCCACAATGCCCTTAGAGCCCATACCGGCCTCTGTCAGACCAAGGTGCAAGGCATAGTCGCAGCGTGCCGCCAAATCCTGATAGACCGCGATCAGATGCTGCACATCCGACACCTTGGTCGAGAGCAAGATCTTATTGCGCGGCATGCCGAGCTCTTCGGCCCGCGCCGCAGAAAGCAGAGCAGACTGGATGATCGCCTCGCGCTGCACAGCTGCAGCCGAGATCGGCTGAGCCGAATTGGCGTTATCATCCATCAACCGCGTCAGCAGCTCTTCGTCCAGCGAGCCCCAATTGACGCCGATGCGCACCGGCTTGTCGTATTTATTCGCGATCTCAATCAGTGTGGCAAACTGGGTATCGCGCTTGGCTTTGAAACCCACATTGCCCGGATTGATACGATATTTCGCCAAAGCCTCCGCACAGGCGGGGTGATCGGTGAGGAGCTTATGGCCGATATAGTGAAAATCCCCGACCAGCGGCACGTCATAGCCCATGGTCAGAAGACGATCGCGAATTTCAGGAACCGCAGCCGCGCTCTCGTCGCGATCCACGGTGATGCGCACGATCTCAGAGCCAGCGCGTGCCAGCTGCATGACCTGCTTTACGGTCGCATCGATGTCGGCCGTATCGGTGTTGGTCATGGATTGGACCACGACGGGAGCCCCGCCGCCAACCATAACGCCACCGACATTGACACCAACAGACTGCCTACGCGGCGCTGGACCGGACATATTCTTCCCCGAAGATACTCTTGCCTACGCAAATAGGCCTTCCACCATGCACTGGCAACTCAACAATGGCGTGACGCTCAACGCAAGTGTGCAACCGTGCCTCTCGAGGGGCACGATACGCCGCTATGCCAAGGCCGCGCCCAATGAGCCGCCCAGAAGTGCCAGCCAAGTGCCACAAAAAGGCCAATAGCGGCCAAAACGCCAAAACCGTGCGTATCGGTAGAAATTTGCGTTATAAATCAGCGCTCAAGAACCCGTGAATTTTGTGATCACCGACAAGTCTTGAACGGGAGCAATCATCCCCCATTTATGGGTCATGATGAACCTCCTCCTCCCCCGTCTGATCCTGTTCCGCAAAGAAGTCGCGCAGCTCTGGAAAGCATTCTGGGCACGCGAGACCCCGCTTTATCTCAAAGCGGCAACGCTGTTTACAGCCTTCTACCTCATCAACCCCTTTGACATCATCCCCGATGTCCTGCCCTTTATCGGCTGGGTGGACGATTTTATCCTTATCCCTCTGATGGTTAGTTGGATCGTCTCGCGCATGCCAGTCCCTGCAAAGGTCTATGCCGGCAAGCATGGCCCGACCATCGACGGGACTGCCAAGCGCCGATAAATCGAAGGCATAGTCCAGCAGAGTTACAAGTTTAGTTTTTTGCCGTGACAGGAAGCACATAATCCGCGTAAGAATAATTTATGCGTGAAATGGTGCTCCTGATGGATCGACAGATTACGAATTTTACTTTTAGCCTTGCTGGACCTGCTACACTTTCGGCTTTTGCCGTTATTTTTTTAGTTCTCTACTTTCAAAATCGACAGCATATACATCTGCTGATATTTGCTGCCACCGCTGGCACGTTCAGCCTTGGCATGCTCACCCAAATCATTGATGCGCTTAACGAAACAGAGACCGGCCTCCCGGCCAATATTCTCTACGTCATAGCGGGCTTCCTGTTCTGCGCAGGACTTGCCAAGCGCATCGGTCGGCAGCCGCCCTACCGCGTTATGATCCCCGTGCTGATCATACTTGCCCTGCAAACGTGGTACTTCACCTCGGTGAATCCGAACCAGTTGGCGCGCATCTATCTTCTCAATTTCTCGGCCGGGCTGATCCTGATCATTATGGCCTTAACTGCCATGCCCGCTCGCCATGCAGTGTTCACCGAAAAGCTGCTGTTCTGGAGCTTACTGCTTTTCGGACTTCACTTTTTCCCGCGCACTATTCTGACTGCGGGCTTCGGGCTACAGATGGAGCCGGACGATTTCATGATCTCGTCCTATTGGTTCACCTTGCAATTGTGCCTTGCGGCCTTTGGATCAGCGGTTGCCATCGCAGTGCTGTGCGCCTGTATCTACGACACCGTGAATTACATGACCGATGATCGCGACAGAGACCGGCTGACACGGGTCCTCTCACGCCGCGCCTTCCATCAGCAATCCGAGGAAATGCTCAAGCAGAGCACAGGTTTACCCAGCTGTTTGGCGATCTTTGACATCGATAACTTCCGCCGCTTCAACCAACGCCAAGGTTATGAAGAGGGCGACAGGATACTCGCGGATTTCGGCTACGTCCTCGCCCGTAATATCCGTCGCACCAATCTCACGGGCCGCTTTGACGGTGAAGAATTTTTAATTCTCCTCCCCCGAACCAAACTGGCAATTGGGATCGACACGCTGAAAGATTTCAAAGCGACGCTGCGCGACCACAACTTCTGCAGCGACGATGATCTCGGCGCCATGACCATCAGTGTGGGTATTATAGAAATCGGGGCGGACGAAACCTACACCCAAGCTTTGATGCGCGCCCAGCAGGCCCTCAAGAGCGCCGAGGCGACTGGTCCGGATTCGTTGCTGGCGGGCACAGCGCCAACAGCTGAACAAAAAGAAAGCCCCGCGTTAAGCGGGGCCTTCCAAGCTTAGTCGAGGCGAACCAGAAGGTCCTTAGCGTCAATCTGGTCACCCGGCTTAATCAGAAGCTCAGCGACAACCCCATCCACTTCAGCGTGGATGGCGGTTTCCATCTTCATCGCTTCGATCGAGCAGAGAACGTCACCAGCCGAAACCTTCTGACCTTCCTTAACCGCTAGCGTCGAGATCACGCCCGGCATCGGAGCGCCAACCTGCTTCGGATCACCGGCAACAGCCTTAGCGCGAACCTTGATTTCACCGGCCTTCAGACGATCCGGTACGGTGATGGTACGCGGCTGACCGTTGAGGTCGAAGAACACACGTACTTCGCCCTTTTCGTTGGTCTCCGCACGGCCCTGATAGTTCACAACGAGGGTCTTGCCCTGTTCGATGTCAATCAGCAGCTCATCGCCTTCGTTCAGACCGTAGAAGTAAACCGGGGTCGGCAGAACTTCAGTTGGACCATAACGATCCTGGGTCTTTTCAAAGTCCGAATAGACCTTTGGATACATGAGGTAAGAGGCAAGACGGAAGTCATCGATCGGCATGCCGACCTCTTCCGAAACCTTCTTACGCTCGGCTTCCAGATCAACATCCTTGAGGTAGGAACCCGGACGCTCGGTGAGCGCGGTCTTGCCCTTGAGAACCTTCTTCTGCAGTGCCTGCGGGAACCCGCCAGGAGGCTGACCAAGGTCACCAGCAAAGAAGCCGACAACGGAATCCGGGAAGGCGATGTCCTTGTCTGGATTTTCGACGTCTGACCGCGAAATACCAGCCGAAACCATAGCCAGAGCCATATCGCCGACAACCTTGGAAGATGGCGTCACCTTCACAATGTCACCGAACATCTGGTTCACGTCAGCATAGGTCTGCGCCACTTCGTGCCAGCGGGTTTCAAGACCAAGCGAACGCGCCTGTTCCTTGAGGTTGGTGAACTGACCGCCCGGCATTTCGTGCAGATAGACTTCCGAAGCGCCGCCCTTGAGATCGCTCTCGAAGGCACGGTACTGCGTGCGCACGGCTTCCCAGTAGAAGGAAAGCTGACGGATCGCCTTAGCGTCGAGCTGCGGATCCTTGTCGGTATCAGCAAGCGCGGCAACCAGCGAACCAAGGGTCGGCTGCGAGGTCGTGCCCGAAAGGGCGTCCATCGCCGCGTCAACCGCGTCAACACCCGCATCTACAGCTGCCAGAACGGTTGCGGAGGCCGCGCCCGAAGTGTCGTGAGTATGCAGGTGGATCGGCAGACCGATTTCTTCCTTCAGCGTTGCAATCAGCTTCTTGGCTGCTGCCGGACGCAGGAGGCCCGCCATGTCCTTCAAACCAAGAACATGGGCGCCAGCGGCTTCCAATTCCTTGGCCAGATTGACGTAATACTTAAGGTCGTACTTCGCGCGATCTGGATCGAGCATATCGCCGGTGTAGCAAATAACGCCTTCACAGACCTTATTGGCTTCCAGCACCGCATCCATCGACACGCGCATGTTTTCGACCCAGTTGAGGCAATCGAAGACGCGGAAGATATCAACGCCGCCCTTAGCCGCCTGCGCGACGAAGAACTTTACGACGTTGTCTGGATAGTTGGTGTAGCCAACGCCGTTGCTGCCGCGCAGCAGCATCTGGGTTAGAATGTTCGGCGCACCGGCGCGAACCTTGGCCAGACGCTCCCACGGATCTTCGTTGAGGAAGCGCATCGACACGTCGAATGTCGCGCCACCCCAGCATTCAAGCGAGAACAGGTTTGGCAAGCCACGCGAATAGGCTTCAGCAATACGCGTGATGTCAAAGCTGCGCATACGCGTTGCCAGCAAGCTCTGGTGCGCGTCACGCATGGTCGTGTCGGTGAAGAGAACCCGCTTCTGATCCTTCATCCACTGGGCAAGACCAGCCGGGCCATCGCGATCAAGAACCTGACGCGAGCCTTCGATTGCAGTCAGTTCCGGGAATTCGGGCACAAACGGCGCCGCCGCAGCAGCAGGCGGACGCGGACGATCACGCACTTCCGGGTGACCATTGACCGTCACATCGGCGATGTAGGTCAAAAGCTTGGTCGCACGGTCCTTGCGCGGCTTGAAATTGAACAGATCCGGCGTCGTATCGATGAAGCGCGTGGTGTAGCGGTTCTCGACGAAGTCGGTGTGGGTGATGATGTTCTCGAGGAAGGCCAGGTTGGTCGACACGCCACGAATACGGAACTCGCGCAACGCGCGGTGCATACGGGCAATGGCTTCATCTGCGGACGGTGCCCAGCAGGTGACCTTTTCCAAGAGCGGATCATAATAGCGGGTGATGATCGCGCCAGCATAGGCCGTACCACCATCCAAACGCACACCAAAACCGGTCGCACCGCGGTATGCAGTGATGCGGCCATAGTCTGGAATAAAGTTCTGTTCTGGATCTTCAGTGGTAACGCGGCACTGGATGGCATTGCCGTTAAGACGAATGTCTTCCTGCAGCGGCACACCCGATTCTGGCGTACCGATCACAGCGCCATCGAGCAGATGGATCTGCGCCTTGACGATGTCGATTCCGGTCACTTCTTCAGTGACAGTGTGCTCGACTTGGATGCGTGGGTTCACTTCAATGAAGTAGAACTTGTTGGTGTCGGCATCCATAAGGAATTCGACTGTACCGGCACCACGATAGTTCGCTTCATTGCCGAGGCGCACAGCCGCACCAGTCAGCTCGGCACGAACTTCTTCCGAAAGATATGGTGCAGGAGCGCGCTCCACAACCTTCTGGTTGCGGCGCTGCACCGAGCAGTCGCGCTCGTAAAGATGCACAAGATTGCCGTGATCGTCACCGATCAGCTGAACTTCGACGTGACGCGCACGCTCGATCAGCTTTTCGAGATACATCTCATCCTTGCCGAACGCGGCCTTGGCTTCGCGCTTGCCTTCCGAGACTTCAGCAATAAGGGTGCTTTCGTCCATGATGCGGCGCATGCCGCGACCACCGCCACCCCACGACGCCTTAAGCATCAGCGGGTAGCCGATCTCGGCCGCCATACGCTTTACTTCGTCCATATCGTCTGGAAGCGCGTCAGTGGCCGGGACAACCGGAACATTGGCCTTGATCGCCATATTGCGCGCGGCGACCTTATTGCCGAGATCGCGCATGGTCTGCGCGCGCGGGCCAATAAAGGTAATGCCAGCGGCTTCGCAAGCGTCAACGAATTCTGGGCTTTCCGAGAGAAGACCATAACCGGGGTGGATTGCATCCGCACCCGAGGCCTTAGCGACACGAATATACTCGTCGATCTGCAGATAGGCCTCAACCGGGCCTTTCCCCTTACCGATCAGATAGGCTTCGTCAGCCTTGAACCGGTGCAGCGCGAGTTTATCCTCTTCGGCATAGACCGCGACGGTCTTAAGCCCAAGTTCGTTTGCCGCGCGGAACACACGGATTGCAATCTCGCTGCGATTGGCGACGAGGATCTTCTTGATTGGCATCGATTTAAACCCGAGCTAGAGGGGCGTATTCCTCACGGTGAGGTCGGCTCAGTAATCGACGGAATGAACGGTTGCCCGCCCAACCGTCGTAAGTTTCTAAGATTGGCTGAGGTAACCAGCCAGATGGCTCATGTCATAGCCTGCTTCTGCTGCCTGAGCGATGATCTCTTCGGCTGGCTCCTCACCAGCGCGCGAAAGAGCCCAGAGCGTTGTAGAACGCGTACCCGAGCGGCAGAAACAGAATACCTTGCCTTCGCTCCCCTCAAGCGCAGACTTGGTGTTTTCGATCAGTTCCGGGCTTACCCCGTCACGGCCGAGTGGAATAGAAACATAGGTGAGCCCGGCAGCATTTGCGGCTGCTTCGATTTCAGCTCCAGCCGGTTGATCCGGCGATTCCCCATCTGGACGATTGTTGATAATCGTCGTGAAACCAAGGCTTTTCAGCGTCGTCACGTCTTCCGGCTGTATCTGTCCCGATACACTGACGTGATCGTTAATACGCTTCAATTCCAAGGCTCGTCTCCCTAAACCAGCACTAGCGACGGTTGGTTATAATCGGTGTACGCACCGGTACGCAACTAGCACAAAAGGCGAAGCTGTCATGCAACTGTCATTTGCCGCGATTAGCGGATCTCTTCCGGGCTAACCCAAGCACGCCATATCGATTGATTTCGCTCGACAAACTGCGCTGCGACAGCTTCCTCGCTTGCCCCAGGCTGGCTCAACTCGGCCAACATTGCGTCCATTTCTTTCAATGAGAGCGTCGCTCTTTGAAAATATCCCGCAATAAGGGGCGAATTCACCACGAGATTTTCAGAAAGCGCAATAACAACTGTCTCGGGCGCGAAGGCGGATGGCTTTGGCAGCGCACAGTTCAATGACGCCAGACATTTAGCCGCAGCCTCGTCATATGCCCCCATATCCACAGGGGTGAAATCGAGCTGAGCCAGAACCGGATTTGGCTGCCAGTAGTAAAAGAGAAAAGCATCGCGTTTGTTCACCGCTTCAGCGATCAACTTATCCATTTCGAACCGATTGGCGGGCTCCACCACCTCGACCAGTGATCCAAGCCCAAGCGCCTCAATCAGATTGCGATTGATGATCGAGCACGCCCAGTCAACCGGGCACGAGATAAACGGGATTTTTTCGCCGGAGGACAAAAGCGGGATCGCTTCTGCCAGATTGGCAAGATTGGGGGCGCCAGTGAACAACTGCGCCGTTTGGGTCGGCATAAACCAGCCTTCAAAGCTCTGCGTGTCGTAGCTGGGCGCTGCCGAACGCACCAATTGGCTGTCCATTGCGCTGTTCCACACCTCGGCAATACGGCTGACCCACATCTCGGGAGCAACTGTTGGCAAAGCTGCTGCGCCCATGCTGGAGGCCGTCGCTGCTAAATCGCCCTGAACAAACTGCACATCGCAGTCATATGCCTCCCGCAAAATATTGGCATGAACCTCAGCCAAAAGTGCAGCAGAGGGCCAACCCATTTTAGCCATGGCGATCGGCTGGGTGCCGCAGGCAGGAAGCGCCACACTCTCCGCCGTTGACGGGGTCGCTTCACTGGGCGCGGCCCCATCGTTCAACACGCTAAACTGAGCCTGCGCCGAGATCGTCATCGCCGCCAAGAATAGCCCCGTTATCGCCTGTCTATGCATAGCGGCCTGTACTCCGTCTTGTAAGGCTCAACTTATGCCGAACGGGGCCACGTTAAGCAACCGAACGAGCTTATGAAATGCTCGTCTAAATACCGGTGACTTTTCCCTCAGTTCTATGCAAGACTTTACTCAGCGGGGCGTATGACGCGCCCCCTAAAGGTGCCGCGCCGTAGGGAGGGACTGATGCAAAGGTCTCTGGCGCAACCATAAGAGGGATAACAATGCTGAAAAAATCTTTGAGCCTGGCAGTCGCTGCCGCCACCTTGCTTGCCGCCGCGCCAGTTTTGGCAGACGACGTGAAGATCGGCTTCCTAGCAGACATCACAGGCCCGATCGCCGGCTTTGCACCGGGCATGGTTGATGCTGCCAATCTGGCCATCACAAACGTAAATGATCAGGGCGGCATTCTGGGTGGCGACACTCTGGTGTCGGTGCTCGCAGACTCCGCATGTGACGGTGGCGCGGCTGGTCCTGCCGCCGACCGCTTGGTCAACGCGGAAAACGTCGTCGCCATCTTCGGTGGCTTCTGCTCCGGCGCAACGATTGCTGGTGCAAATGGCTCGGCAATTCCAGGCAATGTCGTCATGATTTCGCCAGCGTCGACTGCACCTGCGGTCGCAGAGCTCGACGACAATGATCTGGTGTTCCGTGACGTTGTCCCGGATAGCATCCAAGGCGTGAAGGCCGCAGAGCTTCTGCTGGCACAGGGCACCAAGGAAGTAGGCCTCACCTACGTCAACAACGATTACGGCTCGGGTCTTGCTGGCGCATTCGCTGACGCGTTCGTTGCTGGTGGCGGCAAGGTTCTGTCCAATGTCGCTCACGAAGACGGCAAGGCCGACTACCGTCCAGAAATCGGTCAGATTGAAGCCTCGGGCGCGACCACTTTGGTCATCTACGGCTACGAAAATGCTGGCGGCGGCGCGATCCTCAACCAGGCAATCGAAGCTGGCTCCTTCACCCAGTTCATGGGTGGCGACGGCATGGCCGGTGAAGCGCTGCTGTCTTCGCGCAACGCAGCAGATCTCGAAGGCATGATCCTGACGCAGGCTGCCGCTGCGGCTGGTCCATCGTTTGACGCACTTGATGCAATCACCAAGGCTGCAGGACAGGACGTCAACGGCACCTATGTGACCAACTCCTATGACGCCGTCTTCCTGCTGGCACTGGCCATTGAAAAGTCGGGCGCAGCTGATCGTAACGGCATCTCCGCTGCCCTGCGCGATGTCGCAAACGCTCCAGGCGAAGTCATCCTGCCGGGCGAATGGGCCAAGGCTAAGGAACTGATCGCAGCGGGTACCGACATCAACTACGAAGGTGCATCCGGCACTGTTGAGTTCGACGCTGTTGGTGACGTAGCCGGCGCTATCAACTACTTCGTGGTTGAAGGCGGCGCAGTGGTCAACAAGGGCCTAGTTGAGTAATCCTCACACCAAGGCACTGTATCCAGCCCGGGCTAACGCTCGGGCTGTTTCTTTTTGGGTAGCCCAATGGCCGACAATAACACGTTAGATTTCTATGCAGCGAATGCTGCCGACTATGTGGAACATGGGCAGGACGAGCCCTCGTCGCATTTGCGTGCCTTTGCTCAACTTCTGCCCCCGCAGGCCAAAATTCTCGAATTGGGGACGGGCAGCGGCCGGGATGCTGAATACTTGCTTCAACGAGGGTTTGATGTCACGCCGACGGACGCCTCTGCGGAGTTGGCCGCCCATGCAGAGGCGCGCCTCAACCACCCGGTCCGCATTTTGGCCTTCGACGCGCTTGAGGATGTCTCTCATTACGACGCAGTGTGGGCATGCGCTTGTCTTTTGCATGCACCAGCCTCGGAGCTCACCGACGACCTATCGCGCATTCATCGCGCACTGAAGCCCGGCGGCCTGTTCGTTGCCAGCTTCAAAGCGGGCAATGGCGAGGGGCGCGATAGCTTCGGGCGCTATTACAACTATCCGAGCGCAGACACCCTGCTCGCTCATTATCGCGATGCCGCGTCTTGGGCCGATCTTCAGCTGCTGTCAGAAGTTGGAAGCGGCTACGACAATCTGCCAACGCAATGGCTCTGGGTGACGGCGCGGCGCTAGGCGCAAAAGAAAGGCCCGGCAGTTTTCTGCCGAGCCTTTCTTGGCCACCATGTCTCAACGCTAACTGCGTTTGACCACTTCGGGGATCAACCCCTTGGGCGCGTAGCGCAGCGCGACAGTGATCACCACACCCAAGACAAACACGCGCATTTGCAAGGCTCGGCTGTCGATTTCTGGGATAGCGCCCCACCCCATCTGCTCTGTAATGACCGAGAGATTGAGAAAGATCATCTGCGCGAGCGGGTCCGAGATGATCCAAATGATGTAGATCAGGAACGCGCCAAGCACGACGCCCCAGTTATTTCCGGCCCCGCCAACGATCACCATCACCCACACCATGAACGTGTGGTTGATCGGCTGGTAACCTGAGGGGTCAAAGATCTGGGTGAACGTTGCGAGCATAGCGCCACCGATGCCCATCAGGATGGAGCCGAAGACGAACAGCTCCAACTGGCGTCCAGTGACATCCTTGCCCATGGAGCCCGCAGAAATGTGGTTGTCGCGGATTGCCCGCATCATCCGGCCCCACGGGCCACCATAGGCACGCTGCACGAGGAAGAACGCGCCAATCAAGATGGCGACGCAGACAACGAGGAACATAACGCGCGCGTAGATAAAGCTTTCCGGGATCGACGCGCCTGCCGCCTGCAACTGTTGTGGCAGTGGGGTTGGCCAAGGCATGGGCGACACGGTCATCGTGCCACGGGTTAGCCAATCCATATTTTTGATCAGCGCCCGGATGATTTCGGAAATGCCGATCGTGGCAATCGCGAGGTAGTCGGTCCGCAGACCAAGGCTGATCTTGCCAACATAGAAGGCAATAACCGCCGACACCACACCACCGAAAGCCCAACCTAAGATGGGGTGCAGACCCAAGCCCCCCACAAAGCCAGCGGTCGATTCTATATAGGCCGCAGCGGGGTCAATTTGGGTCCGATAGATAATGTAGCCGACGAACCATGCCAGGGCGACAATTGCGGTGCGTGCTTTACCGGTAATGCCAAGACGATCCACTTTTCGCGCCGCCCACACCAGCGCAACGGCAATGAGGAACGCGAGCACAGCGCGGCCCAACATGAGTGGGCCGTCACTTTCCCAAAACGCCATGTTGACGGGATAGGAAAGAAACACGGTCGAGGCACCACCGACCATGAGAAAGCCCATGATGGCGAAATTGAACAATCCGCCATAGCCCCACTGAATATTAAGGCCCAGTGCGATCAGGGCAAAGGCGGTCGCCTGCGTTAAAATCAGCAGGATAGACGCGGTCCCCTGAACAAGGCCCACGAGCAACACCAAGACGAACATTGCCGCAAACAAGGCAATGCCACGCAGTACCGGATCTTCCCAAATTTTGGATAGTGAAGAGGGCGACGCGCTCATGTCGATGCTCCCTTAAAAATACCGGTCGGGCGCACGAGCAGCGTAATCACCAAAATCACAAAAGCGACTGTGAGCTTATATTCGGTTGGGACGAGGGCCAGGTTTGACGGCAGCTCCATGCCTTCGGGCAAGAAGGCGTTGAGAGGCCGCAAAACAGCAGTCCAGTTGAACACTGCCAGCGTTTCGGCAAAAGCAATCAAGAACCCGCCCACGATTGCCCCATAGGCGTGGCCGAGCCCGCCAACGATCGCCGCCGCAAAGATAGGCAACACAATATTGAAAGCGAGGTCCGGCATAAGGGCGACGTCGAGTGCCAGCATGGTTCCAGCAACACACGCGAGCGAGCCCGCAATCACCCAAGTAACGCGAACAACAAGGGCGGTATTGATTCCAGAAACCTGCGCAAGGTCTGCATTATCCGCCATCGCGCGCATCGCCTTACCCAGTCGCGAGCGGGTTAGGAAGAAATGCAGGGCGACAACGATCAAGGCTGTAACCACAAACATGATGATCTGCGGCTCGGTGATGCTGATGGGGCGCGTGCCCCCGGCCCAGCTCATATCGAAGCGGAAGATATCTTTGGTTTCGCCTTCCACATACAATTGGCGCGTGCTCGACCCGAAGATGAGACGCACAAGGCCTTGAATCATCAGCGTCACGCCGATGGATGCGATAAGCAGCGTCACCGGCTTTGCCCCGCGGGCGCGCAAAGGCGCGTAAAAGCCTTTATCGATCCCCAGCGCCAAGAACGCTGTGATGACCATAGCCACCGGCAAAACAATGAACGCCATCGGCAATGGCAAGATAATGCCCATCGCCGCCATGGCCGATGCCAATAAGAAGGCGATAAAAGCCCCCATGGTCATCATGTCGCCATGGGCGAAGTGCGCAAAGCGAAGAATGCCGAAAACCAGCGTCACGCCGATGGCGCCCAGCGCATAGATCGATCCCAGAACGGTTCCGGAAATCAGAGCGCGGTTGATAAAGAAAATAAGCTCGTCCACGCCTAGCCCCCCAGGAAACTCTTGGCCACTTCCGGATCTGCGATCAGCTCCGGTCCAGTGCCTGTGAAGCGGTTCTGCCCCTGCGCCAGAACAAAGCCCTTAGAGGCAAAGGCTAAAGCCTGCCGGGCGTTTTGCTCCACCATCAATATGCCGACGCCCTCTTTGTTGACGCGCACAATGGTTTCAAAAATCTCGATGACATAGCGCGGCGACAAGCCTGCGGAAGGCTCATCAAGCATGAGGAGGCTGGGCTTGCTCATCAGTGCCCGACCCATGGCCACCATTTGACGTTGCCCACCAGAAAGCTCACCGGCAGGTTGACGGCGTTTTTCCTTGAGCACTGGGAACATGTCGTAAACCCAACTCAACGTGCCGGAGAAATCGTCGCTACGGGTAAATGCGCCCATCTCGAGATTTTCTTCAACAGTCATAGAAGTAAAAACGTTTTTCTCTTGGGGCACGAAACTCAGCCCCTTAGGCACGAGCTTATCGGGGAGCGAATTGGCGATATTCTCGCCACCAAATTCGATCGTTCCACCTGTAACTTTAAGCAGGCCAAATATGGCCTTGAGAGTGGTCGACTTTCCCGCGCCATTAGGCCCAACGATGACACCGATATCGCTCTGCTCAATCGCCATGTCGACGCCATTGAGAATGGGCGCGCCACCATAGCCGCCAACGACGTGCTTTAATTCGATCAACGCCATTAGTTTGCTACCTCTACCGGGGAGCCAAAATAGGCCTCAACAATGGCAGGGTTTGCGCGAATTTCGCTCATCGGCCCCTCGGCGATCTTTTCGCCCTGTGCCATGACGATCACCGGATTACACATGCGCCCGATGAGGTCCATGTCATGCTCGATGACAAAGAAGGTGTAGCCAAGCTCGCGGTTCATGCGCTCGATATTGTCCGCCAGATCATTGAGCAACGTCTTGTTGACGCCAGCAGCAACCTCGTCCAGCAGGACGACTTTGGCATCCACCATCATCGTACGACCAAGCTCTAGGAGCTTTTTCTGCCCCCCGGAGAGATTGCCAGCCAATTCGTCGCGGACATGTCCGAGCTTGAGGAAGTCGATGACTTCCAACGCCTTTTTGCGCACTTCGGTTTCTCGGCTACGCACCAATCTGGGCCGCAGCCAATTGTCGAGCAAGCTTTCACCCGGCTGGTCGCCCGGAACCATCATCAGGTTCTCTAAGGCGCTCATCTGGCTGAATTCATGCGCAATCTGAAACGTGCGCAACATGCCAATACGGAAAAGGGCATGTGGCTTCATCCCTGTAACGTCCTGATCATCAAAGATGACCTGTCCGCTATCAGGAACAATGTTCCCGGCGACTATATTGAAGAGTGTCGATTTCCCGGCACCGTTAGGCCCGATCAGCCCAGTGATAGAGCCGCGCCTGACGGAGAGTGAGCAGTTATTGACGGCCTTGAGGCCGCCAAAACTCTTGCTGACGTTTTGAACGTCAATAACTAAGTCGGAGGACAAGTTCCCGAGAGCCCCGATGTTCCTGAACAAACTATTGCGCCCGGTTATTCCGAGCTGTCTTCAGGCATCTGTTCATACGATTGCGAACCGGTCAACCGGGGCCACTTAGTCAAAGTGCAGCCAATACCGCATCAGCTGTCGATTTATTATTGGCAAAGGGCACGTCGTATAACGTCGCTAGGCGGTTTAGCGCTTTGATATCAACATCATGAGGTTGCGCTGACAGGGGATCAATAAAGAAGATCAACATGTCCAAGCGCCCTTCGCAGATCATTGCACCAAGCTGTTGATCGCCGCCGAGAGGCCCAGATTTAAGCAGTTTAACGTCAAGACCGGTTGCGGCCATAATACGGCTACCGGTTGTCCCGGTGCCCCAGAGCTCGTGTTGAGCCAGCTTGTCCTTATGAACCTCCGCCCACCGGCAGAGGTCATCTTTTTTGTCGTCGTGGGCCACAAGGCCAATATGCGCCATAAGAAGTCTCCGTTGCTCTCTTTTAGCCCTTAAAAGGGGACAGCGAGCAACGGATATTCGTTGAGCAGGGGTTAGAATTCATCCCAGTTATTGGCGAGCGCGGTATTCCCACTCGTTTGGAGTGGAGCGCCCCCACGTCTGCGGCGCTGTTCGCTCGCCGGCGCGCGCCCGGCACGATCATTCAGGCGGAACACATCCACGATCACATCAAGCTCGCTCGCCTGAGCTTCGGTCTGCTCAATGGCAGCATTGGTTTCTTCAACCAGTGCTGCATTGTGCTGGGTCATCTCGTCCATCTGGCGGACAGCCGTGGTCACTTCGCGAAGAGCGGTCGATTGCTCACGATTAGCCAGCGCGATCGAGTCAATTAGGCTCGCGCTCTCTTCAGCACCGCCCTGTATCGCCTCAAGGGTTTCGGCCGCCTTAGACACCAGCAAATTGCCGCCGCGAACTTCGTTCGCACTCGCTTCAATAAGCGTCTTCACTTCGGCGGAAGCATTGGCTGTGCTCTGCGCCAAGCGACGAACTTCAACCGCAACCACGGCGAACCCCTTACCCGCTTCACCAGCACGCGCGGCTTCGACAGAGGCGTTCAGTGCCAACAAATTGGTTTGGAACGCGATGTCATCGATCATGCCAATGATGTTGGAGATTTTCGCAGACGACTGACGAATTGCGTCCATTGCCTTGGTCGCGTCGGCCATCACATTGCCGCCTTCAATGGCGTCCTGAGCGACAGAGCGCGCCTTCCCGCTGGCGTCATTTGCGCGGGTAGCATTTTCCAAGACTGCTGCCGACAACTGCTCAACGGAGGCAGATGTTTGTTCAATCGCAGCTGCCTGGCGTGTCGTGCGATCGGCCAGATCGTTGGTGCCAGCCAAGATTTCACTCGTAGCCGTCTTCAGCGAGCGCGATGTATGCTGGAGCTGGCCAACAATGTCGGCAAGCTTGTCCACCACCGCATTAGTATCCTGCTTGAGTTGATCAAACTGCGGGTCCAGATCTTCCGTAACGCGCTGGGTCAGATCACCGGTCGCAACACCGCGCAAAACCTTACCCGTAGCATCCATCGCCTGATGAATTTTCTCGCGGGACGCCGCTTCAGCTTCCTGCGCATCCGAGGTGAGCTTATCGAAATAGGCCGTCACACCAATGTCGATGTCGATCAGCATCGACTTCATCATCGCGACAACCTTGTCGGAAACGTCGGCCGCGCCTGCCATGACCTGATCGCAGCTCGGTGGCACCATACGGCCAAAGCGCCCCTTCTTGGGCTGCATGACCTCGGTCATCAAATCCTGGACGACATTCTTGAGCAAGGTTTCAAAAATAACGCCATAACCACCAATGTGCCAGCGCGGCTCCAACCCGATCAGGGCGTGCCGCAAGCCAACCTTGGCGCTATTTTCCATATATTCGGCGTCAAGCTGACCAGCGGCAATCGCGCTCCAATGGCCAATTTGACGTGACTTGGCGCGATCCATGTGCGGGCGACCACCACCGAAGAAACGGGCCACTTCAGGTTCTTTAGCGACCTTGTCATAAAAATGATCCAGCGCTGGACCGACATGCTTTTCAATGGTTGGCCGAATACTGGCCAGCTGCGCACGCGCATCTTTGTTCAGGTCAATAAAGTCCAGGCGAGTTTGCAGCGCGGCAGGAATGTTCGAAGGCAAGTCAGACACCATAGTTTAGATCCGCTGGATCAGTTCACCATTCCAGATGCGAACATCTTGATCTGGATCAACCAACCCACAGCGCTAAACGACGAGGGTAAACACGGAGTTATTTACCGCTCGTGAAATGGGAAAAATCAAAGATTTAGGTGCAGAACCGCGCAGTCGCCGCCCACTGCTGCGACAACACCTGTGCTTTACTCTGCAGCACGCAGGCTTTGCTGAAACGCGTGCTCTGCTGTGCCCGCCCCGTCGCTTTTAAATACGGCAACCAGATCATCCAGGGCTGCCGCTTGTGTTTCAGTTTGCTCAATAGCAGCGTTGGTCTCTTCGACGAGCGCGGCATTGTGCTGGGTCATCTCATCCATCTGCCGCACGGCGACAGATACCTCGACCAAGGAGGCAGATTGCTCCCGGTTCGCAGTGGCAATTTCGTCGATGAGTGTTGCGCTCTCTTCGGCGCCTTTGACAATGTCCGCGAGACGATCAGCCGCCTTTGATACCAATTGCGATCCGCCGCGCACCTCGCCCTCGCTGGCCTCGATCAAAACTTTAACATCTGACGACGCTTGCGCAGCCGACTGAGCGAGCCGCCGCACTTCAATAGCAACAACGGCAAACCCCTTGCCGGCTTCGCCAGCCCGTGCTGCCTCAACCGAGGCGTTGAGTGCCAGAAGGTTGGTCTGGAAAGCAATGTCATCAATGAGACCGATGATTTTCGAGATTTTGGTCGACGATGCCTCGATCGCGGTCATGGCCTCGGTTGCCCGACCCATCACTGTCCCACCATCGATTGCCACAGAGACCACGTGACGCGCTTTTTCGTTGGCACTGGCGGCACGCTTAGCGTTTTCAGTGACAGCTCCTGTGAGTTGCTCCACCGAGGCCGATGTTTCTTCAATGGTGGCCGCTTGCCGGGTCGTGCGTTCTGAGAGGTCGTTGGCCCCCGAGAGGATTTCACCCGTGGCAATTTTTAACGAGCGCGAGGTGGTACGCATTCCCTCAACGATCTCCTGCAACCGCCCAAGCGATGAGTTGAACGCGTGACGCAAGGCCTCATACTGGCCTGTATAAACGTGATCGATATGGCCAGATAAATCGCCCTGCGCCATCATTCGTAGGCTTTTTGTGAGTTCGTTTATGACGCCCTCGGCACGCTTGCGCTCGCTAATGTCGGTGGCAAACTTGACAATTTTCGAGACGCGACCAGCGGCATCGAGCACAGGGTTATAGCTCGCCTGGATCCACACTTCTTTCCCGCCCTTACCGAACCGCTGGAACTCGGCTGCCACATATTCGCCGGACCGCAAGCGCTGCCAGAACTGAGCGTATTCGTTCGTCCTTGTGTAAGCGGGATCACAAAACATGGAATGATGTTTTCCCGCGATCTCGGCCAAACTGTAGCCGAGCGTCGTGAGAAAATTGGCGTTGGCAGTGATGACAGTGCCGTCAAGGTTAAACGATATCACGGCCTGCACGCGTGAGATCGCTTCGATTTGAGCTGCATGGTCAGCCGCCATCTGTCGCTGCTCGGTAATATCGGTGGCGAACTTAATCACCTTTACTGGCCGACCGTTCGCATCGAATACCGGACTGTAGCTGGCTTGTATCCAAACCTCCCGCCCACCCTTACCAAAGCGTTGGAAGGCGTCGGATTTGAACTCACCTTTGCCGAGGTCAGCCCAGAAGTTTTTGTATGCTGGACTTTTTACGTATTCGGGGGCGCAAAACATGGAGTGGTGCTTGCCCCGCACTTCATCGAGCCCATACCCCAAGGCCTTTAGGAAGTTCTCGTTTGCGGTGATGATCGTGCCATCGAGTTCAAACTCGATAACTGCCTGACTTCTCAGCAGAGCCGCAAGTTTGGCTGCGTCGTCCTTGCTACTGTTCTGCCCAAAAGAAAACCGTCTCATGCCCATGCCCCTTTGGACCGGCGGCACACCGGCCGTGCACGAAAAGACTGGAGGAGGATGGTTAACTAAGACTTTTGTGGCGCTGGTCCGCCCAGCGCCACTTCCAGGTGAGTGCGGCGTTAGCCACTCAAGTTCTGTTAGCTAACAGCGATCTTTTTTGTTCAAGGGCAGTCAGTAAGTTCGCCGTTAACTAGGCATTAACCATAAATACAAAAAGAGGGCGCCGTGGCGCCCTCAATGGGAAATCTTGGATTCAACGATGCTTAGAACTCGCTCCAGTCGGCGTTCAGCGCTGTGCCGCCCTGGCTGAGGTAAGAGCGTGCCGCACTCTTAACGCGGTCACGCTGAACCGGAGCCGAACCCGCCGCTTCACGTTTCGCGGGTGCAGCCCGCTTTTGCTCAGACTGTTGGATTGTAAACACATCCACAACACGGTCGAGTTCGCTAGCCTGTGCTTCGGTCTGCTCGATGGCAGCATTCGTCTCTTCCACAAGAGCCGCGTTATGCTGAGTCATTTGATCGAGCGTTCGCACTGCGACACCGACTTCGTCAATTGCAGCGGCCTGGGCCTTGCTGGCCTTGGCAATCGACTGCATCAGGACGGCATTCTCGGTCACCGCGCCCAGCATTGCCTTAAGCTGCTTGGCTGCACTCGACACGAGATCCGAGCCTGATTTGACTTCCTTTGCACTGGTTTCGATCAGTGCCTTCACTTCGGCCGAAGCCTCAGCTGCAGACTGCGCTAGACGACGCACTTCGACAGCGACCACCGCAAAGCCCTTGCCCGCTTCGCCCGCACGCGCCGCTTCAACCGAAGCATTCAGTGCCAGCAAATTGGTCTGGAAGGCAATGTCATCTATCATGCCCACAATGTTGGAAATCTTGGCGGAAGACTGAGCAATGCGATCCATCGCGTCATTTGCCGTTTCCATCATCTTTCCGTTGCGCTCCGCATCGGCGGACACAGCATTGGCCGAAGCGTTGGCGTCGTCAGCCATGCGGGCGTTATCCTGCACGGTGCTTGCCAGCTGTTCCATCGCAGCAGAGGTTTGCTCGATCGTCGCCGCCTGTTTGGTGGTGCGTTCGGACAAATCATTGGTGCCGGAGAGCAGTTCGCCAGTTGCTGTCTTGAGCGTACGCGAGGTTTCTCGCAGCTGCCCGATAACATCCGAGAGGCTCTCTGCCACGGCGTTGGTGTCTTCTTTGAGCTTGGCAAACGAACCCTGGTACTGACCGTTCATACGGCGGGTGAAGTCGGCCTTGGCCATCGCCGCCAGCACATCGCCGGTCTCGCCGATACCACGGTCGACAGTCTCAACCAGCGAGTTGACACTAGCGGCCAGAGCATTGAGCTCACGATCAGGGAATTCGGCATGAACGCGCTTGGTGAAGTCGCCAGCAATAGCGGCGTCCACCACTTCGCCAAAAGCCGCCTGCAACTCGACCATCATGTCGGTGCGCTCGATACGGCGGCGCTCCGAAGCAGCGCGTTCTTCTTCCGTCATAGCGTTCACACGCAGACCATTTTCGCGGAAAACCTCGACCGCACGCGCCATATCACCAACTTCATTGGTGTACTGAACATAGGGTACATCGGTTTCGTACGCGCCCTTGGCGATCGCGTTCATGGTCGTTGCCAGCTTGGGAATGGTCGACATGATCATCGACGAAACCAGATAGCCGAGCACACCCAGAACAACCAAGGTGACCGCGCCAACAATCAGCAAAATCCACAATGTCTGCTGAATGCCAGCTTCGATTTGATCCTTATCGAGGCCGACAAAGATGACGCCGATGACGTCGTTCTGGTGATTTGTGATCGCCTGATAGCCGATATAGTAGCCAACGTCGCCATAGGAACCCTCGCCCCGATAGGAACCGCTGGTCACAACCGGGTTATAGGCAGGGTCGGTTTCCGCAAATGTCGATCCTAGGCTACGTTCTCCGCTTTCCTCTACAAAGCTCGATGTCAGAACGTTCAGTGGCTGGCCCGCTTGTTCCGCGCCGTAAATCATCGCTGTGCCACCGGTAAGACGGACAACAGAGTCGATGATGTTGTGGTTGATGAAAACACGCGGCATCGAAAATGCTGTCACGCGGCTCACGCTGCCATCTTCATTCCACTCGACCTTGGTCGAGGCCATCTCGCTGCTGATCAGAGAAACAGCGGTGCGCATATGGTTCTCGAGCGTGACCATTGCGTCAGCGCGAGATTGATTGCTCAGCGTAATATATGTGGCCGTACAGACAGCTGCCGTCGATAAAAGAATGCCCGAAATCACCAATGTGGCGATGAGAGCGGTCATGCGGATTTTGCCGAAAATTTGCATAGCTATAGACCAGTCCCCAATATGTTCCCGCCCTCCGACCCCACGTTCCAAAGGCGGTTGAGCTGTTTAACCCCAAACTAGGATAAAGGGGCTTAACCAACTGTTATTACGGAAAAAATAACGCGAGCCATCGCTGACCCGCGTTAAAGATTAAACACTCATAGACACTGACGTTAGAAGTCGTTCCAATCTTGCGAGACCGCAAGATTTCCTTGAGAACTTGGGCCACGAGAGGAATATTGACGCGACGGGCGCTCAGTCGCCGTAGGCCTCATTACGCTCGCTTCACTACGATGATGCGCAGGTGCAACTACAGCATCGACAGCGAAGACTTCGACAATCAAGTCAAGTTCATTCGCCTGCGATTCAGCCTGAGCAATAGCGGCGTTAGTCTCTTCGACCAAGGCAGCGTTATGCTGGGTCATTTCATCGAGCTGACGCACCGCGGAACTGACTTCCTCAATGGAATTTGCCTGCTCCGAACTCTGCTGAGCTATGGTCTCCAGCGCCTTGGTATTTTCGCGGATCGCGTCCAGCACGCTCGCAAGCTTGCTTGCCGCGTCATTGACGAGCTTGGAGCCAGTTGCGACTTCAGAGCTGGACTGATCGATCAATACCTTGACCTCGGACGAGGCTTGCGCCGCCGACTGAGCCAAACGGCGCACTTCTACCGCAACCACGGCAAACCCCTTGCCAGCCTCGCCAGCACGTGCGGCTTCCACCGAAGCGTTCAGCGCCAACAAATTGGTTTGGAAGGCGATATCGTCGATCAAACCGATGATGTTGGAAATCTTGGACGAAGACTGAGTGATCCGGTCCATCGCCTCATTGGCCGATTCCATTACGCGGCCGCCCTCTTCTGCGGTCTTGGTGACCTTGGAGGCATTCTGGCTCGCAATGCTCGCCCGCTCCGCATTTGAAAGCACTGTGGAGGCGAACTGCTCCATAGCCGCGGATGTTTCCTCAATCGTCGCAGCCTGACGTGTGGTGCGCTCCGACAGGTCATTCGCCCCTGAGAGGAGTTCGCCGGTTGCATTCTTGATAGAGCCGGACGTGTGGCGAAGCTGGCTAACGACCTCGCCGAGCTTGTCAGCAACGGCATCTGTATCTTCACGCAGCTTGGCGAAAGCGCCTTCGAATTCACCTTCCATGCGAAGGGTAAAATCAGCCTCGGCCATGGCAGAGAGCACTGTGCCAATTTCACTGACACCGTGATCAAAGGCACCAACGAGCTTGTTTACGCCTCCAGCCAGAGCATTGAGCTCTGCGTCTGGGAACTCTGTCTTAACGCGACGCGAGAAGTCTCCAGCAATAGCGGCATCCACGACCTGCCCGAAGGCATCTTGCAAATTGGCCATCATCGCGCGACGAGCATCCTCATCAGCCACGATACGCGCAGCTTCCGCTTCAGTCATTTGGCTAACGCGCAGACCATTTTCGCGGAAGACTTCGACCGCGCGGGCCATTGCCCCCACTTCGTTCTTGAAGCCGGTATAGGGCACCTCGATGTCGTAATTGCCCTCGGCAATCACATCCATAGTCTTTGCCAAACGCGGTATGGGTCGAGAAATGAGGCGCGATGAGACAAAACCCAACAGAGCAAAGACGATGGTGACGGGAATACCGACCATGCCAATAACGCCGAGAACCTCGCCTGCAGCAGCATTGACGTTTGCCATTGGCGTGCCAACCAAGATAGCACCCATCATGTCACCCTTGGTGCCAACAATAGGCTGAATGGCGACAAGGTAAGGCACGCCCTGCAAAGTCATCTGCGAGCGAATGGTTTCACCTTGCCCGAGCAAGGCAAGAGTTGGATCGCCACTGGTAATCTTCGCATCTATAGCGCGAGACCCATCGGCCGCCAGGAGTGTCGTGGTCTTAGCGACCAGATCCCCGGTCTCCTTTTCCAAAACATAGATAGCGGCGTCTTGCTTGGTGACGCGGCTCACGCTGTCGATGACATCGTTGTCGTAAAAAGGCGGCACAGCCCAGCTTTGGAAAGAAACAATGCTTCCATCCTCTGCCATGGTCAAAATGGAGCCCGATATTCGGCGCTCTAAAATGGTCGCTGCAACAGCAAGATTGGTGTCTTGCTGTATTTCGCTCTCGTCGATCGAGCGCTGATGCATGGTCAGGTAAAGTGTATGAGATATAGCACCAACCGAGCCAATGATTGAGACCATGACGAGGAGCAAAATGCTCGTAGTCATGCGCACACTGCCAAGCAGTTGAGAGATTTTTTTCATGTCTGTCCCCCACGGCCAAGCGCGGACATATCGCTCATTGGCCCATTGCGGCAAACCTTAAGTCAAACACCTTACTGAATAGTTCCAAACTACTCTCATCGGCTATTTTTATCAGATTTGCCTATTTTTGTTATTGCGATCCGGCCCCCGCATCGCAATCAAAACTCCCGCCACTCCTCTTCGAAAGCAGCATTGCTAGGCCGCAGATAGCTCCGAGCCTTGCGAGACAGATTGGCTTGCAATCCGCGCACGCCCGCCATTGTCGCGAGGCTTGCAGTGGGCTCCTGGCGCTGACGATTGCTGATCGCAAATATATCAACAATACGATCCAGTTCGCTGGCTTGGTTTTCCGTTCTCTCGATCGAAGCATTCATTTGCTCAACCAGTGCAGCGTTACTCTGAGTCATCTCGTCCATCGTGCGGACCGCAGAATTGACCTCCTCAATGGACGAGGCCTGTTCACGGCTTTGCACCGCAATGCCATTCATCAACGCGCTGGATGATCGAGCGGCGGTAAGAATATTCTGAAGATGATGTGCCGCGTCAGCCACCAGGCGCGAGCCACCCTTCACCTCTTGCGCACTCTGTTCGACCAATTGTTTGACGTCGGAAGACGCCTGAGCCGCAGACTGAGCCAAACGGCGAACCTCGACGGCAACGACGGCAAAACCCTTACCAGCCTCGCCCGCGCGGGCCGCCTCGACCGAGGCATTGAGTGCAAGCAGATTGGTTTGGAACGCAATATCGTCGATCAACCCGATGATATTTGAAATCTTGGACGAAGACTGAGTAATGCGCTCCATGGCCTCCGTCGCCTTGCCCATTACCTGACCGCCTTGTTCAGCGGTTTGAGTAACTGAGCTCGCTACATCACTCGCTTCGCTCGCGCGATTGGCATTCATCAACACCGTGGACGCCAACTGATCCATTGTAGCCGACGTTTCTTCGATAGTTGCTGCCTGGCGCGTGGTGCGCTCGGAAAGGTCATTCGCGCCAGAGAGTATCTCGCCTGTTGCCGTTTTCAGCGTGCCAGATGTCGAACGCAACTGCCCAACGATGTCAGTCAGTTTATCAGCGACTGCGTTGGTGTCATTCTGCAGGCGCGCGAACGCTCCTTCGTAGTCGCCCTCCATCCGAAGGGTCAGATCGGTCTGCGCCAGTGCCGAAAGCACTTTCCCAGTTTCAGCTATGCCGCGATCGACGGTTTCGACCAGTTCGTTGACAGCATGTGCGAGTGCATTGAGCTCGTCATCAGGAAATTCTGCCCCGACACGCTGCCCAAAGTCACCTGAAGTTGCTGCCGACACCACTCGTCCAAACGCCCGTTGCAGCTGCTGCATCATTTGTGCACGTTCTGCCTGGCTTGAAATAATACGTGCGGCCTCTGCCTCGGTCATTTCGCTGACACGCATAGCATTGGCTCGGAAAACTTCGACGGAACGCGCCATTGCGCCAATTTCATCGCCGCGATCCGCTCCTTCGACCTCAGAATCGAGACGTCCGCCCGCGAGTTCGTCCATCGTCCTCGTGAGTTTACTGATGGGTTGGCTGATGCTGCGGGCGAACACCAAGCCGAGCACCGCCGCAATGCCCAACAAGGCACCACCGATTAAAAGCGTCGAGTTGCGCATCTCGTCGACCGCTGCGTAGGCTTCCTTCTCGGGCTGCACAGCTACAACAGCCCAATCCACGCCGTTGACGGATATGGCTTGCGCCCGCACGACCATGGCCGCATTGCGGTAACTATTGGAAATGCCTTCGGCGCTACTGCCCGCAAAGGCAGCTGCGATCAGAGGGGTGTCGAGCGCAGTGTTGAGCACATCAAGCTCTTCTGTGTGGACACTTTCGCTGCGCAAAAGTCCGTCCTTGCCAACAACCACAACCTCCCCGCTTTCCCCCAATCCGGAAAGGGCACCAACGCGTGCGCTCATCGCATCGGGAGCGATCGACAAGACCATGACACCGACGTTCTGGTCACGCTCAAACACAGGCATCGCCATAAAACTCTGCGGCGTACCGGTCGGCGAATAGAGCGAAAAATCGACAAAGCTGGCTTGACCATCCTTAAGCTCTCGTGCGCTGGCAAAGGCCTTCCCTAGGCCAGACTCCTGAGAAGCGCGATCTGTCAGCACATTGTTGGCAAAATCGTCGTTCTTGGCGACCGAGTAAACCACATCGCCGGACGCGCTGATCAACAAAACGTCTGAGTAGCCGCGCTCTTGCTGCAGTGTTCGGAAGCCGGGATGATACCGCTTGTGGGGCGCGTCGTAAGTTGCCCCTTTGGGGGTACTGTCGGTCGCCGCGCGATTTTCGGGCGTCGGATTTTCGGTAATATAGGCGACCTTGAGTTGGGCAGCGGCTTTCTCTGCCAAGCCCATCCGCAGCTCATCGAGCGCCCGAGTTAGGTTTTTGGTGGCTGTGACCGTATCGGACCGCTGCACGAACAGGCGCAAATCCACTTCAGCTGCAGTGAAATAGTCGCTGACTTGCGTCGCGGCCGTGCTGAGAGAGGCCTGCATGGACAGGTCCCGCTGCGACTGCACGGTGTTCAAACCAATAAAATAGCTCGCAAAACCAACGCCAGCGCTAACTACCAATGCTGAACCAACGACAGCAAGCGGCAGCTTCTGCGCAACTTTAAGTTGCGGAAACAATCCCATAACGCCCCCCATACCTGCCCGAGCCCAATCGATAAGCGCAAACCTCCAGCGCTTATCTCAGACCCCGCAGTATATTTTGCTCATCATCTCCATGAGCATGGTAACGATATAAGTCTCACCTTAAGCACTTCTTACAATCGCGACGAAAGTGTGAAGTTTTGTCGCAGCAAGCTCATGACAGTCAAAGAAAAACACCCGGCCTTGGTAAGGCCGGGTGTGTACAAATCTTTGATTTAAAACCGCGTTTACGTCAGCGCGCCAATTACGGCTTCGATGCGCTTTTTCATCGTCGAAGCATCGAATGGCTTGATGATGTAATTGTTTACACCAAACGAAATGGCTTCCTTGACCTGTTCTTTGTCAGAACGGCCGGTTGCCATAATGAACGGCATAGCCGCTGTACGCGGATGCTTGCGAATGACCTTCAACAAGGTCAACCCGTCGATATCTTCCATGTTCCAGTCGGAAATGATCAGATCGACATTGGCCTTTTCGAGCTTGGTCAGAGCGTCGCGACCTGACTTGGCTTCAATAATGTCTTTGAAGCCAAGCTGAGTAAGAATGTACTTACAGATGCCGCGCATGGACTGCTGGTCATCGACGATCAGAACACTGACAGCGCTTGCCTTGGGCATGGACTTTAAACCTTCTACACGCCTTGGGGTGGAGCCCCAGAGTTTCCTTGGACCTTAGAGAACAAGGGTTACAATTATCTCAATCTTGACCGAAGCTACGCTGCTGATTTGAGCTTTGCCAGAGCGTTGGCGAGCTTTGTCGCGATCAGGTTAATACTAGCCTGCTCAACCACAGCGCCCTCTTCAAAGGCAACACGTGGCATGCCGTAGACCAGCGACGACGCCTGGTTTTGCCCAACAGTATAGGCACCCGCGTCACGCATCATTTTCAGGCCGCGAGCCCCATCGCGTCCCATGCCGGTCAGAATTGCCCCAACCGCCATATGACCGACGCTCTTCGCTACAGATTCAAACAGCACGTCCACACTTGGACGGTGTCCACTCGTCTGTGCTTCCTGCCCAAGGCGGCATTTCAGCTGCCCAGATGTCCGCTCGACACGCAGGTGATAGTCCCCTTTGGCAACGTAAGCGTGGCCCGGCTCAAGAACCATTCGGTCTTCAGCCTCCAGAACTTTTAACGCACAAAGCTCATCCAGTCGGGCGGCGAAACGTCCGGTAAAACCGGGCGGCATGTGTTGGGCAATGACAACCGGTGGACAATCAATTGGCAGATCAGACAAAACCGTCCGGATCGCCTCAACCCCACCCGTCGACGCGCCGATAGCGATCAACGCCCCCTTAGGGGCCGCAGCGGTGCGTAGGGCTTCTTTGCGCACCGGTTCTCCACGCGCAGCAGTTCGCCCACGAACGTCGGACTTGGCAGCTGCGCGGATTTTTTCGCGCAGACCGGCGCCGAAGGCCTCGAGCCCACCCGAGAACTCAGCGCTCGGCTTGGCGACGAAATCCACCGCGCCGAGTTCAAGCGCGAGAAGCGTTTCACTCGCCCCTTTTTTGGTCAAGGTTGAGACCATGACCACAGGCGTGGGGCGCAAGCGCATGAGTTTTTCGAGAAATGCCAACCCGTTCATGTTTGGCATTTCAATATCAAGCGTGACCACGTCGGGATTGAGTTGCTTGATCTTATCGCGCGCTTCCAGAGGATCCACTGCTGTGCCAACGACTTCGATATCACCCTCGCGGGTTAGCATCCGGCCGAGCACTTCGCGGATGAGCGCCGAGTCGTCGACGACCAAAACCTTGATGCTCATTTATGCAGCTCTTCTATTCAGTTTCTCGCGGGACTGGTAAATCGTCTTACCAACCAGCCGGAAAGCCTCACCACTCGTTCCCAGATTTTCTGAGTGCCCGATGTAGAGAAATCCCTCTGGCGCCAGCATTTTACCTAAGCGCGAGAACACCTCGCCTTGCGTCGGCTTGTCAAAGTAAATCGCGACGTTTCGGCAAAAAATCGCATCAAACGGGCCCTTCATCGGCCACTGGCCAATGAGGTTCAACTGCTTGAAGGAAATGAGTTCGCGGACCGCTTGCGGAACGCGGATCATGCCGTTGGATTTTTCGAAATGACGTGAGCGTTCGGCGCTCAACCCGGCCAATTCACTCTCTGGGTAGACACCCATCGACGCCTTCTGAATCACGGACGTGTCGATGTCTGTTGCCAGAATTTTAAAATCCCAACGCTTCAACTCAGGAAACGCCACCAAGAGGTCGAGGCCGATCGTGTAAGGCTCTTGACCTGTTGAGCAACCCGCCGACCATATGCGCAGACGCTGGCCGCGTGGACGCTCATTGATCAGATTGCCCACAAATTGGCGCAGATGATCAAAGTGATGGTCTTCGCGATAAAAGCGCGTCAAATTGGTCGTCAACGCATTGACGAACTCCTGACTATCCTCGGCCGAGCCCCCTTTTTCAAGGAAATCGACATAGGCGTCAAAACTGGGCAAACCATGAGCACGCAGGATCTTGGACAGGCGGGAAATAACCAGCGTCCGCTTCGCATCACTTAGAGAAATGCCAGCGACGGTGTAGACCCGCGCCTTGATCCGCGCGAACTCGCGTTCGCTCAGGGAATATTCTCCCTGCTCCATTTTTACCCTCTCCAGCCGGACTTCTATCCGGCGGCCCGCATCGGGGTGATCCCAAGGCGGCCATTAGCGGTCGTCCGGGCCAATTCTGCCCGGGTGGGCATGTCTGTGACGCTACCCTCTGTGTGCATAGTCGCCGACTCATTGCTTAGATTGCGTAAATTATCTTGCAGTGCCTTGGTGATATTTTGTAGCGCATCAGCCTCCTCAAGGCCCGCACGTGCCTGCGTCCGGCCCTGATCCGCGACAACACGTATGTCTTTGGCTGAACGATTGGTAAGCTTACTAAGCTGACGGACCTCGTCTGCCACAACGGCAAAACCCGCGCCTTTTTCACCGGCTCGCGCCGCTTCTACGGCCGCGTTGAGTGCGAGAAGATTGGTACGGAAAGAAACATCCTCAATCCCTGCCGTCATGCGATCAATCTCGGCAGTTAGACGGTCCAGCTCGGCGACAAATTCATGTGTCCGCTGTGCAGATTTGTCGGCTTGGCTGGCAAGAGAGCGCGCATCTCCTGCCTTGCGCGCGGCGTCTTGAACCCGCGCTTCCATTGCCTTGAGCTTTGTTACCCCCTCAGCCAAAGCTTGGCGTCCCAGATCAGCTTTCGCCTCAAACTCTCGCGCGCGCTCTTCAAACTGGCCAAGCAGTTGCTTGACTGTCGACAGCTTGGTCTCGAGCGCTTCGCGCGTGTTGATCTGATCATCATGGAAGTCGTCAAAGGCGGAAAGTAGATCTAGAACCTGTTGGCTCTGCTCGGCAAAAGGCAGATTTGGATTGCGGAGCTTTTCGCTCTTACCAGCTATGGTGCTTTGGAGCTGAGCTAAGCCTTCGCCCATCATGCCCAACGCCTCATTAATTGCCGACAGCCCGGGAGCGTGTTTGATAGACGAGACATCAAACCGGAAGCCGGTCTGCCCACTCGCCAAAGCGCCAGCTAACGCGTCCAAATCATCATGCTGGACCAACTGCCCGGTCGGTTTTATTTCGAGGGCGTAGCCACCACCTGGCAAGGAATAACGATTGGTATTCATACGAATACCACCGAGCATGAGGAAATCCCGTGTCGATGCGCCGGGCCCCAATACGGTCTCGATACTGTCTCCAACCTTAGCTGCGGGCACCAGCTCCCGTAGTCCGCGACTAAGGGCGGTCACCTTGCCGAAACTATCAACGATCGAAATCGCACTGTCCAAATGCACGAGTGCTTGCTGATAGCTGTGCGCAACCTCAACGCGCTGCGCTAGTCGCGCGCTCATCGCGGCGATTGTGTCGAGCTCATCAGCACGTTCGCTCAGACCAACGGTTTGTCCCAGTTTTGCGAGATCTCGTCGGCTGGTTTGCGCTAATCTATTGGCCAGAAACACGGACCCGGCGACACAAAAAGCGGCAGTTCCACCAACCGTGCTCAGCCAGAGAGAACCGGGTCCCATTGCAACATAAAGACCTGCGCTAAGCGCTCCACCGACCAACCACATTGCAGATGTAGAGACGGCCAGTCGCTGGAAGCAACCGGGTGATAATGAAGCGGGGGGCTGCACACTCTTGACCGTCATAGCGTTAACCATACGTCAAAAATGGTTAACCAATCCTATAGCCCCATGGTGGGCCGTAATTTCTGGGTAACAGCGGTTAAAAAAGTTCGATATCCACCGCTGGCGCAGGAACAACCACCCGACGACGTGCAATCGCCAATTCTTCTCTTGCAACGTTCGCACCGACATCGGCGTCAAGACGCTTTACAAAAGCTCTCCCAGAATGGGGCTTGAACAACACGCGGCGGGCATAGGACCCGCCCAGATCTTCACTCGTCGTTATATAACCTTCGTCATGGAGAAACGAACGGATGAACTCGATGTTCTTGGCGCCAACATCGTCCAATGTCGTCGCAATTTTGCCACCGCCGAAGACCTTGATCTCGAGGTTTGGCTTATACCCCGTGCCAGCAGACAAAACCTTGTTGATAAGCTGCTCCATGGCGAAGGCGCCATAGCGGGCAGAAGCACCAAACCGGTCTCGCGAAGACCCTGACTGCTCGGCGAGCAAAAAGTGGTTCATACCGCCAATATTAGCTACGCGATCCCGAACACAGGCGGAAATGCACGATCCCAACACGGTCGAAAAGGTCACATTCGGATCAGATGAGACATGGCAATCTCCCTGATGCACGGAGGTTACCACGCCACGATCGAATTCTGGCGGCAAGGAACTGGGGAGGACCATGAAAGTGGTATTACTCTTGAGGCTATTCCGTCATGATGATAGCGGACTAATGTTAGCCAAACGCTAACCACCCCTTACGAGCCTCCCCAAGTGTGCATCGGTGAAACGTGAGATTCAGAATTTCACGTTAGGGTGTGCTATCGGTGCCAGGAAGACTTTCAATGTCGCTGCAAAAACTCGCTAGAGAACTCGACGAGACCGGACGCCAGACGTCCGAAATGCTCGAAGGTATTTCGCAGGCGTTGACCCTACTCGCACAAAAGCCGCTTGGAGATGACCCTAAGGTGAAACAAGCCGTTCACCTGATCATCACCGCGCTGCAAGGACAGGACCGGATCGAGCAGCGGTGCCGCAATATCGCTCTTGCCGCTCGCCAGTTTGCTTTGCTGCCGCCCACTGCACCAGAAAGTGTCTATGTGGAGATATGGGAAAGCCTCACCCTGGATGAACTGCGCGTTCCAGAGCTTTCCGGAGTCGCTAGAAACCATTCGAGCGGCGACGCCGATTTGTTTTAAGGCTTTTCGGACGGCGCCCAACGGCGCCTTTCGCTCGCCTGACATCGACAACAAAAAAGGCGCCGGTCAGGGCGCCTAATTTTCCACAAAACTATATGTCGACGCTATTTATGCGTCTAGACGCGCACCGCTAACCACGGCGTGTAGATCGATGAGCCCAACCATACGGCTATCGTGGGTCACAATCCCATTGAGCAGCTCGGTATCGATCGCATTGCCTTCTGGCACATTGTGAATGTCGGCACGGTTGACGGTGAGAATATCACTCACAGCGTCAACGAGAATTCCGACCCACTTATCGCCAACACTCATCACCACCACGACATGGTTTTTGGTCGGCGAAGTTTGACCATCGCCAAAGCGTGCGCGCAGGTCAAAAATTGGTACAATGGTGCCACGCAGGTTGATCACGCCACGTACGAATTCACGGGTGTTTGGCAGCGGGGTTGCACCGTTCCAGGCGCGGATTTCGCGCACCGTGGTAATCTCCACACCATAGGTCTGATCGCCGATAGAAAATGCGATCAGCTGTAGAGTGTTTTGACCGGCAACAGCGGTGTTGTCGCCCATATCATCTCGAAGGCTCAATGATTCCATTGTTCTGGCCCTTTGCTGCCCTTCTGGGCGCCTAACAGAGGTTGAATTCTACACCCGAAGGTGACGACAATTTCTTAACGTGCTGACTACGCGGCATTCTGATGAAGTTGCGTCGTGCGCAGACCTTGCACGTCAACAATCAAAGCGACATTGCCGTCACCCAGAATAGTGCCCCCGGCGATGCCTTCGACGCGCTCGAAGTTCTCTTCGAGCGATTTGATAACAACTTGCTGCTGACCGATAATGTCGTCCACAACCAGCGCCAGCTTTTGACTGCCCTCGGTCTCACATAAGACAACAAACTGATCGTCCGGCTGTACTTCAGACGGAAGTCCAAAGCGCTGGCAAAGATCGGCCACCTGCACATATTCGCCACGCACCTGCAGCACGCGACCACCAGAAGGAACGCGGTCAAAACTTGCGCGCGAGCACTGGATCGTTTCAACAATCGAAGAGAGTGGGACCACGTAAGGGCTCCCGCCCAATCGCACCAGCATCACGTCAAGTACCGCCAGTGTCAGCGGCAGACGCAGGGTCATCCGCGTGCCCTTGCCAGTGCGGCTTCGGACGTGAACCGAACCACCAATCTTCTTGATGTTGGAGAGCACAACGTCCATGCCCACACCGCGACCAGAGATGTCGCTCACAGCATCTGCCGTCGAGAAACCAGGGGCAAAGATCAATTGATCAATTTGCTCATCGGTCGGCGTGAAGTCCGGCGCAACAATGCCCTTGTCGCGAGCCAGTTGCAGCACGCGCTCACGATTAATGCCGGCACCATCATCTTCGACGATGATCAGAATATTGCCACCTGCCTGCTCTGCCGAGAGACGAACGGTACCAAATTCGTTCTTACCAACGGCAAGGCGCTTTTCTGGCGACTCGATACCATGGTCTGCAGAATTGCGGATCATGTGGGTCAGCGGGTCTGAAAGCTGCTCAATAACCGTCTTATCGATTTCGGTGTTTTCACCGATGGTTTCGAGCTTGATCTTCTTGCCGGTTTTGAGGGCCAGCTCGCGCACGAGCCGCGGCATACGAGAAAACACCGATTTAACGGGTTGCGCACGGATCGCCATGACCGAGTCCTGAAGACCACGAGTGGTCTGCGCCAGAACTTCAAGACCACGGACCAGCTCAGTATAGCGTGCGCGCAGGGTCTCATCCATTTGCTGGGTCAGCATGGATTGCGTGATAACCAGCTCGCCCACCATGTTCACAACACGATCAACCTTGTCTAGGTCGACGCGGATCGACTGAACACCAGAAGGTCGGTGGCTTTCTTCTTGTTCGTTTGCCGCTGTCGGCGCTACAGCCGCAGGAGGCTTCGGCGCAGTTGGAGCAACGGGCCGCGCTGCAACCACAGGCGCTGCCGGCTTAATTTCAGCAGCAAGATCAAGGAAGCTTAGGCCCGCGTCTTCAGCGGCAGCAGGAACTTCAGCCTTCGCAGCGGATGGAACAACCACAGCCTTCTTGCTGGCCATTTCTTCTTCGGTGAGCGCCAAAAGGCTGGCAAAGTCTGCGTCTTCTTCTTCGTCGGCGACGATGGCTTGGACCGGAGCCACAGGTGCAGCACCGCCACGCGAGATGATGATTTCACAATCGCCGTCGACGAATTCGAAGACTTCGCGAATGGAGACTTCGCTGACGTCAGGCCCGCTCAGTGTGATCGTCCACGAGCAGTAGACAGCAAAAGGATCGAAATCCGCCAATTGCGAGATCTCAGCCAGATGCGCAGTGACGCTTATCTCGCCCAGTGCAGCAAGTTCGCGCAAGAGCAACAGCGGATCATTGGCACGCGCGTAAAGAGCGCGATGCGGCGTAAAACGTATAGACCAACTTCCGTCGACATCCTCCATCGGGGGGGCGTCAAACGTATCGTCGCTGGCGTCGTCTGTTCCGATGGAGACCATGACTGGCACAAACTCAAGGTCGAATTCTTCGACAATCTCGCCGCTGAGATCGTGTTCATCGTCGCTCGTAGAGGTGTCACCGCGCGCCAAAGCGTCAAAGCGGGACTTTTCTTCTGAGCCGTAATCGAGAGGAAGTTCTTCCCCCAATTGCGCCGCCTTCACATAATCCGCGACAATATCATTGGCACGGATACAGAGAGCTGCAACTTCATCGGTTAGCTCTACTCTGCCATCACGAACGTAATCGAGCAGGGTTTCATAGGCGTGCGCGAAGCCCACCAATGCAGAGAAGCCGAAAGCTCCTGCCCCGCCCTTGATCGAGTGAATGGCCCGGAAGACAGCATTGAGGCGATCGGAACCTCGCTCGCCTTCTTCAATGGCAGCAAACTGTTCTTCAAGCTCGGTGAGAAGCTCGGAACATTCGTCAAAATAGGTTGCCTTGAAATCGTCGAGATCACTCATACGCGCTCTTCGCCCCTTCTGGGCTCATCTGGCATTTGGTAGTCAAATGCCCGCAGAACGGTGTGTTCGGCGGACATATAGGGAGTTAGTGGACAACGCGGTTGATAACGGAGATCAGTTTTTCCGGGTCGAAAGGCTTAACGATCCAGCCGGTACCGCCAGCCGCCTTACCCTGATCGCGCTTATCCTGGCTCGTCTCAGTGGTAAGAATGAGAATTGGGAGGCTATTGTGCTGGCCGGTGGCGCGCACGTTCTTGATAAACTCAATGCCGTCCATGACGGGCATGTTGATGTCGGTGATGACAACATCGACGCTCTCATTTTTGAGAACATCAAGTCCCTGCTGGCCGTCTTCGGCTTGCAAGACCTCAAAGCCCGCATTGCTCAACGTGTGATGCAACATGGCCAAAATCGTTCGCGAGTCGTCGACGGTGAGTACACGCAGCGTCATTGTTCTATCATCCCCGAAAACCGGGCATTCAATCCCAGTCTCTCAATCGCAACACTCATGGCTGCGCTTACATTTTGAATGGCAAATCCAGTCTGCTGGACCTGTGCAGTCTCAGCTGCGCTCACCAAGAGAAACAGTGCATTGGTGGAAACACGTTCCACCGCAGATGCATCGACAACAACAGCGCCCAGGCCAATCGCGTCGATGAGGCGATCGCGTATGGTATCTAGCGTATCGAGGTCGATAATGGCTGGTAAGGCGACCGAAATGCTATTTGAAATGGCCATAGGCGAGACAAGCCCCCGAAGTCTTCACTTGCCATAATCGCCCGCACAGGTTGAGGAATTGCTAATCGTGTCAGTCAGTCAGCCCTATCCACAGCATAGAACGCCACTTATGGCCCGCCCGGCCTGCCAAATTGAACGAAAAGGTTTCGAGCGAAAACCTTGCTCCGCTCCCATCTGCGCGCTATCGGCATAGGGAACGTAGATTGGAATAGTCATATGGCCCCCAAAATAGCGCTCACCGGCATTGCCCGTGATCTCGCGGCTCGCGCTGAGCAAGGTAAATCCATCCGGGTGGGGGTTATTGGCTCGGGTGAAATGGGTACGGACCTCGTTACCCAGATGAGCCTGATGCAAGGCGTCGAAATGGCCGCCATTGCCACGCGTCGTCCGCACACCGCGCTCGACGCCATGAAAATCGCCTATGGCGATGATAGCCGCGGCAAGGAAGCAGAAACGCCAGCTCAGGCCACAGCCGCCATTGAGCAAGGCAAGATCGCCATCACCAACGCTGAGACGCTGGTTACGACGCCCAACATCGACGTCATAATTGATGCGACGGGCAAACCGGGCGTTGCGGCCGACTATGACCTTATGGCCATGGAGCACGGCAAGCATGTGGTGATGATGAACGTCGAAGCCGACGTCACCATTGGACCATACTTAAAGGCTCAGGCCGATCGCCTTGGCGTTGTTTATTCGGTGGGCGCGGGCGATGAACCAAGCTCATGCATGGAGTTGATCGAGTTCGTTTCAGCTCTTGGCCTCGACATTGTTGCCGCCGGCAAGGGCAAGAACAATCCTCTTAAGCACGATGCCGTCCCCGACGACTATCGCGAAGAAGCCATGCGCCGGAACATGAACCCACGCATGTTGGTGGAATTTGTCGACGGTTCAAAAACCGCCGTGGAAATGACCGCGATTGCCAATGCCACCGGCCTCGTGCCTGACGTTCCGGGCATGCATGGCCCCGCAACGCACCGTGATGAGATGGCCAAGGTTCTGATCCCCAAAGAAGACGGGGGCATCCTCAACAAGATGGGCGTGGTTGATTTCACCATCGGCAAGGGCGTGGCACCCGGCGTATTTGTGATCGTGAAATCAGACCACCCGCGCATTATTGAGCGCATGGATGATCTGCATATCGGACACGGGCCATACTATGCATTCTTCCGCCCATATCATCTGACCAGCTTGGAAGTGCCGCTCACCTGCGCACGGATTATGATGTACGGCCGGCCAGACATGGTGCCTCTGCCACGACCAGTGGCTGAAGTCTGTGCCGTCGCCAAGCGCGATCTCCTGCCCGGCGAGAGCCTGGATGCGATTGGTGAGACCTGCTACCGCTCTTACGCAATGACCGTTACTGACGCGCAGGCGGCCAAGGCCATCCCTGTTGGTCTTCTAGAAGGTGGAAAGGTCACAGCCCCAATTGCCAAGGGCAGCCTGATCACCACGGCCAATGCCCAACCCGACACGTCCACGCGGTTGTTTTCGCTGCGCCAAGAGCAGGACCGCATGCTGGGCTACATTTAAGGCGATCCCCAGAAGCTCCCTCGCGGGAGCTTCTTTCATTTTCAGTCGACGTTTTGCGAAAGAGGCAAAGGGTAGCGCTTCCGGTGGGGTGGCAGGCGGTGCATGACCATGCCTACCACTACCAAAACAATGCAGGACGCGAGCAACGCCCCAAACAAGTTTAAGGCAGGTACAGGGCCAGTATACACCATCAATGGAACGGCCGCCGCCGGGGGATGGGACACCCGAAAGACCAGCATGGTCAACATTGTTAGTCCCACCGCCAGCCCAACGAGCCACCAAGGCTCGGGGACAACCACCATGCTCAGCGCCGCAAAAACAGCCCCAATGAAATAGCCCGCAAAAATGTTAATCGGCTGGGCCCCGGGCGCTTGCGGCTGGCCAAATATGAGCAGTGCGGTTGGAGCCAATGGCGCGAGCAGCAAAGGCAGTCCGCTGGCGACCCCCAATCCGGCAATTAACGTGACGCTGAGCGCGGTTCCGATCGTGGATTTGAGATGGATGCGCCAGTCCGCTTTCGGCTCATGGCGTGCAACCCAGCGGGCAAGGAGGGGATTTAATTGGCGCATTCGTGGACAATTTTCCATTTTTCAATCGCCAGATAAAGTTTCATCTGCACTTTGCCTATGCCCCTTGCGTGCTTGCGCCCAGACGCCGCACGGGATAATTGCTGACACGCTAACTCAGAAATAAAGTAAACATGATGGACGCCATTGACCCACGCGCTCCGCAGCGCGTTCGCCACGAGACCAGGCTTCGTCTGCTCACGGTCAAAACCGTGACTGACATCACCCCCCTCATGCGCCGCATACGTCTTGAAGGCGATATGGCAGGTTTCGCTTCACTTGGACACGCCGACCACATCAAAACCTTCCTTTTTGCCGAAGGTGTGGCACCGGAGCTTCCACCCGTTGGCCTACGTGGTGCTGAATTTGCGCCTGGCACTCGCCCTGAAATGCGTGACTACACGCCACGCTATTGGAATGTGGAAGAAGGCTGGATCGAACTCGACTTCGCCCTCCACGGCGACGGCCCTGCCTCCACTTGGGCAAACTCTGCTGTCCCCGGCAGCAAATTGGTTATCGGCGGGCCCCGCGGCTCGATGATCGTGCCTTTCGCATTCGACTGGTACTTGCTCGTCGGCGACGAAACAGCGCTGCCCGCGATTGGCCGCCGCATTGAAGAAATGCCTGAAGGCGCCAAGGTTATTGCCATTCTCGAGGTCGACAACCCTGCAGAAGTGCAGAGCTTTGAAACCAAGGCGGACCTCGCATTGCACTATGTCTACCGCAATGGCGCGACCGCAGGTACGACGGCAGTTCTCGCGGACGCGGTAACTGCTGCTGCACTGCCAGACGGCGTAGCCTATGCCTATATCGCTGGTGAAGTGACCATGGCCCACGCGGTGCGCGACCACTTAACGTCCGAGCGCGGTTTCAACCCCGAATACATCAAGGCTGCAGGCTACTGGCGCTATGGCGTTGCTGACGCTCACGAAGATCACTAATTGTTTGGGCCAGCCTTACTGAGGCTGGCCTCCAACAAATTGCACCGCTTTGGCACCGCCAGCTATCCCCGCACCTAGACAAGAACCAGCATCCGCATCCGCCAAAAGCGCGCCAACAAACCCGGCCGCAAAAGCATCCCCTGCCCCGGTTGTATCAACCACCGGCACGACAGGCGCCGGAAGGCTCAGCACAATCCCCTCAGTCCCGCCCAACACCGCCCCGAACCGACCGCGTTTAATAACGACATTTCGGAAGGTTTTAGCGAGTATCGCGATTTGCTGCTCGAAATCAGCGTGCCCTGTCAAAACCTCTGCCTCGCTGTCATTGGCAAATATCCAATCACATGAGCCAACCCAAGCCATAAATTGACTGGGGCCGATCTCGGCCAGAAATCCAACCGAGGCCGGGTCGACAGCAATTGAGATCTGCCGCGCGCGTGCTTGATCGAGCAGACGCCGCACAGCTTGCCTCGGCCCTGGTGAAAACAGACTATAGCCCGAAATCAAGACGAGCCCGACCTCGTCCAAAACGGATTCGGGCATATCATCTGAGCATAGGTTGAGATTGGCGCCGCGGTCGGTGAGAAAGCTACGCTCGCCGTTCTGATCCAGCAGCGTCACGAGGATGCCTGAATCAAACTCAGCATCGCCAGCCAAGTGGGCATCAACACCAAAGCGCGCAAAATAGCGCTCGTGCGTGGCCAAATCGTCCTGCCCTACCCGCGCAACAAACTTGACGGGCACGCCGGCGGCACCAAGCCACACAGCCTGATTGGCTCCGGAACCGCCGGGCCGATTGCGAATTTTCGCGCGTCGATCAGAGCCCCACACTATGGGGCCCTCAGGTTTGACAATAATGTCGGTCATCACGTCGCCGACGACGAGGACCTTCAAGCTCATGGGCGATGCACGCTCGCCTTATTGGCTTCGATCGCCGCCAGTTCGACCGCAATTTCTGCTGCAACCCGGGCATTGTTTTTGACGAGGGCAATATTTGAGGCCAACGACCGTCCCTCGGTCAGCTCGAAAATCCGCTTCAGCAGAAAGGGCGTGGTCGCCTTACCAGCAATGCCCTGGGTTTCCGCGTCAGCCAAAGCCTGCGTGATGAAGGCTTCGATTGCCTCTGGCTCCCATGCGTCCGCTTCCGGAATAGGATTGGCAATCAGCACCCCACCCATTTCTAAATCGGATTGAATGGACAGCATTTTTGCAACTGCTGCGGCAGTATCAAATCGGTGGTCGACCTTGAACCCACTGGTCCGGGCCCAAAACGCCGGAAAATCATCGGTTCCAAAGCCAAGCACGGGCACACCATTGGTTTCCAAAACCTCTAGTGTCTTGGCGATATCCAGAATGGATTTCGCGCCCGCACAAATGACCGTCACAGGCGTGTTGCCGAGCTCTTCTAGGTCTGCCGAAATATCAAAACTGTCCTCGGCACCGCGATGCACCCCACCGATGCCGCCAGTCGCGAAAATGGCAATTCCGGCAAGCGCTGCAATCTGCATGGTGGTGGCAACAGTTGTGCCCGCCATCTCCCCACTCGCCAATAGTGCGGCAACGTCACGACGGCTGGCTTTGGCTGCCCTGTGACCTTCTACCGCTAAGCGTTCCAAGTCATCGCCAGAAACACCAACGCATAGTCGGCCGTCCATAATGGCGATCGTCGCTGGGACGGCGCCTGCTTTACGCACGACATCTTCGACATCCCGCGCCATGGCCAAGTTCTGCGGATAAGGCATGCCATGGGTGATGATTGTCGATTCGAGAGCAACCACTGGCAGACCTTTCGCCAGCGCCGATTTCACCTCGCCCGAGACCGATAGATAGGCTTTCCCGTCCATGGATATTCCCTATTCCCAACCCTGTGGGTGCCGCAAAAGGCCAGCACTGCCATACTAGCTTTTGCGCTTGGGCAACAAATGGGTCAAGAGGTGCAAAAACTTCGCTTACACCGCCTTGTCGGCGGGCCCAATTCTGCTAATTTCGCGTTGATCCTGAGGGAAAGGTTACTTCGCTGAACACGTCTATTGTTGATGGCGCGCAATTTGCGCCTCGATATACGCCCGGCTCCGGGACAATGGCAGCGTTGACCAACCGCTCTGACGAGCGGACGACTTCTCGATTCACATTTCCAATTTCACATTTTCCGAGCTCTCAAAGATGAGGTGCCGGGGCAAGTCGCGGGGCTTTTCCGCGACCCAAGCGTTACGCCGCTAAACCAGCTGTCGCGTCAGACAGACCATCGCCTCAACCAAGGTCCCAATAGGAGACTGATCCCATGAACAAGCCACTCGCCATTGCCCTGGGTGCTCTCTTGGCTGCTAGCCCTGCCTTTGCGCAGGAAGAGCCAGTGCTCAACGTCTACAACTGGTCCGATTATATCGCCGAAGACACCATCGCCAATTTCGAAAAGGAAACTGGCATCAAGGTGAACTACGACGTCTACGACAGCAATGAAATCGTCGACGCCAAGCTCCTTGCTGGCAATTCGGGCTATGACATCGTCGTGCCGTCGGGCAATTTCGTTGAACGTCAGATCAAGTTCGGCCTGATCGCCCCACTCGATAAGTCCAAGCTGACCAATCTGGGCAATCTTGATCCGATCGTTTTGGAACAGGCCGCACGCCACGATCCAGACAATGCCCACGCGGTTCCCTACATGATCAACACGATCGGTCTGGGTTACAACAGCGCCAAGCTGGCGGAAGCTCTGGGTGCCGACGCGCCAATCGACAGCTGGGACCTGTTGTTCAAGCCTGACGTGGTATCAAAGCTGGCGTCTTGCGGTGTTGCCGTTCTCGACAGCCCGTCTGAAGTCATGGGTATTGCGCTGAACTACCTTGGCATCGACGCCAATTCAGAATCTGAGGAAGACCTCGCCAAGGCCGAAGCTCTGCTTAACTCGGTGAAACCGCACATCCGTTACTTCCACTCGTCGCAGTACATCGACGATCTGGGCAACGGCGAAATCTGCTTGGCCCTCGGCTACTCGGGCGACATCTTCATTGCCTCGGACGCTGCAGCCGAGGCCAATCGTGGCGTTGAAGTCAACTACCTGATCCCCAAGGAAGGTGCAGCAACGCTGTTCGACTTCATGGAGATTCCTGCGGACGCACCGCACAAGGAAAATGCCCACAAGTTTATCGACTACATCCTGCGCCCAGAAGTTGTGGCTGAGATCACCAATTATGTGTTCTACGCCAACCCAAACCTGCCGGCTCTTGAGTTTGTAGACGATGAAGTGAAGAACAATCCGGGCATTTATCCGCCTGCAGAAGTGCTGGCCGAAGCTTTTGTGATGTCTGCGCACTCTCCAGAGTACGAAGAGGTCTTGACCCGCACTTGGACCCGCATCAAAACGGGTCAGTAACAAGTTTTGCGAAGGGGCGGTTTCGACCGCCCCTTCAACCATTGCCAGCCCGGTTTTCGAATGTCTTCGAACACCCTCCCCTGGCGTTGTTTTCGAGTACCGATTTTTGCCTTAAACGGAGAAGTCGGCAGCGCTGAAGATGACGGCAGGTGGCCGTCAGTAGAGTTGCAGAGCGTCAATGGCCAAGAAGCCGCAGCTTGCAGTCGATACGCGCCCATGGCGCGATACTGGTAATAATAAGCCCTTCGTTCGCATTAAAAATGTGACCAAGAAGTTTGGCGACGTCACTGCTGTCAATGACGTGTCGCTCGACATCTATCGCTCTGAACTCTTCTGCCTTCTGGGCGGTTCAGGCTCGGGCAAGTCGACGCTTTTGCGCATGCTCGCAGGCTTTGAAATGCCAACCTCGGGCACCATCGAGATCGACGGCCAGGACATGACCAATGTCCCGCCCTATAACCGTCCCATCAATATGATGTTCCAGAGCTATGCTCTGTTCCCGCACATGACGGTCGAACAGAATATAGCCTACGGCCTCAAGCGCGATCACCTGCCCAAGGATGAGATTACTGCCCGTGTCGCTGAACTTCTCGCATTGGTGAAGTTGCAGGACTATGGCAAGCGCAAGCCGCACCAGCTTTCCGGTGGTCAGCGCCAGCGCGTTGCCCTCGCGCGTGCTCTGGCTAAGCGGCCAAAACTCTTGCTCCTCGACGAACCTCTTGGCGCGCTCGACAAGAAGCTGCGCGAGGAAACCCAGTTCGAGTTGGTCAAAATCCAGGAATCGCTTGGCGTTACCTTCATCGTCGTGACCCACGACCAGGAAGAAGCCATGACCTTGGCCACCCGCATAGGGGTGATGAACCAAGGCGAAATCGCCATGATCGGCGAACCAACTGACATCTACGAATATCCAAACTCCCGTTTTGTCGCGAGTTTCATTGGCTCTGCCAATATGGTCGAAGGCACTGTCACCGAAGACGAGCCAGACCACGTGCGTATCCGCTCCAAGGAATTGGGCTGCGATATTTACGTCGGCCACGGGGTCGACTGCGCACCAGATCAGATTTTGTGGTGGGCCATCCGCCCAGAAAAAATGTCGCTGAGCCGTGAAAAGCCCGAAGGCCATTTCGGCGCCAACGTCACCACTGGCGTAGTCGAAGAAATCGCTTATTTGGGCGACATCTCGGTTTATCAGGTGGAGCTGGAAAGCGGCAAACGCGTCCGTGTGAGCCAGACCAATTCCGTGCGCGGCAATCCAGACGCGATTACATGGGAAGAGAAGGTCTACATCACCTGGGATGACAACGCCGGTTCGGTGCTAACAGTATGATCACCCCTTTTGTTGTTTTCCAGCGTGGGGTCCGAGCATGACTTCCGCTCACGAACCAACCATCCCTCCGCCCCGACGGCTAAAACCCTGGAACGCGGTTGAGCGCTCATTGCGTAAAGTGGGCATCACCGGCCGCATGCTGGTGTTGGCCGCTCCTGCGCTTTGGCTGTTCATCTTCTTTCTGGTGCCGCTCGCGGTTGTTTTCGGCATCTCGCTGGCGACCAAGCAGTTCGGCCGTCCGCCCTATTCAGCGCTCCTGAGCACCGAAGACGGCACCGTGCAGCTCACCCTGCATTTGAGCAACTACATCCGGCTTTTCACCGATAATCTTTATATCGCAGCTTACCTGAGCTCGATCCGGATTGCTGCGATCGCAACGGTGATCACGCTGTTCGTTGGCTACCCAATGGCCTATGCCATTGCACGTGCGCCCGACCGGTGGCGCAACATCTTGCTGATGTTGGTGGTTCTGCCGTTCTTCACATCCTTCCTGCTGCGTGTTTATGCCCTCTCGGGCTTTATGCGCGGCAATGGCGTCATCAACCAGTTCTTGGGCATGTTTGGCATACCGCCTTTGGTGATGATGCAGACCGACTTTGCGGTCTATGTCGGCATTGTTTACACCTACCTGCCCTTTATGATCCTGCCGCTCTATACGACGCTGGTGAAACTCGACAGCTCGCTGTTCGAGGCCGCAGCCGACCTTGGCGCGCGTCCTGTACTGACCTTCCTAACGGTTACCCTGCCGCTCTCGCTGCCGGGCATTATCGCGGGGTCGATGCTGGTGTTCATTCCAGCCATTGGCGAGTTCGTTATTCCCTCGCTCTTGGGCGGTCCTGAAACACTCATGATCGGCCGCGTGTTGTGGGATGAGTTCTTCACCGCCGCCAACTGGCCGCGCGCTGCAGCGGTCGCCTGCGCTATGCTGCTGGTCGTCGTCGTTCCCATCATGCTCCTCCAGAAGGTGCAAAGCTCGATGGTGGAGAAGTAAGATGTTCTCACGTGGATGGTTTTTGCCCATCGCCGCAGCACTTGGCTTCTCCTTCCTTTATGCGCCAATCGTGTCGCTGGTCATCTTCTCGTTCAACGAAAGCAGCCTCGTCACGGTCTGGTCGGGCTTTTCGACCAAGTGGTACTCCGCGCTCTTCAACGACCCGCAGCTCTTGGGCGCTGCCTGGCTGAGCCTACAGATCGCAGCACTTGCGGCAACAATAGCGCTTGTGCTCGGCACGCTTGCGGCAGTGGCGCTCGTGCGCTTCCGCCGCTTCAAGGGTCGTACTCTGTTCTCGGGAATGGTGTCGGCCCCGCTGGTCATGCCGGACGTGATCACGGGCCTGTCGCTGCTTTTGCTCTTCGTGGCCATGGAATCCATGCTGGGTTGGCCGCGCGGGCGCGGGATGATGACCATCGTCATCGCCCACGCGACCTTCTGCACGGCCTATGTCTGCGTTGTGGTTCAGTCGCGCCTTGCTGATTTCGACCGAAGCCTTGAAGAAGCAGCGATGGATCTGGGCGCGAGCCCTGTTCGCACCTTCTTTGACGTAACCTTGCCCATCATTGCGCCGGCCCTCGTATCGGGTTGGCTCTTGGGCTTCACGCTCTCGCTCGACGATCTTGTGATCGCCAGCTTTGTTTCAGGCCCCGGCTCGTCGACCCTGCCAATGGTGATTTTCTCCAAGGTCCGCCTTGGCGTGTCGCCCGACGTAAATGCGCTTGCGACCATAATAATTGGTATCGTCGCTGCCGGGGTACTGCTGGCAACCTTGCTGCAATTGCGCGGACGGCCCAAGAAAAAGGCCCGTGCGTAACCTTGTTGAAACCCGCTTCCGAGCGGGTTTTTTCTTGGCACAATCGCCCATTACTCGCCGGACTAGACAGAGCAGAACTTTGAGGGCACACTCTTATTATGTTCAACCTGTTATAAGGAGGTGATCCAGTGTCTTTTGAGGTTTTAGTTCTCTCGAGCTCCGGTATTCGTGCAGTGAACGGGAGTGATCTCGGCTAGCACACCTCCGCAGTCCCAGAGACTGATTAACTCAGGAAGGGCCACTCTTAGGGGTGGCCCTTTTTGTTGGGCTTGACGTGGGGGCTTTAGGCATTGATACCCCAATGCAAATATTTTGGAGGCTTGCCGTGTCCTCGGCTAATTTTGTTCTGACCCTATCCTGCATCGACCGTCCGGGCATTGTGGCTGCCGTCACAACAGAACTGGCGGGCCTGAATGCCAACATCGCTGAGAGCAATCAGTTCTGGGATAAGGAAACCGGTCGCTTCTTTATGCGCATCGCCTTTACCGCACCGGATGGGCTGAGCCGCGAAGCTATTGAAAATGCGCTGAAATCGCCAATCGCTCGCTTCGATATGCAAACCGCGTTGAGCGATGAGAGCATTCGCAAGCGTATCGTGATCATGGTTTCAAAGTTCGACCACACGCTCTTGCACCTGCTCTACCAGATCCGTGTGGGCTGGCTAAATGCCGACGTTGCAGCGATCGTTTCGAACCATGAAGATGCGCGCAAGATCGCAGAAGATGCAGGGATTCCATACCATTACCTGCCTGTGACCAAAGACACCAAGGCCGATCAAGAAGCCAAGGTACTTGAGATTGTGCGCGACAGTGGCGCTGATCTTGTCGTGCTCGCCCGCTATATGCAGGTGCTGTCGGACAAGCTCTCGACCCGTCTTTTCGGTCAGGTCATCAACATCCACCACTCGTTCCTGCCGAGCTTTAAGGGCGCTAAGCCCTACCATCAGGCGCATGAGCGTGGCGTGAAAATCATTGGCGCTACAGCGCATTACGTCACGCCAGACCTCGATGAAGGTCCGATTATCGAGCAGGAAACTGCCCGCGTGACTCATGCCCTGAGCGCTGATGATCTGGTGGCCGCTGGCCGCGATATCGAAAGCCGCGTTCTGGCGCGTGCGGTGAAATTCCATTTGGAAAACCGCGTGATGCTCAATGGCCGTAAAACGGTTGTATTTGGCTGATTGGTTCGGCCTTTAGCCGGAGCGTCACGCCATAACTACCGATACAACCACACTAATTATCCTGGCCGCAGCGGGCATCGCTGCGGCTTGGCTCATTTTCTCAGTGTTCAAGCATCTCTTGGGCATTCTGGCGATCGCGGCTTTGGCCGCCATTGCTTTCGTCGTGGTGACACGACCTGAACTCCTTGATTTCGCAAAGAGTTTTCTCGCGGACCGTTAGGCTACAGCGTCGATTTCGATATCAGCCAGATTGAGCGAGTCCGCGAGGCTGGTGCGATCCAGAACTTCACGCGTTGCGAGTGTAACCCGTTCAAAAACATGTCGAATTTCGCAGGACGCTTCATCCTGGCAATCAACGCACTTGCGATAAGCGATCTTTGAAAGGCAGGGGAGCGGGGCGATTGGACCATCGATTAGCCTAAGTACTTCTCCGTAGGTAATCTCCGATGGCGCACGCACAAGCCCGTATCCGCCCATGCGTCCGCGGCGGCTGGTGACGATGCCAGCCCGTTTTAATTCCAAGAGAATTTGCTCCAGGAACTTTTTGGGGATGGCCTGATCGCGGGAGATTTCGCCGATCATACGGGTCTCGCCAGGAGCGGTGCGGGCGAGAGCAACCAGAGCGCGCAAGGCGTATTTGGCCTTTTGAGAAATCATAATGCGCGCCGGGCCTTATCAGTCTTTGGTCTCTGGTTTAACCACCGGCACGTCATCATTCGTCGAGGTCTCCTCGGAACCTTCAGATGCAGTAGCATCCTCTGGTGAAGCCTCCTCCGTCGCGATGGGTTCGTCAACCGTTTCGATCACGGTTATTTCAGCGGGCGGTAAACGAGGGGCCTCTGATGGGCCTATTTGTGGCACTGTGCCGGCACTTTTGGGCTCCACAATGGTCAAAACTTCGATTTCGATGGGCGCCGGACGATTTTGGGCCACGGGCTCTGACGCCTCAACCTCGACAGCCTCCTCAGCTGCCGACACGGCAACAATTTCAGCCGTGGTTTCGTCATCGACAAGCGGCTCGATTCGATCAGCCGGACCATGCTCCTCTTGAGCGTCTATCAATACCGGATCTACGACTGGTAGCTCGTCCTCACCCAAGGCGGCGTATTTGATCACGGCGGAATGTGCTTCCTTTATCGGCGCTTTGGTTATGGCACCTGCGGCGCGCAACACATCCAAAAAGCCCCGACCAATTTCGCGCTCGCCGCGAATGATCGTGCTGGCCCCCAAGCCGCGCAGAAAACTCTCTTCCTCGCCGGAATAAGCGCGGGCGATGATCTGGATGCTTGGGTTGAGCTTGGCGGAGCTTTCGCAAACACTGCCCGCTTCAAAGGCATTGGAAATGGCAACGAGAAGCGTTTTGGCTTGCGCGAGATTGGCGAGCTTCAACACGTCTTGGTGCGCCGCATTCCCGACCACCACTTCAAAGCCTTCGCTACGCGCGGCAGCGACGTCGTGATCAGAATCCTCGATTACGACGACTCCGCCGCCCTCAGCCTTGATGCCTTGGGCGATCACGCGCCCCACTTCGCCGTAGCCAACCAGAACGGTGTGCTCGGTTTGAGTGGATGGCTCTGGAGTATCGTCGTCAGCGCCAAGCGCTCCGCGATCAAGGCCTGCGGCGGTTGGGATGTCGGTGGTCGCGGGGCCTGTTGCAGCCAAAGAGGGCTCATGACGTCCGGAAGCTGGTACACTGGACTTGTCTTCGCCCTGCGGCTTGCCAAAGCGCGCCTCAAGCTTGGGACGAATAAGGTCATTGGCCCAGAAAGCCACGGGGTTGAGCAGAATGGAGATCAGCGCGCCCGCAAGAATAAGGTCTTTCGCCTCGGTGGGGAGAATGGCCAGGGCCACGCCCATGCTGGCGAGGATGAAGGAGAACTCACCAATTTGCGCCAGCGAGGCCGAAATGGTGAGGGCAGTGCCGACGGGACGGCGGAACAGCAGCACGATCCCGAAGGCGGCAAGGGACTTGCCCACCATAATGATGAAAACGGTCGCGAGAACCTGGAACGGCTGCGCCAAAAGGATGGCCGGGTCGAACAGCATGCCGACCGAGACAAAGAAGAGAACCGAGAAGGCATCCCGCAGCGGCAGGGTTTCGTTGGCGGCGCGGTGAGAAAGCTCGCTCTCAGCCAAGATCATGCCCGCAAAGAAAGCGCCAAGCGCCAGCGACACGCCAAAGAGCATGGCCGAGCCGAGGGCAACACCCAAGGCAATTGCCAACACGGCGAGGCGGAACAGCTCGCGGCTGCCGGTGTGGGCCGTGGTGTGCAGCGCCCAAGGGATAATGCGCCGACCCACGACAAGCATGAAACCAACGAAAGCGGCCACCTTGATAAAGGTCAGGACGAGCACGCCCCAGATGCCGATATCAACGCCCAGAATACGGGTAACGAAGGAGACGAAGGGATCGTGCACGCCCGTTGTCGTGCCGCTCACACTGGCGATAGCGGGAACCAACACCAGGGCGAGAACCATCGCCAGATCTTCGACAATCAACCAGCCAACAGCAATCCGCCCGCGTTCGCTTTCCAGCAAGCGCCGGTCTTGCAGCGCCTTAAGCAGCACGACGGTGGACGCCACGGACAGCGCCAAGCCAAAGAGCAGGGCCGCGCCAAGGCTCCAGCCCAGAAGGAGGCCCAAGCCCGCACCCAGAACCGTGGCCGAGGCGATCTGCACGATTGCGCCGGGAATGGCGATATTGCGGACACTCATCAGGTCTTTGAGAGAGAAATGGAGGCCAACCCCGAACATGAGGAGGATGACGCCCATTTCGGCCAGTTCGGCACCGATTTTCTGATCGGCAACAAAGCCGGGCGTGAAGGGACCGACGAGAATACCGGCGAACAAATAGCCCACCAAAGGGGGCATTTTGAACCGGTTGGCGATCATGCCGAAGATATAGGCTAGCACCAAACCCGCTACGATCGTCGTGATCAATGGGGACTCGTGGTGCATCTGCGCCTCCGGCTTTTCGCGATTTCAAAGTTCACAATGAGGGATCAAAACCTCAAGTTCAAGCGAGCATCGGCCCAAGGCGATACGCGCGGGCAAGCTTAGGCCCTGCCCCCATAGATGCGGAAAACATGACTGAACTTTGACTCTGGCGCGGCCGAATGGCGGCCTTAGCCGCTGACGATGGTTATCTTTTCAGCGGCACGGGTAATCGCGGTGTAAAGCCAGCGCGCGCGTTCCTCGCGGAAGACATGGCTCTCATCGAAGAGATAGACATTGTCCCACTGGCTGCCCTGCGCCTTATGGACGGTGAGGCAATAGCCAAAGGTGAACTCGTCAAACTGGCGGCGCTCGGTCCACGCCATAGCGTCTTCCTCACCCGCAAAGAACGCCTTGTGCGTGAGGACCTTCGCCTCGCCCTTGCCTTCATCATCGACGAGAAGCAGCGTCCACTTGCCAGAGTTGCGTTTCCAAGCTTCTGAGACGATCCAGATTTGACCGTTGAGGAGACGTTTACGCGGATTGTTGCGCAGGCACACCATTCGGTCGCCAAGGACCGGCTCATGGAACGGCAGGCCCTTCAGCTCGCGGATACGATCATTATAGGTCAGACGCGTTTTATTGCGCCCAACGAGAACCTGATCGGCCTCCATCACCGCGTCACGATCAACCTGAGCACGGGTGACAACGCAGCTCTCACCATAGGTGCCGTGTTCCAGATAGCCCCCTTCACGCACTGCCATCGAAAGGCGGATGATCGGATTATCGGCGGCCTGGCGGTGAATTTCGGTGAGCATGATGTCGGGTTCGACATCGGTAAAAAAGCCTGCGCCCTGCACTGGCGGCAGCTGGAAGGGGTCGCCGAGAACCAAAACCTTGGTGCCGAACGAGAGAAGGTCGATTGCAAGCTGCTGATCGACCATCGAGACCTCGTCAATGACGATGAGGTCGGCGTCGGCGGCCCCGCTTTCGGGATCGAGCGCAAAGCGCGGCTCGCCATTATCGTCCGAGACCAGCGTATAGATCAGCGAATGGATGGTTTGCGCGCCCTTGCAGCCGCGCTTGCGCATGACCATCGCAGCCTTGCCGGTGAAAGCTGCATAGCGCACCGAGCGCACGTCTTGCGCTAAGTGCACGGCCAGCGTTGACTTGCCCGTGCCGGCCCAACCAAACAGGCGAAAGACTTGCGGAGCATTTTTGTCCTTAAGCCAATTTGAAACAGCGATAAGTGCTGCGTCCTGCTGAGCAGACCAGACGGGTGGCATTAAATGATCTCCGCTTTGATGGTCCCAAGGCCTGCAATAGCACCTTCGAGAACATCGCCTTTCACCACCGCTCCAACGCCTGCCGGTGTTCCGGTCATAATCAGATCGCCTGCTTTGAGGGCAATGAATTGGCTGAGATAGGAAATGGTCTCGGGAACGGACCAAATCTGTTCAGACAAATCACCCGATTGGCGCAGCGCGCCATTGACCTTGAGCGTAATGGCACCGGCTTGGAGATGGCCGATTTGCGCAGCGGGCACAACCCGCCCAATTGGCGCAGACTGATCAAAGCCTTTGGCCATTGTCGACGGCCGCCCCTGCTTTTTCGCTTGGGCTTGGAGGTCGCGGCGCGTCATGTCGAGACCCACCGCATAGCCAAACACATGGGCTAGCGCATCGGCCTCAGCAATGTTCTCGCCGTCTTTGCCAATGGCAACAACCAGCTCGACCTCATGATGGAAATCAACGGTTTGCGGCGGATAGGCGATTGGGGCGTCGTCAATGACCACCGCGTCCGCTGGCTTTTCAAAGAAGAAGGGCGGATCGTGCAGATCATTGCCCATCTCTTTGACGTGCTCAGCGTAGTTTCGGCCCACGCAATAAACGCGGCGCACCGGAAAAAAGCGCCCATCGGCGACAGGCACAAGCACCGGCTGCGGCGCGGCAAAAACCAGATCAACCACGCTTGAGCTCCTCAGCATAGGGACGAATAAGACCCCAATCGGCGGGGCCCAGTCGATCCTGCGCTGTAAAGCTTTGATGCCAATAAGGATAGAGCAGCGGCGGTTGGCTGGCCTTGTCGAGCCGCGCTCGTTCTTCGCTCGAGAGGGTGAGCCTTGCGGCGGCAATATTGTCGGCAAATTGGGCTTCGTTGCGACCGCCAATGATCACCGAGGTGACGCCGGGACGGCCCAGCAGCCAAGCCAACGCCACTTGCGCCCCGGAGACGCCGCGCTGTTCGGCGATTTCAATGAGCACATCGATGATGGAATAGAGCTTTTCCCAATCGTAAACCGGAGGCTCGCGGAAACCGCCGACATGGCGACCACTTTCCGGGCCTCCATCGCGACGATATTTGCCCGAGAGCAGGCCGCCCGCCAGCGGGGACCACACGAGAATGCCAAGGCCCTGATCGTGCGAAACAGGGACCAGTTCATATTCGGCATCGCGCGAATGCAGCGAGTAGTGAATTTGCTGGGACACAAAGCGTTCGCTGCCGCGCTTTTCGCTGGCCATGAGCGCTTTCATGATGTGCCAGCCGGAATAGTTCGAACAGCCGATGTAGCGAACATGACCGTGGCGCACGAGCGTATCCAGTGCCTCCATGGTTTCCTCGATGGGGGTCAGCCCGTCCCACTCATGGACCTGATAAAGGTCAATGTAATCGGTCTTGAGCCGTTTCAGGCTCGCCTTGCATTGCTCGATAATGTGGTGGCGCGACAGCCCAGCCTGATTGGGCCCATCGCCCATTCTGAAGCGCACCTTGGTGGCGACAAGCGCCTTGTCGCGCCGACCATTTTGCGCGAGCACTTCGCCCAAGATTTCTTCGGAGACGCCAGCATTGTAGACATTGGCTGTGTCGTAGAGATTGATCCCAGCGTCGAGGCACATGTCCACTTGCCGCGCGGCGGCATTGACGTCGGCATGGCCAATCTTTTCGCTGCCGCCGAAAGTCATTGTGCCCATGGTCATAACCGAGACCTTGAGGCCTGATCGGCCCAGTTGACGATATTCCATGAGCATTCCTCCTTTGTTCTCCTCTTAACAGGGCTAAAGACTGGAGCGGCTGCGGTCAATCGGCTGGGTGGCGTTTCTCGCAAGGGTAAGCGCGAGGGCAGACCATGACGCGGCACAGTTTCAATGCTAGAGCTGTTCGTCACCTCGTCTTAGGCAGTGTTGTGCGGCCCAATTCCATCGCTCTCCCGGTACTTCTCGTCGCGCTCGGCATGGCCTTTACCCAAACCGGGGCCAGCTTTGCCAAAATGCTGTTTCCGCTGGTGGGCGCGCCGGGGGCAACGGCGCTGCGGCTGACCATTGCCGCCGTTGTTCTCATCGCCATTTTCCGCCCCTGGCGGTTTAAGCTCGATGGGAAACAGTGGCGGGCGGTTCTGCTTTATGGCGTTTCCATGGGCGCGATGAACCTCTTCTTCTACGCGGCGCTGGAACACATTCCGCTGGGGTTGGCGGTTGCCCTCGAGTTCACCGGGCCACTGGCGGTCGCGCTTTTTGGCGCGCGAAAGCCACTCGATTTCTTCTGGATCGTTTTGGCGCTGATCGGTTTTGGTTCGCTAATCCCCTGGGGCGGAAGCGGTGACGATATTTCGATTATCGGGGTGTTGCTCGCTCTGGCAGCAGGCGCGTGTTGGGCGGGCTATATTGTCTTTGGGCAGCGGGCGGGGACCGGCGGCGGGCCCCATATTGCAGCACTCGGTGTTGGCACGGCCGCTATCATCGCCCTGCCCTTTGGACTTATGACGGCGGGGCCGGCGCTGTTTGATGTCTCGATACTGCCGCTCGCTATCACTGTGGCGCTGATGTCGAGCGCTATTCCCTATGCGCTTGATATGGTGGCCCTGCCCCATATTCCAGCGCGGCTCTTTGGGATTTTGATGAGCGGGCAACCCGCTTTGGCGGCAATCTCGGGGCTGGTTATCTTGGGCGAGCGATTGAGCGTATTGCAGACCATCGGCATGGTGGCGATTATGGCGGCGTCAATTGGGGCGACGCTGACCATTGCCCGCGCGAAAAACCGCGAAAACATTTGATCCCAATCAAATGGCGACGGGCGATGGAGCGCTAAAAACGGGTCAATGACATTGGCCCGGAGCCTTCCCATGGCGCTGACGACCGCACAATTGGTGGATCGCTATTCCGCCCCTGTTCCGCGTTACACAAGCTATCCCACCGCGCCGCATTTTCATGACGGCATCACAGGCGAAACCTATGCGCAATGGCTCAAGGCATTGCCAGAGGACGCAACGCTCTCGCTCTACTTCCATATCCCCTATTGTGATCGGCTCTGTTGGTTCTGCGGCTGCCACACCAAGCACACGCTGCGCTATGAGCCGGTGGCGGACTATCTCCTTGCGCTTTACGCGGAGATGGATTGGGTTTCGCGCCAGCTTGCGGGGCGTGGAACTGTTACGGCGATCCACCTCGGGGGCGGTTCGCCAACCTTGCTCAAGCCCGCCGATCTCCTCGCGCTAAAACGCAAGATTGCGGACGGCTTTACACTCAGCCCCGAGGCAGAGATTAGCATTGAGATTGACCCCAATGATCTCGATGAGGGGCGGTTTGACGCTTTTGCAGAGTTTGGGCTGACGCGGGCCAGCATTGGCGTGCAGGATTTTGACATCACCGTGCAAAAGGCGATCAATCGGCTGCAAAGCTATGAGCAGACCGCGGCTGTGGTGCAGGCGGTACGCAGCCGGGGCGTGCGCTCGGTCAATCTCGATCTCGTTTATGGGCTGCCTCACCAGACGCTTTCGGCGCTGGAAAAGACCGTCGCCAAGGCGCTGCTGATGGAGCCAGATCGCTGCGCGCTCTTTGGCTATGCGCATGTGCCTTGGATGAAGCCGCATCAGAAGATGATCGACGAAGCCACATTGCCCGGCCGGCATAGCCGGTTTCAGCAGGCACAGCGCGCGGCAGAAATGTTCACCTGGGCGGGCTATCGCCCGATTGGCTTTGATCACTTTGCCCGGCCCGGCGATAGCCTCGCCATTGCTGCCGAGAACGGCACGCTCAAGCGCAATTTTCAGGGCTATACCGATGATGCGGCCGATGCGCTTATCGGCTTCGGGGCTTCGGCGATCGGGCAGTTTCCGCAGGGCTATGTGCAAAACATTGTGGCGACCGCGGACTACAAACGCCGGGTGCATGAGGGCAAGCCGGCCACTGGCAAAGGCGTGGCGCTAACACAAGAGGATCGCCTCCATCGCCACGCGATTGAGCGTCTGCTTTGTGCCTTTGCCTTGCGGCCGGAGGATTTTCACGAGTTTGGACGGGCGGGGGCAAATCTCTTTGAGAGCGCCGTGCTGATGGCCGAAAGCGACAGCGACGGGCTGCTGACGCTTTCCGGCAATTCAGTGGTCGTCACCGATACGGGCCGACCGTTCGTGCGGGCCATAGCGGCGCGGTTTGACCAATATCTGACCCTCGGCGCGGCCCGACATTCGCTGTCGGTCTAGGCAAGGGATAGCTTAGAAGAAGATGTCGTCGAGATCGTCGGCATCTTTTTTCTTGGGCTCAGGGTCCGTCACACTGACTTCGGGCGCTTCGCTCAAGAGCTCAAAGCCGTCAATGTCGCTGGTTGGGCTGGCCACAATTGGCTCCGGCTCGGTGCCGAAATCATCAAAGAAGACATCCTCTTCCGCAGGCGCTTCGATAGCGGCAGGGGGGGCGGCTTCAAAGAGATCGAAATCGCCTAGGTCAGAGCTTTCAGAAGCCGGGGCATCGGGTTCATCAAAGCCGAAGAAAATGTCGTCATCGGCTGCGGCGGGGGCAGCTGAGGCTGCAGCGGTGGCCGCAACGACAGGGGCGCCGACCAGACGATCATGGATCTGGCGCTCGGCCTCCATGGTGTAGAGTTTGCGCAGCTTGGCAAAGATCGGTTTGAGGGCGTCCGGCAGTTGCTCTGGCGTGTCTTCGCCGCGCAAAGCCTCTATTTCTGCCTTGATGGCGTCGAGCCGTTCAACGAGACGGGTCTGCCCTTCGAGCCCGCGCTCGGCCGCTTCGAGCAGGCGAATGACGCGCGGTGCGTCGGAGTTAAGCTGTTTGAGCGCGACCGAGATGCGCTGATCAAGCTCCAGCAGGATCGCCAATGCCGCCTTGGCCCGCCGCTCCAATTCCCCCACGGGGCCATCCGCGCTTTGCGCTTCAGCATCGTGGAGCTTGCTAGCAAATGCTGTCGCCTTCGTCAGTTGCTCCATCGCAGCTTGCGCAGCGGTGACTGTTTCAGCAGTCAGCTCGCGCAACTGCATGGCGATAATGGTAAGCGGCGCGCCGCGCGGCCCCATCTGGGCGCAGCGCACGGCGGTGTTGAGGCTGACAAGATGCATGCTGGCTTCGATTTCCTGAACCGCTTCCACATGCTCGAGCAGCTTGCGCACCAATTCCTGAACGGAAATGGAGGTCGCCTCAAGCTTACCGCGCTCGCCTTCGAAATCATTGACCGTGGTCACAGCGGTGCCCACCTGCACGTTCAGAGTCGAGATGGCCGAACCGCTGCCTTTGCCATCGCCCTGAAACTCCTTGCTCAAGGAGATGATGATGCTGGCGTCCGAGACCAACTCGCGCAGAGCGTTTTGGGCCGCGCTGACCTCATCGGCGAAGGTGTCGATGCAATCGCCAAACAATTCGTCCTGCAAGGCGGCGAGTGCCGCAAGGCAGAGCGGCAGATGCTCTGGCGCAATCGCTTCGCCTTCAAAACTGCCATTTTCGGCTAGGGTTGAGAGCGCGCTCAGCAGTGCCTCGACATGCTCAAGCCGCTGACGCGTGGCGTCGCCCACCTGCAGCGCCATGACAGTGCTGCCAATACGTCCCGTGATCTGCCGACCGACGCGTCCGGTTTCAATACTGGACTCGGCGGCGAGGAACTGATGCTGATTGAGCCCGGTAATGGCCGTGCTGAGGTTTTGCGCCAGTGTGCTCAGCGTGTTGGAATGGGTGCTTTCAAAGGCAGAGCGCTGCAGCGACGCCCGGCTCACCTCATCGGCAAGCTGGCGATAGACCTGCGCAAATTCCTGAATGGTTTTGCCCGCCGTATCGGACAGGGTTTTGATGTCGGCGGTGAACACCTCGAAATCATCGTCATTGCCGACAATGCCTGCGGCGGTGACGCGCGCATTGATCGAGACAATGCCCATCATTTTGATGGTGCGGCGCAGGGCATCGATGGGCGAGGAGGCTGCCGTCACGACGCCGACGAGGCTATCAAGGTCAGTCTTTTCAAAATCAAAGCGCTCGGACAGCGTCAGAGCGCGACCCGAAACTGCATCGAGATGCTGAACCGCTGCGCCGACTTCCTCGCCCTGCAAGGCGCTGGGCATGGCTTCGAACAATCGGGTGAGCGTATTGAGCAAGCTTGCCCCTTCGCTCAGGCGATCGCCAGCGTCGACAAAGGCCGCTTCAATGGCTTCACGTGGTTTGCGCACGTCCTCTACGAGGGCGCGAAGCTGTGCTGGATCAAGCTGAATGGTCATGCGCTGTCTCCAGAGCTGTTGTGAGCATGGGCAAAGGCGGCGATCTCGGCGGCCATGCGATCGAGCGGGCGAATTTTTACCGCCGCGCCGCGCTGCACCGCTTCCTTGGGCATGCCATAGACCACCGAAGTCGCCTCGTCTTGCGCGATGGTGGTGCTGCCCATTCCGCGCATTTCGAGAAGGCCGTTTGCGCCGTCGTCGCCCATGCCGGTGAGCAACATGCCCAAGGCATTTTTACCAGCGGACTGCGCGACCGAGCGGAACAGAACATCGACAGAAGGACGATGGCGCGCGACATGAGGGCCATCATCCAGACGCACGGTGTAGCGTGCGCCATTGCGCACCAAAACCATATGCTGATTGCCTGGAGCGATGAGCACCTGACCGGGCAGAACCACATCGCCATCTTCAGCTTCTTTGACCGTGACGGCGCAGGTGGTGTTGAGGCGGCGCGCAAAGGCGGCGGTGAATTTTGCCGGCATATGCTGGACGATCAGAATGGCCGGGCTGGTTTCGGGCAAGGCCTCAAGCACTTCGCGCAAGGCTTCCGTGCCCCCGGTCGAGGCACCAATGGCAATTAGCGGCTCTGTTTGCGGCAAGCGCGCGATAAGATTGGTGCGGCGCAGATCGGTGAGCGGCGGCAAAATCGCGTCTGCCGTCAGCTTGCCTTCGACCTTGATCTGGGCGACCGGGGCCGCAACGCGGCGCTTGGCCGTGCCGGGCATACGGGCATGGGCCGCGGCCTTGGCCGCATCGCAAATGCGCATGCTCGATTCATGTAGGAACTGCGCCGTGTCCATCTGCGGCTTGGCCACAATATCGACGGCGCCCGCTTCCATCGCCTGCAAAAACATGTCGCTGCCGTCTTGCGTCAGGCTGGAGCAAATCACCACCGGAATGGGGCGCTGGGACATGAGTTTGCGCAGGAAGGTCAGCCCATCCATGCGCGGCAATTCGATATCGAGGAAGATGACATCGGGCACTTCATGGCGAATGCGTTCCACCGCCACATAAGGATCGGTTGCCGTCGCCATAACCTCAAGCTCGGGGTCCGAGTTGATGATATCAGAGAGCGCCGTGCGCACCGAGGCGCTGTCGTCGACAACCAGCACGCGAATTTTGGAGGTGGTCAGCTCAGTCATGCAGCTACCGTTGTTTTCTGGAACACCGCAGGGGCGATTTGGTGGAAACCGGCCGAGGTCCCAATCATGGATTCAGAATGGCCCAGAACCAGATACCCACCCGGACGAAGGTGGCTCATCAGCCGTTCTATGACCGCCTGCTGATCGTTTTTCTCAAAATAAATCAGAACGTTGCGCAGGAAGATGATGTCCACGTCACGGTCAACCGGATAGCTGGTTTCCATCAGATTGAGATAGTTGAAGCGCACACGCTGGCGCAGTTCAGGGACGATGCGCACGTCATTGCGGATGCCGTTGCGACGCGAAAACATCAGATATCGGCTTTGCATCGCCTTTGGCACGGGAGCAATTTGCTCTTCTGGATAAATCGCCATCTGGCCAATTTTGAGCACCGAGCGCGACACATCCGTCGCCAAGATCGCATAGCGGAAGTCTTTGCTTTGGGCTTGCAACTCGGCGAGCACCATAGCGGCTGTGTAAGCCTCGGCTCCAGTTGAGCTGGCTGCGCTCCACACTTTGAGCAGCGGCGAAGCTTCACCCAGTCGCGCCTTGAGGAGTTGCGGGACCATGAGGCTGCGCATCAGCTCAAAATGGTCGCTTTCGCGGAAAAAATCGGTTTTGTTGGTCGTTACCGCATCGATGAGATAGGGCAGCTCATTGTCGAGCCCGCCCTGCCGAAACAGGTAATCGCCATAGGTTCGGAAACTCTTGAGCGAGAGCGCGCGGACGCGCTTGCGCAGCCGCCCTTCCACCATGGACTGTTTGGCCGGAGGCAAACGAATGCCGATCTGCGACGAGATAATGTTCGCGATACGGTCATAGTCGACGCTGGAGAGGTGATCCAAATCACCCACAAGCGGTGTGGTGGCGGAGGCGTGCAAATTGATGTCCAAACGATAGAAGGCACGACCGGCAAGACTGCCGATCGTGAATTGGGTCAAAGAGCGGAAGTCGCAGCGGTGACTTCTTTTTTCAAAAGCCGATCAAGATCGAGCACGACGACGAACTCGCCTTTGCGTCGACCGACGCCAGCAATGCCGTGATCGCTCCAACCGCTGTTGACGGTCGGCGCAGGATCAAGCGTGTCATCGTCGAGAACGGTGACTTCAAACACCCGGTCGGTTTTGAGACCCACGGTCATGCCGCCATTGGGGCCCTCGACCGACAGCACCAGAATGCGACTGGTTTCGGTGTCGGCCGCAGCGGGCATGTCGAGCGTCAGACGCAAATCGAGAACGGGGACAGATGCGCCCCGCACATCAATCATGCCCAGAAGATAGTGAGGCGCACGCGGCAAGCGTGCGATTGGCCGAAGATCCAGAATTTCCTGCACCTTGCCAACCGGCACGGCGAACACTTCGTCAGCGACGCCTAGGGTAACGTATTGAGATAATTCAGCCATTCGACAATCCAAAGCGCCGCAAAGCAGCAGCAATCAATGTTTGGCTCCGGCCGCTCAAAACGAGCGACCGGACCTGCTTATGGTTGAACGTTCAAACGTTCGGGCGACGGGCGAATTCGCTGTCGATTTCGTCCTGACCATCATCGCTGAGGTCGAGGTCGAAACCACCGCCCTGCGCAGATTTGGAGGCAGAACCTTCGGACTTGCGCGCTGCCGCGCGGACAGGCTTGGCCTTCTCAACCAGCGCTGGATCGACGCGCTTTGGTTCACGCGCTTCTTCTTCCAGACGGAAGTAGCTAATCGCCTGTTCGAGCTGTTCGGCCTGGGCCGCCAGCTGATCCGAGGTCGAGGCCATTTCTTCAGCCGCGGAGGTGTTCTGCTGGGTGACCTTGTCGAGCTGCTGGATGGCAGCGTTCACCTGCATAGCGCCAGCGCTCTGCTCACGGCTACCAGCCGAGATTTCCTCGACCAGTTCAGCGGTGCGCTGAATATCGGGAACCAGCTTGGCCAGCATATCGCCTGCCGACTGCGCAGCCTTAACCGTTGTGCCCGAGAGGGTCGAGATTTCAGCCGCGGCACTCTGGCTGCGTTCAGCCAGCTTGCGCACTTCGGAAGCCACAACCGCAAAGCCACGGCCATGTTCACCGGCACGCGCCGCTTCCACCGCTGCGTTCAGCGCCAGAAGGTCGGTCTGACGGGCGATTTCCTGCACAACCATGATCTTTTCAGCAATGGTCTGCATGGCGTTGACGGCATTGGTCACCGCTTCGCCGGACGCCTTAGCGTCGGCAGCAGACTGACGCGCAATCTTTTCGGTCTGGGTGGCGTTTTCAGCCGACTGCTTAATGGTGGCAGCCATCTGTTCCATCGAGGCGGATGCCTCTTCGGTGGACGAGGCCTGCTCGGTTGCACCCTGGCTCAGCTGTTCGGCGGTTGCCGACATTTCCTGGCTGCCAGCAGCAACATTGCGGGTGGCGCTGACGACTTCGGACACGACTTCACCGAGCTTGCCGGTCATCATGTTGAGCGCAGTGATCAGATCGCCCACTTCGTCATTGCTCTTAATCTCGGCCTTGGCATTGAGATCACCAGAAGCGACGGCTTCAGCCAGTTTCACCGCACGACCGAGCGAGCGAGTGATTGTCGTGGTGATGAAAATTGCTGCGATTAGCGCAATCAGCGCCGACACGAGCATCAGGCCAATGAGGAAGTTCCGGTCGGTTTCAAAGGTGTGGCCGGCTTCAGCAACCGACTTCATCAAATACTGGGCATTGCGATCAATAATCTGATCGACCAATGCCATGGCTTCGAGACGGAATGGCGCAGCCTGCTGGGTCGAGATCGTGTAGCCGACATAGGCCGAGCGCTGCATTGCCAAATCGACGGCTTCGTCCATCGCGCCAGCAAGCTCTGTCAGCTGTGTCATTGCCGAGGCAAAGACCGCAACCTCATCACCAACGGCCAAACGCTCAAGGCGGGTTACGCCAGAGAGCATACGGTCCAATACTGCGCGATAGTCGTCATACATGGCCTGTTGGGTGGCCGGTTCGTCAGACAACAGCATGATATTGCGATGCATGGCAAAAACATCTGCCGTGTCGGTGAACATGCGCGTGTAGCCGATATAGGCTTCAAAGGCGGCGTCTGCACCAGCAGGGTTTACCTGCTTTAGGGCTTCGTAGCGCGCTGTTGCAGCATCGCGCAGCGACAAGGCCGTCTGCTCGAACGCCATTTCATGCACCCCCGCATGCTCTAGGCTCAGCGCCATGGCCTCTCGATCGGTATCGCGCAGGGCCAGATCGGCCACCTGCACCGCGTAATCCCAGTAGACGTCAACATTTTTGACGAATTGCTCAAAGGCAACCAGATCGGCTTCGTCGGTCAGGCGACCGGCAACGTTCTCGATTGCAGCACGCAGGACTTGGTAATTGGCTTCGAGATCCGAGCGGATCGCGACCCGCTCATTCGGTTCCTTGATAATCAGCAGAGAATTGGCTTGCTGAGACACGTTCAAGAAGCTGGTTTTGAGATTGGCCAGATTTACCGAGCGTGCAGCAATATTGCTGATCAAATAGGAGGACTGAGCGTTTTGCGTCGAAAGGCTGTTGATGGCGAGCAGATTGCCCGCGCCCGCCAAAATAACGACAAGGCCAAAAACTGCTGCCAGTTTGAGTTTAATGGATAGGCGCACTAAGCGAGCCTTTCTTCTGATGCTGCATTAGGCGCTGTTCTGGCGCCCTGGCTTTGAAATATGCGTCCCAGATCGGGAATGATGATGAAGCCGCCGTCGCGCTTGCCGATGGCTTTGACCAGTTCGGCAGGCCAGCGCATGCCGACCTTGGGGGCGTCTTCGATGTACTTGCCCTCAATGTCGGTGACGTCGCTGACCTTGTCGGCCAAAACCCCGAGAACGGTCGGCTCGCCATCGATTTCGAGTTCCATCACGACGACACGGGTGTCGTGATCGGCGGGCGGACGCGGCATGTTGAACACGACCCGAAGATCGGTCAGCGGCACGACGCGGCCACGGAAGTTGATGAGATGGGCGGCGAACTCAGGCGCATTGGGCACGAGGGTCGTCGGCACCGGCTCGAGAATTTCGCGGACACGCTCAGCTTCGAGGGCGAAGATTTCGTCGCCTAAGCGAATGGTGAGCGCTTTCATATCGGATTGGGTCATGATGCGGCCCTCTCAGAGCGACCAACGTAGCTTTGTCCTGCCGAAACCAGATGGGCCGTATCCAAGATGAGCGCGACCGAGCCGTCGCCCAAAATGGTCGCGCCCGAGAAGGTGCGGATGCCGCTGTGCAAACGCGACAGCTGTTTAATGACGGTCTGGTTGTTGCCGATGATCTGATCGACCACGAGCCCAACGCGCCCTTCGCCAGACGAGACGATGACCACCTTTTGGTGCTCACCGGTGACGCCAGGCGTCTGGAACACTTCACGCAAGCGCAAATAGGGCACGAGGCTTCCACGGATATCGAGGAAATTGCGGCCCGAACGCGTCGCTTCTGCCTCGGCGGTCAGCTCAACACATTCTTCGACGGCGGCCAGAGGGATGGTGTAGAGCCCATCGCCAACGCGCACCAACATGCCTTCGATAATCGCCAAGGTCAGCGGCAAGCGCAGGCTTGCAGTGGTCCCGGCACCGGGATTGGTGTTGAGCTCGATGGTGCCGCGCAGACCATCAATGGTGCGCTTAACAACATCCATGCCCACCCCGCGTCCGGAGAGCGAAGTGACCTGCTGGGCGGTCGAGAAACCGGGCGCGAAAATCAGCTGATAGAGCTCTTGGTCGCTCAGCTTGGCATCGGCAGAGATCAGCCCGTTTTCTTCGGCCTTGGCGCGAATGCGCTGAGCGTCGAGCCCGGCACCATCGTCGGTCACCGAAATGGCAACTTCCGCACCGGAATAGGTCGCCGAAAGGCGCACGATGCCGGTTTCCGATTTGCCGCTCGCGCGGCGACGATCTGGAGATTCCAGACCATGATCCACGGCATTGCGGATCAGGTGCACCAGAGGATCGGCCAAACGTTCGATGACATTTTTGTCGAGCTCGGTGTCTTCACCGGCGGTAACAAACTCAATCGGTTTGCCCAGCTCGCTTGAAAGGTCATAGACTAGGCGGCGGAAGCGGCTGAACAGCGTCCCAATCGGCACCATGCGAATGCCCATGGTCGTATCGCGCAGACCAGAGGACAGGCGTTCCAAATCTTCCGCGACCGATTTCAGCGTCGCATCGTCCGAATGCGCAGCGAGCTGGCTCAGGCGCGCTTGCGCAATCACCAATTCGCCAACCCGATCCATCAGCTCGTCAAGACGCTCCGCTGGCACCCGCAGTGAGGTTGAGGCAGCTTTGTCGCCTGTCGCATCGGCCTTGGCCGAGGCAGCAACCTTCGACACCGAGCTCGGTGCAGGTTCGGAGGGCCCCGAAACGGGCGCAGGAGCGGCTTCTGGTGCCACCTCGACCAGCGTTAATTCCATGGCATCGCGCAGGAACATGAAGACGTCGTCGATCGCACCGCTTGGATCGACTGCGTCTATATCAACGCGCCAGCCGATGTGTGGCACTTCAGGATCAAGCGTATCGAGGGCCGGAACGCGCTCGGTCAGTGCCATGACTTTGGTTGGGCCAATGTCGGCGAGTTCGGCAAGCAAAAGCTGCGGATTAGTGCCAAAAACCAAAGCGTCCGACGGCAGATAAAACTCAAGCCGCCAGGATTTAATCCCATCCGGCGCCACGCTAGGCGCCGCAGGAGCGACATCAGCCGCTGGCGCAGTTGCACTGGAGCCGACGATAACGCGCAGACGCGAGAGAATAGCGTCGCCGTCGACGTCGGTCTCCTCGTCCTCAATCAGCGCGCTAATGTAATCTTTGGCTTCGAGCGCAATATCGATCAGGCGCGAGCTGGCGTCGCTCTGGCCCTTGCGGACGCGATCGAAAGCCGTCTCGAACTCATGGACGAAATTGGCCACCGCGGTGAAGCCGAACATCGCCCCGGAGCCCTTGATGGTGTGCAGGGCGCGAAAGCTGGAGTCGATCAACGCACGATTTTGCGGATCTTGCCCAAGGTCAAGCAGCCCGCTTTCGAGCTCTTCCAAAAGATCACGTGCTTCCTGACGGAACGTTTCCGCAGGATCTATCCCGATCATGCGCCCGTGACTTTCTTAATAACCGCAAGCAATTGGTCTTGCTTAAAGGGTTTTACGATCCAACCCGTCGCACCGGCCTCTTTGGCCTGGCGCTTGAGCTCGTCGTCGGACTCGGTGGTCAGCAAAATGATCGGCACGCCCTTGCTGGAGGGGTGCTCACGGAATTTACAGACAAACTCAATGCCGTTCATGACGGGCATGTTGAGATCGGTCAGCACGGCATCGATCGGCTGCGCGATCGCCTTTTCGTAGCCTTCGGCGCCATCGGCAGCCTCAACCACGTCATAACCGGCAGTCATGAGCGTCATCGACACCATCTGCCGAATGGAAGCAGAGTCATCGATGGTCAAAATGGTTTTAGCCATAGTTCAAGCCTTCACTTCTGTTCAGGATTAAGGGGCCAGAACGACAAGTCGGCTTGACCAGCTGACAACAGCCCCAAGCTTGTAAGCGCGTCCACGAGGGCGGGAGCAAGCGGCTCTGCCATGCGCACTGTGGTCTCGTTTTGATCCGCCAAACGCTTGGCAGCCAGCAGGGTCTGAACGCTGGTGAGATCAGCATGAGTGACCGCCTGCGTGTCGACGAGGACACTTGCGTGATCTTGAAGGGCCTGACGCAAAACGTCCGCCACACTGGTAGCGGCTTTGACGCCAATGTCGCCGTCAAGACGAAGAATATGCTCGAGCGTACTGGTCATACAGAACCTCGAGACGAGCGGTTGGCGGTGGAAGGCATTCTGTCTTTCTGTCGTTCTTCTGCCGACAGGCGTGAGCGCTCCGTCCCTTGCAATTCATCAATTACAAGAAGGAATTCGCACCCATGCTGTGAGCGGCACGCAGTAACTAGCTGCCACTCATGAATCAGACGTTACTTTTGTTGTGCGCTTACAAAGGGTTATGAAGTCACCGCGCTTGGTTAACAATCAACTTCGACAAGTGAATCCAAGAAATTAGATTCTACTGGCGAGTTAATTCAGCGCCATTTCTCACTGGCCGAGCCACTACCGCTTCGGGGACCCAACTAAACACTAAAGCAAAGCTTGTTTTTCACCGCGCAAGACAGCACGCGGTGACTCTGGGCTCAACGCCCGGCAAGAGATACAACTGTCGCGCGGACCACAGCACCTGCGCAGAACGACGCAAAAATGCTGTTTTTGTCCTCTAACGCTCACCCAAGTGTGAAGGCACTGAGTCGACTGCGACAAGATAGCCCGCCTCAAGAAATCCCTTAAATTTCGAGCGCTCCGAACGCGTAAGCACACGTTACAAAAACGGTGCACCTGAGGTACGCCGTTCCAAAAGAGCTCTAAAGTCCGCGTCAACCCAGACGGGCTAGAAACGCTATTTTACGATCTGCTCTGCATCGGCACGCCAGACGCGGAAACGCAGCTCAACATCCTCGGGCGTATAGACAACGACAGGCAGCTGAAGACCCGCAAGAACTGGCTCGCTGAGCCTGCGGCTGCGATTGTGGTCGTCTGATTTCCGTGTTTGAGCAGATTTGGCGCGGCGTTTGGCGATCGGCGGTGCCCATTGACGGCGTTTCCCGGTCATCCGGGCAGACTCATGGCGCGGTTGCGCGCTTTTCGTGGAAGACGAGGCGGTCGAAGTTGTAGGCCAGATTGGCCAAGGT